>CAYTDB010000028.1:0-50774 GCA_964436455.1 uncultured Anaerolinea sp. | reverse complement strand
CTAGCAATATTGTTGAGTGCGTGCGGGACTGGGCAGGAAACTGCCACGGCTGTTACTGCAACGACAGCGCCAACCGAAACGCCCGCCCCGCTTCCCGAATTGACAGCCACGCCCACCATCCCGCTTGCGATCCTCGTCCTGCCTGCGGATATGGATATGGAAACATCGAACCTCTACCAAAAAACGGTTTATGACCTTGCGCAGGCTTCCGGCATGCGTTTTCAGGTGCGCAACGCTTTGGTGTCTGCCGACCTTGAGCCGGGCTTGAAGATCGTCATTGCCTTACTGACCGACCCTGGCATCTCCGCGCTTGCCCCTGCCGCGCCAGGTGCGCAATTCCTTGCGATCAACGTTGCGGGAGTTACGCCAGGCGCCAATGTCAGCGTGCTTGGCGGAAGTTCACAACCTGAGATCACCGGTTTCCTTGCCGGGTATACCGCCGCCATGCTTACCGAGGATTACCGCATTGGCATGTTGATGCCCAAGGACAACGATAATGCCATCCGTATGTACAACGCCTTTGCCAATGGCAGGAGATTCTATTGCGGTCTTTGCCGTCCCTATTTTTACCTGCCCTGGGATTTTCCTCAGTACCTTGAAATTGGTGCCGAACAGAACGTGAATGATTACGACGCGTTCGCGGATATCCTGATTCTGCAATACAAGGTGCGCACGCTCTTCATCCACCCGGATATTTACACACAAGACCTTGTGGATTACATCGGCACAACAGGCACATCCATGATCGGGACGATCACCCCCGAACAGCGCCCCGCCGGTTGGATCATGACCATCCAGCCGGATACCATCAAAGCGATTCAGACTGCCTGGCCCCTACTGTTATCTGGACAAGGGGGGATCACGGTTCTATCTCCCCTTGGGCTGAGTGACGTGGACCCAAGCCTTCTTTCCCCGGGAAGGCAACGGGACGTTCAGCAGACGCTGGATGATTTACAGGCTGGTTTGATCGCACCATAAACAGAAAATGAAAACTCCCGTGGCAGTCGGGAGTTTTCATTTCAAAAGGAGGAGAAAGAGAAGTTAGACGACCGGGTTCACACCCAGCGGACCGGTCATATATTTCCTGCGTTGACCATGTCCCAGCCATGCCATTGCCTTGACGATCAACACTGCCGGGTTAACAGGCTTGACAAGACATTCATCCGCGCCTGCCTGGTTGGCTTCCATCACTTCTTCAACCGTGTTTGCTGACGTGATCAGAATGATCGGACCTCGGCTGGCGGCACGCAATTCCTTTAGCATCGCGTCACGTTTCTGCTTTGATAGTTTCATATCCACCAGCATTAGTGATGGACCAACCAATCGCGCCGTTTGAAGCGCATTGGAAACGTTCGTTTCTGAAAGTACGATGCAATTCCTCTGCTGGAAGAGGGCTTCCAATGCAGAAATGTTCTCCGGGTGATCGGATGCGATCAGTACCGTGTGTAGGGGGATGGTATCCACATCTGATTTCCAAATGGCCATACGAATAAACCTTCTTCCAATTACTTGACGGGAAATAAACCCGCATGTTACACTCGCTGGCGTTCGAAAAATCCCACGAAAGGAGGCGCACGACCCATGGCAATGAGCAATACAAAGAAGTACACGAAGTCTTTCCGCACCCAGATCGGCGGTTCTGGTTTCGTTCCTTGTCGTAGTGCGCCTGCTCACAGTTAGTTTACACAATTCTTTGTAGACAACAGCCGCGGTGCACTCGCCCGTGGCTGTTTTTATTTTCACCTTCTCCTCAGCCATGGGCAAATGCCTGTGGCTGATTTTTTATCCCTCACCCTGCCCTCTCCCATAGGGAGAGGGGAAATGGAGAAAACCATGTTTGATATTCAAAATCAATTATTCGAAGGACAGGATATCCGCTTCGGTCCCATTGACCACGAGAAGGACCCGGAGGTCGAATCCAAATGGACTCATGATTCAGAATTCACGCGCATGTTCGAGGTTGACCCGGCGCGCCCGATGTCAGCCGCGCTGTTGAAGAAAAAGTACGAGAAGCTCGAGAAAGAGATCGAGGAGGACAAGAACGCTTTTTACTTCACCATCCGCACCAAAGAGGATGACAGGTTAATTGGTAAAGCTGTTATCAATCGCATCGAGTGGTCGAACGGTAACGGCTGGATTCGTCTCGGTATTGGTTCGCGGGATGACCAGCACAAGGGCTGCGGTTCACAGGCATTGGCAATGCTGCTCCGTTTTTCGTTTGCCGAATTAAATTTGTATCGTGTCACTGCATCTGGGCAGGAATATAACGAAGCAGGGATTGCCTTATTGAAGAAGTTTGGTTTCACCGAAGAAGTACGCAGGCGCCAGGCTTTGGATCGGGATGGTCGTCGTTGGGACCTGCTCATTTTCGGCTTGTTAAAGGATGAATGGCAGAAGCAGGCTGGAGCGTAGTCTGAAGCGGCAGCGAATCCAAAAGGAGAATGTGATGAGAGATCTATTTCGCGGAGAATTGGTCCGCTTGACGATGGAGGAACCGGACGCGCAAGCCAGGGCAGAGTCCCGCTGGCAAAGGGATTCGGAGTTCATCCGCCTTGCCGATTCAGAACCAGCCCACATGGTTTCGGAGAAGAAGTGGAAGGAGTGGTTTGAGAAGCGGATCGAGAAAAGCTTTTCGCCGAAACGATATCCCTTTTCTGTTCGCACCCTGGCAGATGATAAGTTCATCGGCTTCTTCGGCTTGTGGCTTGAACTGATCAATAATGAAGCCTGGATCGGCATCGGCATTGGCGAACGGGAGTTTTGGGGGAAAGGCTACGGCACGGACATGCTGAAATTGGCTCTGCAATATGCCTTCACTGAGTTGAATGTGTATCGCGTATCTCTGGGCTTGATGGACAATAACCCGCGCGCCCTGCGTGCTTATGAAAAAGCTGGGTTCCGCCTCGAAGGGTGCACCCGTGGAGATGTGCAGCGCGCTGGAAAGCAGAATGATTCGTTATGGATGGGCATCCTGCGCGATGAGTGGCTGGCAATGCAGAATGGAGAGAATCAATGAAGGACATTTACACAGGCGAACTTGTACGCCTGGGCGCGATGGACGCGGAGGAGGCTGGTAAAGCTTTTGTGCGGTGGGGCCGCGACTCGGAATTCCGCCGCCTGATCGACAGTGGTGTGCGTCAACTCGGTTCTGTGAAGGACGTACAGCGCTGGCTGGAAAAGGAATTGGAGGAGCAGTCGGTCAACCAGCACTGGTTCAGCATCCGCAAACTGGATGACGACATGCTTCTCGGTGATATTGACCTGTATGTTTATAACTGGCCCGGGCGTGATGCGTTCGTTGGGCTCGGCATCGGTGAGCGCGAGTTCTGGGGCAAAGGCTATGGCACGGACGTGATGAAAGTGATCCTGCGCTATGCCTTCACCGAGGTCAATTTGAATCGTGTCACGCTGAATGTGTTTGAGTACAACCCTCGCGCGGTCCGCTCGTATGAGAAGGCGGGCTTCCGCCACGAGGGACGGATGCGGCAGGTATTGAATAAGGAAGGCAGGCGCTGGGATATGCTCTTCATGGGCATCCTGCGCGAAGAATGGATGGCGATGCAAAATGAAAACGCGTTCATATGATGGCTTGCAGGATTTACACGCCATGCTTGATCTCCTGTCTGAGGGCGGCAAGGCGAACAATGGCACGCATTACGTCCATCGAGGCGACTTGCAATGGTGGCTGTTCTACATCGACAAACCGCAGGAAATGTGGCAATCTAACATACGTTTGTGGATTGAAGATGATCGTCTGGTTGGCTGGGCTTTGCTTTCACCTGACGAGAAGGCATTTGATGTGTTTACCGTACCCGAGTTGCGCGGCGACCCGCGTCAATATGAGATGCTTGCATGGGCAGAGGAGAACATGCCGGAACTGGATGAGGTTAACTCGCTCTGGAATGCGGATGACGACACAGTCCGCATTGGATGGCTCGAAGGAAATGGTTTCACGAAGAAGGAATTCCACAATATCTATTTCAAGCGGTCAATCTCTGGACCTTTGCCTGAGTCCCCACTCCCAAGCGGATTCCACATCCGAGCCTCACGTGGCACCGAAGAAGACGCGCGTTTGCGAGCAGTCGCATCTCACGCGGCTTTCGGGTCGAGCAAGCAATTTGAGAAGTACTGGCCCCGCACGTGGAGGTTGATGCAGTCACCAGTCTACGTGCCGGAACATGAGTTGTATGTCATGTCACCGCAGGGACAGGTCGCTGCATATTGTATCGTATGGACGGATGAGCTGACGAAGGTCGGTCACTTTGAACCTGTGGGAACGCACCCGGACTTCCAGCGAAGAGGACTCGGGAAGAGTCTGCTGTTCGAAGCGATGCGCAGGCTCAAGTCTGAGGGAATGACCGAAGCGGACGTGTGCACGAATCATGATAACGAAGCCGCGATCCGTTTGTATGAATCGGTCGGATTCCGGAAATCCAAAAAATTGTTGGTCTATGAAAAGAAACGAAACTGGAACTGAAAGAACATCATGAATACAAAACTACAAACAAACGAAACAATTCTTGACCCAAGTGTAACTTTACGTTTTGCGATATGGGATGACCTCTCCGCTGTGACGCAACTCGTCTATGACGTGTGCGAAGCGGATGGTGATACCACCGTTGCAGTGACCGAAGAAGAAATGAAGCATGAATGGGAGTCGCCCAACTTCAACATCGAAACGGACGTTATTATTGCGGAGACCGCCGATGGACGGATCGTTGGATATGAAGAATTCTATAACGCGCATGAACATGCAAAACTTCGCACGGATGGATGTGTTCATCCCAGGTTCAAGGGATTGGGCATTGGAACAGCTTTGATGCGTGCCGTGGGAGAGCGTGCGCTCAAAGAGATCGAACTGGCGGAGCCGGACGTGCGCGTGTACATCCACAGCACGATGGATGCCAGGGACAAGGATGGCAGGAGCATCCATGAAGGTGAAGGCTATGCCCCTGTCCGCCATCACTGGCGGATGCAGGCAGATCTTACATCCCCGCCGCCTGCGGTTGTTCTCCCGGATGGAATTGAGTTGCGTCCCTTTGTAAGAGAGGAACATGCCTATCTGGTCTGGCAGGCAATGAGTGAAGCATTCAGTGACCAATGGGAGCATAACGAGACTCCGTTCGATGAATGGGTGGAGTACCGATTGGAAAGCTCTCACTTCGATCCGTCATTGTGGATGATCGCCTGGGACGGCGACCAGATCGCGGGAGCCTCATTGAACCGTTACCGCATGGGCATTGGCTGGATCGGTAATTTGGGTGTTCGCCGTCCATGGCGGAAGAAAGGATTGGGGTACTCGTTGTTGGTCCATTCCTTTGGCGAGTTTTACAAGCGCGGCACAAAGACCATTGGTCTCGGCGTGGATGCGCAAAATCCCACCGGAGCCACGCGCTTGTACCAGAAGGCGGGTATGTATGCCGCCAGCGAATTTGTCACTTATGAAAAGGAGTTGCGCCCCGGGCGCAAACTCATCGAGTAAAAATAGGAGAAGGAAATGAAAGCACTCCTACAGGAACAATTGGAGGTATCGCTTCCCGAAGGTTTCAGCGCCCGTGGTGCTGCCCTGGACGATGTGGAACCTGCCATGGCTTTGTTCAATCGTTGGACACAAACAGTGATCGAAGAAGATGAGATCACCGATGCTGTGGCGATCCGCACCGAATGGGTCTCACCCGGCTTCGATCCGGCGGAGGATATTCGCCTGGTCTTTGCCCCGGATGGCGGGATGGTCGGTTACGTGGAAGTATGGACGAACTTTAAGCCGCCTGTTCACCCGTGGATCTGGGGACGCGTCGACCCGCGTTACGAAGGTCTCGGTATTGGCACATACCTGCTTGCATGGGCTGAGGAACGCGCCAAAACGGCGTTGAACGAAATCCCGACAGACCTGCGTTTCGCCCCGCGCATTGGAACATATCAAGCTGCTGACCGTGCAAAAAATCTTATCCAGGATTTGGGTTATCAACACATCCGTAGTTCATACACCATGCGCATTAACATGGACGCACCGCCAGCCGAACCGCAGTGGGCACAGGGTATCACCCTGCATACCTGCAACCCCGAAACGGACCTCGAAGCGGTCTACCGTACCGTGGATGAAGCGTTCAGCGATCATTTCGGTCACGTGGATGCGCCGTTCGAGGAAAGTTTTGCACGCTTCAAACACATGATGACCGGGTATGAGGGTTTTGATCCCTCGCTCTGGTTCCTCGCCATGAACAGCGATGAGATCGTTGGCGTCTCCCTGTGCCGTCAACATGCATACGACAATCCCAATGTGGGTTGGGTCAACACGCTGGGCGTCCGACGTCCCTGGCGCAAACATGGCATTGGTCTTGCGCTGCTCCGTCATTCGTTCTGCGAACTGTATCGCCGTGGTCAGCGTATGGCTGGCTTGGGTGTGGACGCACAGAACCTGACCGGCGCGCTGCGGCTCTATCAAAACGCTGGCATGCATGTGCATCACGCATTCGAGCAGTTCGAAAAAGAGTTGCGACCTGGAAAAGAAATCAGTGTACAATCACTTTAAAACAATAAACTCTCCTGTGTAAAACCCTCACCACAGAGTCACAAAGACTCAGAGAAGAAGGTAACATATCTCCGCGTTCTCTGTGTCTCTGTGGCTGAAAATTCAGGCATGGGAGATTGCGCGAATCAAAAAGGAGACCAACATGAACCTTCGCTGTTCTTTTTGCCAGACCCCGTTCACCATCGGGCGTATCGAAAAACTCGACGCCTTACAGCACCTGGATGCGAATAATCTGACACACTACGACGCGCACTGTCCGCGCTGCCGACGGTCCACCCCGGTCCTGCGTCAGAAATTAGAAATGTCCATGCCCAACTGGCGCGAAGCGCTGAAGGAGTTGGAAGCGGAGATGACAGCCAACCCGCTACCGGAGGCGCCTCTTCCCAAGCCGGAAACTGAATTTGCTACTGAGCCGGAGTCCAAGCCTTCGCATCACCGCACCCGCGCAGGAAAAGCCAAAGTGGAGGAAAAACCCGCTCCAAAACCCAAAAGGGCGCCGAAGAAATCCGCCGCAAAAGCGACTGATGAAAAGCCAAAGGAAAAGACCGCCACTCCAAAGGCGCCCGCCAAGAAAACCAAATGAGCATCAAAGCAGTTATCTTTGATCTGGGCGGGGTCATCCTCCGCACGGAATATCAGGCGCCGCGCCAGCATCTCGCTGAAAGTTTTGGCATGGACTACGATGACATTGACAAGGTTGTATTCGGCGGCGGACCGAACGGTTCCGCCGCCCGTGCCTCTGTCGGTGAGATCACCGAGGAACAACATTGGCAGAATGTGATGAAAACCCTCAAACTGCCAGTTAGTGAAATCGAACGTGTACGCGATGAATTCTTTGCAGGCGATGTGATCGACCACGAGATCGTGGAGTTTCTCCGTTCGATCAAGCTAAAATACAAAATAGGTCTCATCAGTAACGCCTGGAGCGGTCTGCGCAATTACATCGTGCGGGAGAAATTCGACGATGCCTTCCACCACATGATCATTTCTGCGGAGGTGGGTGTGGCAAAGCCCGACCCGAAGATCTATCACATTGCGCTGGAGCAGTTACAGGTCCAGCCAGAAGAAGCGGTCTTTGTCGATGACTTCCTCGAGAACATCGAAGCCTGCGAAAAAGTTGGCATGAAGGGAATCCATTTCAAGGATCCCATATCCGCGCTACAGCAGGTTAGAAAATTATTGTAGGCCATGCTTCAAGCATGACCTACAATTCGGGGTATGGAAAAATGTCAACTCAAACAAAAAAGATCATACGCGATCTTGGCGATGGATTGATTCTGCGTCATGGATCACAGGAAGATGGGGAACCGCTCGCGTTGTTCTTTGGCGGGCAATTGGGCGATGAGGGATTGGCTTCGCGCGACGGGCAGGGGCTTGCGGCGATGACGCGCGATTTATTTTCATCGCGCCCGCATGTTTCGCTCACTCCGAACGATTTCACCATTGTCGAAGAAACATCGGGCGGACGCATCGTCTCGGCGATGTGTTTGATCCAGCAAACATGGACGTACGAGGGCAGCGAATTTGGATTCGGGCGACCTGAATATGTGGCAACGCATCCCGATTTTCGCAGGCGCGGACTCGTGCGCGCGCAGTTCGATGTGGCACATCAATGGAGCGCGGAACGCGGGTTGATGGTGCAGGGCATTACGGGCATTCCGTATTTTTATCGTCAGTTCGGGTATGATTTCGCACTCAATCTTGGAGGGCGCCGCTTTGGTTCCGTGCCGCCCAAGTTGAAGGAGGGGGAATCGGAGAAGTTTGCGCTGCGCCCGGCAGTAGAAAACGATATTCCATTTTTGATGTCCATATATGAGCATGGATGCCAGCGCAGCATGGTCAGCGCGAAATGGTCACATGAGCACTGGCACAATAACCTGTACGAAATGAGCCAGGATAACATCCAGCGGCTCGAGTTCCGCGTGATCGAACGTGTAGAGACTCATAAACCGGTTGGTTATCTTGCTCACCCGCCATACTTGATCATGTCCGGCGCGTACGCATTCCATTTTGAACTCCAGCCGGGAGTTTCGTGGTTGGAAGCCTCTCCGTTTGCTGCGCGTTATCTGTGGAATATCGGGCAGGAGTATGCAAAGATCGAAAATAAACCCTGTGAATCGTTCGGCTTTTATCTCGGTGAGTCGCATCCCGCGTATGAGGCGTTGAGGAGTATCCTTCCGTCTGTTCGCGAACCGTACGCGTGGTATATGCGCGTGCCGGATCTGATCGAGTTCTTGAATCATATCAAGCCTGTGCTTGAAAAGAGATTATCCGAGTCTGTTGCCTGCGACCACAGCGGCGAGTATTTGATCAATTTGTATGCGAAAGGGATCAAATTGACTCTCAAGTACGGGCAAATTGCCATTGAAGATTGGAAACCGGACCATCCCAACAATGGCAGTGCTGGTTTTCCCCCGCTGACGTTCCTTCAAATCCTTTTTGGGTATCGCAGTTTTGATGAATTAGAACATGCCTTTCCCGATTGCTGGTGCGACAACGATAATGCGCGGGTTGTCATCAATGCGCTATTCCCAAAGAAGTACTCGAATGTATATGGAATTGCATAAAGGTACACAATGCTCCAACGTTTTAAGGTAAACCCGAGAACTGTTTACATTTTTATCGAATTCAGCGCGTCGGTCTTCTTTGCGATGATGTTTACTGTTACGTCCCTCTATGAAGCTACCATTGCGGGACTTACGCCCGTGCAACTCATCCTCGTCGGCACAACGTTGGAGTTCTCCGCATTTGTATTCGAAGTGCCGACGGGCATTGTGGCGGATGTGTACTCACGCAGGTTATCCATCATCATCGGCTATATCCTGATGGGATTGGGCTTCCTCGTCGAGGGCTTTTTCCCCGCATTCCTGCCCATCCTGTTTGCACAAGTCATTTGGGGGCTGGGCTATACCTTCACCTCTGGCGCAACGCAGGCATGGATAACCGACGAGATCGGCGAAGACGATGCCAACAAACTTTTCATCCGTGCCACGCAGATCGGTCTGTTCGCATCTCTGATCGGCATGGGGCTTGCCACGCTTGCCGGGGCGAATAGCGTTGCCAGGCCTCTTCGGTTCGGTGCATTCGGTGTCATGCTCATCGGCGTCACGCTGGCGGTCATCATGCCTGAAACGGGATTTCATCCCACCCCGCGCGAAGACCGCAACACGTGGCAGCACATGTGGCATACCTTCAAACAAGGAGTGGATACTGTCCGTGCCAAGCCGCGCCTGATGAACATCGTATTCATCGGTCTGTTCTATGGAATTTACAGCGAAGGCTTTGACCGTCTTTGGGTCAAGCATCTGCTCGATACATTTGAGTTGCCTGTCATCTTCGGCAATAATCAAGTGGCGTTCTTCGCGGCGTTGCGCGTGGCAGGGACGATCCTCACCATCCTAGCTGTCCGCTTTGTGGAGAAGCGTGTGGATTCTTCGAGTCCACTGGCAATCGGGCACGCGGTCATGATCGTGACGGCTGGCATCTCGCTTGCGATGCTCGGCTTTGCGCTCTCGCCGTATCTCATCCTGACCTTGAGCCTGTATCTCGTCATCGATGCCTTGCGCGATGTTCACATCCCACTGCAGACCGCGTGGGTTAACCAGAAACTGGACTCAAAAGTCCGTGCTACAGTTCACTCGATGTTTGGACAGGTGGATGCCATCGGGCAGGTACTGGGAGGTCCCATCGTTGCGGTGATCGCGGCAGTCGGTTCGGCTGTCGCTTCGCTCGTGACCTCGAGCTTGCTCCTGACCCCTGCGCTGTTCTTCATCCGACGCGCCAACTCGAATTCCATGAATGAAACGGATGGGGAATTGGCTCCCGTCGATTAAGTCCCAATGATTAAACCAATCAGGCATCGTCTCCATCCCGCGAAGGAACGGAGACGATGCCTGATTCTTTAATTGACGGTTTTACTTATTCGCCATTTGATCCCGGTTGACCAATCCCCTTTGCCACGCATACACAGCCACCTGGGTGCGGTCTGCAAGATGCAGTTTGCTCAGGATGTTGCTGACATGTCCCTTGACTGTATTCTCACTGATGACAAGGTTCTCCGCGATCTGGCTGTTGGTCATGCCTTTGGCGATCAGGCGCAGCACATCCAGTTCGCGTTCGGTCAGTTCCGTAAAAAGGGCGGGTTCCTCGCTGTCATCGCCGCGGATATTTTGCAGGACACGCTCTGCCACGATCGGATGTAACGTCACTTCATGGCGTACAGCGCGCAATAAAGCGTCAGCGAGTTTCTCCATCTTCATATCTTTGAGGATGTACGAGATCGCCCCGGCTTTCAAGGCGGGGAAGATGTGCACATCCTCATGATAGGAAGTCAAAACCACCACCTGTGTGCGCGGACTGATCTTCTTGATCTGACGCGTGGTCTCCACGCCGTCCATGCCGGGCATGATCAGGTCGAGCAGGACAATATCGGGGATCAACTCGGCAACCATTTTGACCGCCTTCTCCCCGGATTCAGCCTCGCCGACCACATCAAAATCCTTGATGGTCTCAAGAAAAGAGCGGATGCCGTTCCGCACCACCTCATGGTCGTCCACGATCAAAATACTGATGAGATTATTTTTAGCCATATTCGCCTCTTTCCTAATCGTCCTTGGTTGGTACCTGGACAATGATCCTTGTACCCTGTCCGGGAGCACTCTGGAATTGTACCGTGCCGTGAATGCTTCCAATGCGTTCCCGCATCGAGCGCAATCCCAGCCCATGTCCTTTCAAGTCCATGTCAAAGCCGCAGCCATCATCCGCAACGGAGAGTTGCAGAGTGCCTCCATTGTACATCAGTGAAATGTCCACGCGTTGCGCGCGGCTGTGACGTGCCACATTCGCCAGCGATTCCTGTGTGACGCGGTAAATTGCCTGTTCGATGTTAAGGGGCAGGCGCCGCTCCTTGCGCAAAGACAGGTTAACCTTGATGTCATTACGGTTTCCCCATTCATAAGCGTATTCGCGCAGCACCGAAGCCAGACCCTTTTCCTGCAGGGCGATTGGGTAGATTTCCTGCACGAGGAAGGTCAATTCCTGGATCACATCTGAAACGAGGTTCTCAGCTTCGTTGAGGTGCATTGTCGCGCTTTTGCCGTTACCGTTCAGGACGCCGCGGGCAGTGGCGAGTTGGGCGAGCGCCGCGAAGGCTTTTTGTTTGGCACTGTCGTGCAGGTCACGCGCGAGGCGGTTGCGTTCTTCCATCACTGCCAGGTCTTTGGTCTGCTCGAAGAGTTCCATGTTGGCAATGGAGATCGAAGCGCGGTGGGTGAGTGCCGAGAACAGGCGGGTGATATCATCACCAATCAGGTTGGGCTTGGTGAAGCCGATGTTGAACACACCGACGATCTTGTTATCCACGGTGATGGGGATGTGTATGAATGAACGGATGCCTTCAGCAATGAGCGCATCACGTATATCCGTGCGAAAGTCATTCAATTCGATCTGGCGCACAATGGCAGGTTGACCGGTCTCCAGTACCCTGCCCACGACTCCTTCACCTTTTTTGAAATCCAGTATCCTGAGAGTTTCAGACGAAAAGCCCCGGCTCACGCGAGGTGTAACCTTTGTCTGTTTCTCATCCCAGGCAAAGACCACGCTGCGGTCGGCGTTGAGGGTATCCACCGCCACATCCACCAGCGTCTGGAAGACCTGCTGCAGGCTGACGTTGCGCAGGATGCGTTCGTCAGCTTGATAAAGTGCCTGGATCTCCTGGTTACGTTTTTCGAGGGCGCTGGTGCGTTCACGAACGAGTCGTTCCAATTGACGATTGCGATCCTGGATCGCTCGCGTGCGCAGACGGATGCCCACGGCAACCACACCCACCACTGCGAAGACAAGCATGACGCGGAACCATGTCGTCTGCCAGAACGGCGGAATGACCTTGACCTCAATGCGGAGCGGCGCTTCATTCCAGACCCCATCACTGTTCGCGGTTTTCAGATAAAGTGTGTACTCACTACCGGGCAGGTTGGTATAACGACCATCCCTCTTGGTGCCGATATATTGCCAGTCCGGGTCAAAACCTTCGAGGAAATAGGCATATTGATTTTTATCCGGCTGGTTGTAGCTCAACGCCGCGAATTCGAATTCCAGGGAATTTTGAGGGTACTCCAAAACCACTGTTTTCGCAGTCTCAATGCTGGAATCGATTTTGATGGGTTGACCTTCCTGCGTGAGCGATGTCATAGTGACCTGTGGCAGGTAGGAATTCTCGAGGATACTGAGAGGATGAAAGACCGTCAGGCCATTGATACCGCCAAAATAGAATTCGCCATCCCTGCCCTTTGCGTAGGAGTTCGAGTTGAATTCGTTGCTTTGCAAGCCGTCGCCTGCATCGTAGTTATGGAAGGTCTTCGCCTCCGGGTCGAAACGCGAGATGCCATAGTTCGTGCTCAGCCATAAATATCCGAGATCATCTTCAAGAATGCCGTATACCACACCGTTCGGCAGGCCGTCCTTCTCGATGAAATAGGAGAATGTTTCGGTCTTTGGATCGAACAGGTTCAACCCGCCGCCCAACGTACCGATCCATAACCTCCCCTTTGTATCCTGATGGATCGACAGGATCGAGTCGTTGCTAAGCGACTTTTTATCGTTTGGATCGGAATGGTACTGCGTGAACTTTTCGGTTTCACGGTTGAATTTGTTTAAGCCACCTTCGGATGTGCCAACCCAGAGATGCCCCTCCTGATCCTCATGAATGACAGATACAGATGAACTGCTGAGGCTGTTGGGGTCACCCACCTGGGGCGTGTAATGCATGAAAGTGCTGGTCTTCCGATCCAACAGGTCCAATCCGGCTGCGGTTCCCACCCAGACATTGTTTGCACGATCCACAAAGACCGCAAGGACAGTGTTTGCGCTCAGGCTGGCAGGATTGTCCGGGTTGCGTTGGTAATGGATGAAGTTGAATGTCTTCCGATCGAAGCTGTCCAACCCGTTGGCGGTGGCAATCCATAGAACACCATCCTGATCTTCATCAATCGACCATTGGATGTTGGATGCGATGCTGTTTGGTTTTTTATCATCATGCTGGTAACGGATCACCTGTCCTGTGGACCAGGTAAGACGGTTCAAACCGAACCCAAAGGTGCCGACCCATGCATAGCCTTCCGAATCCACGTGGATGGGGAAAACAAAATTTCCACTCAATGAGTTTGGGTTGTCGGGGATGTGCCGGTAATATGCGAAGTTGTCGCGCAGGCGGTCGTATTTATCCACACCGCCGCCATACGTCCCAAACCACAACAAACCACCGCGGTCCTCGTAAACAGAAAGGATGAAGTTGTTGCTCAGACTTCTCCCGTAGGATGGGTCATTCACATAATGGATGAAGCGTCCACCTGCCTTGCTCAGGCGGTCCAAGCCGTTATTCGTGCCGATCCACAGGTTTCCGGTGCTGTCTATTTGCAGGGCATTGATACGGTTGCCTGCGATGCTTTGCGGATCGTTCTCTGAACGGGTATAGCGTTCGAATTCACCTGTATCGGGGTCGAAACGGTTCAAGCCGAACCAGGTGCCAACCCAGATGGTCGAGTCGCCGGCGCTGATGATGGCTGTTACGTGGTCGTTGCTGATCGATGTAATATCCTCCGGGTTATTCAGGTAGGGCGTGAATTTTTTGCTTTGCGGATTGAACTCGTTCAACCCGCCGGAGGAAGTGCCGATCCAAAAACGCCCACGGTTGTCCTGATAAATGGCAGTGACACTTTTTCCGGTCAGACTGTCGGGCTCGAAGGGATTGTAGGAGTAGTGCGTGAACCCGCCGGTCTTGCGGTCGTAGAAATCAAGTCCCTGCTCCGTACCCACCCAAAGATCGTTATTCTTGTCGATGAACAACACATTGATATGGTTGTCGTTGAGGCTGGTTGGGTTTTCCTTGTCGTTACGGAAGATCGTGAAATCCTCACTGCGTGGATTAAAACGGTTCAACCCGCCCTGCCGGGTACCGATCCACAGGTAGCCCTCCCTGTCCTCCACGATGGAGGTGATAAAGCGGTCGCTCAGGCTGTTGAGGGTATCTGGATCGGGCTTGAAGGTTTTGAAGGTGTATCCATCGTAACGATTGAGTCCGTCTTCCGTGCCGAACCACATGAAGCCCAGACTATCCTGAAAGATGACGCGCACAGAGCTTTGGGACAGTCCCTGCTCAATGCTGATATGGTCAAAGCGCAGGATGCAGTTGCATACCTCGGGCAGGGAGGCTGGGGAGACCCGGCTCGGGGCTACGGGAAGGCTGTTCGCGGCGGAAGAAGCCATCGGCGTGGCTGGAAGCGTGTTTCCGCTCCCGCAGGAGACCAACGCGAAGGCGATGAGGAGTCCCATTAAATGGGAGAAGATCCGTCTCATTCTTCTTCTCATGCTTACAGTATAGTACATAACGCCCTCATTGTATTCACCCCTAACGTAATTTCCACCCCCTCCTACGAGGGGTTTTTATTCACCCATTGCTGTAAGTAATTCGTGGACATGTCATCCTGCATGGGGAGATGATAAATCATTGTCTGGTGTTGTGAGAAACGCATATCCGGACGGATGCTTGATTCATTCTCAAATCGTATGATGTGACCAGATCGATAGAGTTGATCTTTGCTTTCGAAAAAATCTCCTCACAGAAAGCAACCAAAAGGAAGGCGAGGCGGATATCGGGGCTACGCAACCCGATGCCGCCTCCCTCCATGTCCGCAAAAGGAGGTGGTCGTTATCAAAGAAGTGCGAACAGTTTTGCTCTACATCAAGAATTTATATAAAGGAGAGAAACTCATGAAGTCCAAACAAATTGGTATTTTGCTCAGTCTTCTGGTGGCATTAAGCCTTGTACTTGCAGCTTGCGGTCCACAGGAAGCGTCCATAACCGAAGAACCTGCCATGCAGGAACCTGATGCACCTGTCGCCGCGGCGACTGAAGCACCTGCTGCCGCAGATCCGACTGAGTTGCCTGTGACGATGACTGATCGTAAAGGTGCCTGGGTGGATGAGGTGGTCTTTACCGAAGAGAACTCAGCGGAAGCCGCAGTCAGCCAGCTAAACGCCGGGCAGCTCGACATCTATGCATATACGGTTGCCGAAGCACCTGTTTATGAAACGGTGAAAGCCAGCTCGAACCTGGCGTATTCCTCGGTCTACGGTTCAAGCGTGGCGCTGATGTTCAACCCAGCTAAATTCTCGAGCGGAGACCTCAATCCGTTTTCCGACCAGCAGATTCGTGAAGCGATGCACTGGCTGGTGGATCGCAATCATGTTGTACAGGAGATCTATAAAGGATTGGCACTCCCGCGCTACTCTGTGTTGACTACAGTCTTCCCTGACTATGCCCGTTACGCAGATCTGATGCGTGCCCTGGAAGCCAAATATGCCTACGACTACGAAAAAGCGAATACTGTAGTCACCGAGCGCATGACAGCTCTGGGTGCGGAGAAAGTGGACGGCAAGTGGACATTCAACGGTTCTCCCATCGTCCTGACGTTTGTCATCCGCACGGAAGATAACCGCCTCCCGATCGGGGATTACTTCGCCAACCAATTGGAGACGATCGGCTTCACTGTTGAGCGTTTGTACAAGAACCGTACCGAAGCCTCACCATACTGGATCCAAAGTGACCCGGCTGAAGGAACCTGGAGTGTCTATACCGCGGGGTGGATCGCATCCAACATCGCACGCGATGAAGGTTCACAGTTCAGCGCCTATTTCATGCCGCGTGGTTTTGGCATTCCGCTTTGGCAGGCTTACACGCCTCCCGCCGAGTTCGATGACGTTGCACTGAAACTTGAAAGCAATGATTTTCAGAACTTGGAAGAACGCCGCGCACTGTTCGAAAAAGCATTGCCGTATTCCATGTCTGAAGCCTATGAGATCTGGGTCGTTGATGAGGCTTCGTTCTCACCTCGTGTGTCCGACCTGAGCGTTTCTTCAGACCTTGCAGGTGGTACCGCTGGTTCTTTCACCTGGGCACAGACACTGCGCTGGAAGGGCCAGGAAGGTGGCACAGTCCGCATTTCACAGCCTGGCATTTTGGTTGATCCGTGGAACCCGATCAACGGCTCCAACTGGATCTATGACACAATGCCCCAACGCGGTATCAGTGGTTACGGTGCAGTTGCTGATCCGTTCACCGGACTGTCCTGGCCTCAACGCCTTGAAAGTGCTGAAGTGATCGTTCAGGAAGGTCTGCCAGTTGCCAGTACATTGGATTGGGTGACTTTGAAGTTTGAACCTCAGATCACTGTTCCTGAAGAGGCCTGGGTGGATTGGAACGCGGCAGAGCAGCGTTTCATCACAGCCGGCGAGATGTATCCCGATGGGTTGACCGCCAAGACCAAGGTCACTGTCACCTATCCTGCCGACATGTTTGATACCGTTACCTGGCACGATGGTTCACCGCTCTCCGCTGCAGATTTTGTGATGAACATAATCATGAACTTCGACTATGCCAAGCAGGAAAGCGCCATTTATGACGAGGTGAATGTTTCAAACCTGGATGCCTATCTATCTCACTTCCGCGGCGTGCGCATCGTTTCCACCGACCCACTCGTGATCGAAACCTACGACGATGCCTTCTTGCTTGATGCCGAAGTGATGATCACCCAGAATATGACCTATCCGAACCCAACCTGGTGGCCGCAATATGCCTACGGTGAAGGTGCCTGGCACTCGCTCGTCCCTGGAATTCTGGCTGAGACCAATCAGGAACTGGCATTCTCCACCGATAAAGCCGGTGCCCTGGAAGTGGAATGGATGAGTATGCTCTCCGGTCCAAGCCTTGACATCCTTAAGAAGTATCTGGATCAGGCGGAGTCTGAAACGTTGATCCCGTATGCGGCAACGCTTGGGAACTACATCACCCCTGAGGAAGCCTCCGCACGTTATGCAAATCTGCAATCCTTCTATGCCGAGCATAACCACTTCTGGGTAAACACGGGTCCGTTCGTATTGGATCAAGTCTTCCCTGTGGAAGGCACGTTGACCTTGAAACGGTATGAAGGTTACACAGACCCGGCTGATAAATGGGATCGCTTCTCGACGCCACGCATCGCAGAGGTGGAAGTCGATGGTGCAGGTCAGGTACAGTCAGGTACTGAAGCGGTTTACGATATCTTCATCGATTTTGAAGGTGAGCCGTATGCCAATGCCGACATCAGCGAAGTGAAATACCTGCTGTTCAATGCCAAACGCGAACTGGTAGCATCTGGCGTAGCAGAAGCCGTTGGTGAGGGACAGTTCCAGGTTGTGCTCCCAGCAGATGTGACATCCCTGCTCGAGTCAGGTTCGAACAAGCTCGAAGCGATTGTCATCCCATCTGTGGTCAGCATCCCGTCATTTGCGTCATACGAGTTTGTGACGTCTAAGTAATATTTCTCTCACCCCTTGCCCCTCTCCCTGCGAAGCACCCCCGATGGGGTGCACGGAGAGGGGTTGGGGTGAGAGCGAAAAGGACGGATCGCCATGGCAGAAGCAACCTTCCAACCGGATGTACTACCTTCTGAACAGACAAAGCACAGCACCAGCACTTTTGTGCGGGTAATGCGCTATACCCTTGTGAGAGTCATCACCCTGTTTCTCACAACAGTTGTGGGGGTGTATCTGACCGTCCTGATCGCCAACATGGGCGGCTACGTAGACGAGATCCAGCGCGCTACGATCCGTGAGGATGTGAACCAGCGCGTGCGTACTGATATTTCCTTCCGTTTGCTTACACAGGAGGAAAAAGATGCGCGTATTGCCGACATGATCCGTATTCGCGAAGAACGCATCGGTCTCGACCAACCTTTTGCCGTGCGCAGTCTGCGCTTCCTTACCAATGCCCTGACCCTGAACCTGGGCTGGGCGCAGAACATGGTCAGCGACAGCGGTTCACGACAGGTGCGCAACATCATGCTCGAACGCCTCCCGCCGACCCTGTTCCTGTTCGCGACAGCAAATATCCTTTTATTCATCTTCAGTATTCTCATCGCGTTATCTCTTTCCCGCCGTTATGGAACTTTTTGGGATCGAGCCATTGTTGGTCTGGCACCCACTGGTTCTGCTCCGGGTTGGTTCTATGGAATCTTCCTCATTGTCATTTTCGCCGCTATCCTGCGCGTGCTTCCATACGGCGGCATGGTCGACGCGCCGCCGCCCAAAAATCCATTTGACTATTTCCTCAGCCTGCTGAAACACTTGACCCTGCCGGTGCTTTCCATCACGTTCAGTACCATCTTTCTCAATGCCTATAACTGGCGTACATTCTTCCTTATTTATTCCAGTGAAGATTATGTTGAGATGGCAAAAGCCAAAGGGCTCAGCCCGCGCATGCTGGAGCGGCGCTACATCATGCGCCCGACCCTGCCAACCATTATTTCAACCTTTGCATTAACCCTCATCACCTTGTGGACAGGTGCACCCATTCTCGAAGGTGTTTTCAAATGGCCCGGTCTCGGTTCGACGTTGTTGCAGGCGATCGGACAATACGAAACGCCGGTCATCGTCGGCTCAACGGTCATCTTTGCATACCTGCTTGCCATTACGGTCTTCCTGCTCGATTTCATTTATGCGCTTGTTGACCCGCGTGTCAAGGTTGGCGGAGGTAAACGTCAATGAACACCATCATCAAAACATTCCGTGAACTCAAGCAATACCCCTCTGCCTTTGTCGGTGCGTTGATCATCCTTGCGCTGGTCGGTGTCGCCATCTATACCGTCATCACCATCCCGTATTCGGAAGCAGTCCGTTTGTGGCGCGGCGGGCAGGATGTCTGGTATCAAAACCCCGTTAATGCTGAACCGGCCTGGGTCAATCTATTCCGGGGCGAAAAACTTCCTGAGTCATTTACACTCGCATCGAATGAGTCCAACACCACGATCACCCAAAACGAGGAAGGTTTCGACGTTATCGAGATCGCTTATCCGTTCGAATACAACTTCGACTCCTTCCCGCAGGAAATCACACTCTTCCTCAAGGCGAAGTATGTTGAGAAACAGCCGTATGTTTCGGTCACACTTTTGACGCCAGATGACCGCGAACTTCGCATTGCGGATTTTTCCGTTGCCGCCTCACAGACTTACATCTTCACACAGGATGCACGCCTCACGCGTCGACTGGGCGGGCTGAATCCTCGTGAAGGACTTTTTGCCATCCCTGACACCAATCCGCCCCAACCCCTGCATGGACAGTACACGCTCAAACTCAGAGCCCTCACCTTTGAGAAAGATTCCGGTATTGATGCCGAATTCGTCCTCTATGGTTACGTTGCTGGCTGGGCAGGGACGGATCACATGCGCCGCGATATTGGAGTTGCGCTGCTTTGGGGAGTGCCTGTTGCATTATCGTTCGGTTTGCTTGCCGCATTGGGTACAACGGTCACAACAATGTTCATAGCCGCTGTTGGTGTGTGGTACAGCGGCTGGGTGGATGCGCTCATTCAGCGTATTACCGAGGTCAACCTGGTATTGCCCTTCCTGCCAATGCTCATCATGATAGGAACGTTTTACTCGCGCAGTATCTGGGTCATTTTGGGGGCATCGATCCTCTTGAGTATTTTTGGCGGGGCAATCATCACCTATCGTGCGGTTTTCCTGCAAGTGAAGGAAACACCCTACATCGAAGCAGCGCAGGCATACGGTGCCAAGGACTTGCGAATCGTACTGTTGTATCTCATCCCGCGCATCATCCCGCTTCTCATCCCGCAAATGGTGACATTGATCCCTACCTTCGTTTTCCTCGAAGCCTCACTTGCGGTGCTGGGTCTGGGTGATCCTGTCCTGCCCACGTGGGGCAAGGTCATTACAGATGCCATCGCCAACGGGGCACTCTACCAGGGGCAGTATTACTGGATCCTCGAACCCGCCTTCCTTTTGATGCTTACCGGTCTAGCCTTTGCCATGCTCGGTTTCGTGCTGGATCGAATATTTAATCCACGGTTGAGAGGAATATAGGTACATCCTGGTGGTTGAGTTGCCCTGAGCGTTTTTACGAAGGGCGTATCGAAACCACCAATATCAAGTAAACATGATATTTCAAAGTATAGTCTCGATACACCCCGCTAAGATCATGCGGGACTACTCAACCACCAATGGAAACCTTATGAACACACAAACACAACTCCTGCACATTGAAAACCTGAAACTCCACTTCCGCACGCAGAAGGGAGCGGTGCAAGCCGTGGACGATGTCAACTTCGATCTGGATGTCCACCGGGCAGTCGTCGTGCTGGGTGAATCGGGATGCGGCAAGACATCCCTTTCAAAAGCCATCCTGCGACTTTTACCGCGCAATGTTGAATCCTATGAAGGCAAAGTCTTTTTGCAAGGTGAAGATGTGATGGCTTATTCGGAAGACGAGTTCCGTCAGAACGTACGTTGGGTGGCGATGTCGCTGGTGCCGCAAGCCGCGATGAACTCACTCAACCCTGTCATCAAGGTTGGTGACCAGGTTGCTGAGCCAGCCATCATCCACTTGAACATTAGCAAGGCTGAGGCACTCAGTCTTGTTCGAAAGATGTTCCAGCATGTGAGCGTGCCGTATGATTTCGTTGACCGTTATCCATTTGAGTTGAGCGGCGGGATGCGCCAACGCGTGGCGCTGGCGATGGCGCTCGTCACCAGCCCGAACCTGATCGTCCTCGATGAACCGACATCCGCCCTCGATCTGCTCACCCAGGCAAACATCATGAACGTACTCAAACGTATCAAACATGAACTGGGAACATCGTTCATCCTTATCACACATGACATTGCCACCTCCAGCGAACTGGCAGATGAAGTTGCCGTCATGTATGCTGGTCAGATCGTGGAAACGGGACATGCCAGGGATTTCTTCCCCGCGCCACAGCATCCGTATTCACAGATGCTCATGGCAAGTGTCCCGCGCCTGCACACAGACGAGGACCCGATGTTCATTACAGGACAGCCACCCAGTTTGATCGATCTACCAACAGGGTGCCGCTTTGCAGATCGCTGCCCATTCCGCTTTGATAAATGCGACGAGAATCCACCTGTCATTGCCAGGAATGGAAGCAAGGTTAAGTGTTGGTTGTATGACTGATCTGTCATTGCGAGGGCCATAGCCCGAAGCAATCTCTAACAGACAAAGGGATTGCTTCGTCGCAGCGAACGCTCCTCGCAATGACGAAAAGGACTTTTTATGATCACCGAACAACGAGAGATAAAAATGAACCTACCTATAATCAAGGAACCTATGCCCTTGCTCGAAATCCAGGATTTGCATGTGTGGTACGAATTACGCCGATTTGGATTCGGACACGCGGGCTACGTCAGAGCAGTGGACGGTGTCAGCTTTGGATTAGGCGAAGGGGAAACAATAGCAGTTGTCGGTGAGTCGGGATGCGGAAAGTCCAGTCTGATGAAGACCATTCTCGGGTTGAACATCCCCACGAAAGGGAAGATCATCTTCGATGGTACGGATCTGTCTGAGTTGAAAGGGGATGGATTGCAGGCATATCGTTTTAAGATCGGTTACGTGCAGCAGGATCCGTATGGCGCGCTGCCACCGTTCATGACCGTTCAGAGACTCTTGGAGGAGCCGCTTCGCATCAGCGGTGTGAAGAGCAAGGTGGAACGGGTGGAGCGGATTCGCAAAGTGCTGGGCGAGGTGAAACTGCATCCCGTTGATGATTTCCTGCCGAAGTTCACGCATATGCTGAGCGGCGGACAGCAGCAGAGAATCGTGATCGCGCGGGCGATGCTACGCGAGCCGAAGTTGATCGTGGCGGACGAACCCGTTTCGATGCTGGACGCTTCGGTACGTGTTGAGATTTTGAAGTTGATGCGTGCATTGCAGGAGTCGCATGGATTGTCATTCATTTATATTACGCATGATCTTTCGACAGTGAAATATTTTTCGAGAAGGATCTTTGTGATGTATGCAGGCAGCCTGATCGAAAAAGCTGAGACGCGCCGCCTGTTGAAAAATCCGCTGCATCCATATACTCATGCACTGCTCGCGGCGACATCCGACCCCGATGCCCGCAACGCCGACAATTACAAGGAAGTGCCACCCGGCGAACCGCCCAGCCTCGTCAACCCGCCAAAGGGATGCCGCTTCCATCCGCGTTGTGCACAAGCCATCGCAGGAGTCTGCGACCAAAAGGAACCACCCGACTTCGAGCCCGAACCGGAACATTTTGTGGCTTGTTGGTTGTATGAGTGATTTATCGCAAGGAACGTGAAGAGCGCGAAGAGCTTAATATTTTCTTGGCGAATTTAGCGTGCTTTGTGGTTCAAGAAGTTTCAATAAAGATCATGATTTCACCCCGTTTCTTTTTCATCCTTGGTTCGATCCTGCTGTTAATCGGCTGGATTATTCCATTATTGATTCTGATGAACATGATTGCGTCCACGTTCGTGTTGAGCCTGATCGGGTGGAGCGCGTCTGTCTCTGGGTTGTTTATAGGATTTTTAGGCGGTGCGATGTGGGTGAAGATGAATAAAGAGGATTAATCTTCATATAGCGCGAATGCAACGACATCATCCATGGACATCTTCCCCCCGTCTTCATATGCATCTGCAAACGCGGATTCGCCCATTGTCGCCAGGCAGGATACGATTGTTTTGTCCACATCTGCTTGTTCGAGGGGAGCACGCACGTCTTTCATCCTTTTGCGTATTGCATCCGCCCAACCGATCAACTGAGCGGCAAGGACGGTTTTGTTTGTTTTAGCATATACCCCCGCCATGCCTTCCAAGGAGAATACAACGCCTATCTCAGTTCTATCCCGATGGAATTCCCGCGTGACTTCAAACAAGGCAGTTTGTGCCTCGGCAGTTTTTCCTTGCTGCATTAAAACATGACCCAAACGGGCAGTACTCCAAAAATAACTCGCAATATCTCCAAGTTTACTTGCAGTTGATATTCCCTCTTCAAGAATGGATTGTGCCTTGTCGAAGTTACCCTTTGCAGCCTCAACCAAACTTTGTGCGTTAATTGGTTCCCCTTTCTTCTGTAAAACATTACGAATCTGAATAACTTCATCCACATGCAATTGTGCTGACTCTAGCTCCATGTTCATTGCTTCTAAAACAGCCAGATCGTTCAGGCAGGTATCCAACATACTCAGGTCACCAATTTCCCGAAATAAGGAGACTGCTTCTTTTAATAAGTGAGGGCGTATTTTTCGACTTAGGTCCAACCGACTCAAATTCCATAGTGCAAAAGCTGATCTCCATTTGTCGCCGAGTGCTTTGGAAAGATATAAAGCCTGCTGTACATGGTCTTGACCCTGCGGGAGCGGGAAGGAACTTGAATAGTACGATAAACTACCGAGTAATATCAAGGCATCTATTTCCCCTTGTTTATCGCCCAACGTTCGATAGAGCGCTAGGCATTCATTAACTGTCTCATGCAATAACTGGCCATCTTCTACTGCATAGGTTGATGAGAATAATACAACTCCAAATGCATGCAATGCTTTGGCTCGCGCAGATAAATGGTTTCTTGATGCGGGTGTCTCGATAAATTTTTTTATCCAATGCTTGGCTTCGCGGAAACCAAGAACTTTCCAAAATCCATTCAACCTGCCGCAGATATACAAACCAGCTTCCACATCTGTTTTTTCAGCCCAAGCCAGCGCGGCGCGAATATTGCTCCACTCAATGTGCAAACGCGCATACCATTCGATTTGCGCAGGACCCTTTAAGGCATGCTCTGCTTGTTTGGAAAGCTGCAGGAAATAATTCAAATGTCGGGTACGGATATTCGCATCTTCCCCGGTTTCGGACAGCTTCTTTTGCGAATATTGACGGATAAACTCATGGAAGCGATAGCGCGTCCCGCTCCCTGATTGTTGATTCACCACGATCAGCGATTTTTTCACCAGGGAATCTGTCAAACATAAAACTTCGCAATCACAGACTGCCTGTGCCGATTCGAGTGTCCAACCGCCTGTAAAAATTGAAAGCTGACGCAGGAATGCCTGTTCTGATTCGTTCAGCAACCCCCAACTCCAATCCATGGATGCTTGCAGGGATTGGTGATGCGTAGAAGTTGTTTGATTATCAATGGTCAGCAAGGCGAAGGAATCGTTCAATTGATGCAGGATCTCGTTTACTTGAAGGATGTTCACGCGAGCCGCCGCAAGCTCAATAGCCAATGGAATGCCGTCTACTTTGCGGCAAATGTCAATCACCGCTGGGACCTTTTCCTCTGTCAACGAAAAGGATGAGACTGTGAGTGCTGCACGCTCGGCAAAAAGGCGTATTGCATCGTAATCTGTCAATTTTTCAAGAGAGATCTCGTCATCCTGTTCAGGCATCGAGAGGGAAGGTGTTTGATAGATTGCTTCCCCTCTCACACCCAATACTTCGCGGCTGGTGGCAAGAAACTTGATATTCGGGCAATTTGCAAGTAATGTTGTTGTCAAATTTACACAAGCATCCAACAGATGTTCGCAGTTATCCAAAATTAGAAGTGCAGCATTCTCACCCAATACCCTGACCAATATTTCAATGACAGGCTGGTTGTCCGATGGCTTGATATCGAATACGGATGCGACGGTTTGCGGAACCAGGACGGGGTCAGTAAGAAAATCCAAGGGAATGAACCAAACGCCCTGAGGGAAATTTTGCAGAGCCCTTCTTCCAACCTGGAAAGCCAATTGCGTCTTGCCAATGCCGCCTATCCCCGTTAATGTGACCAGCCGATTTCCTGAGATGAGAGCGATGATCTCGTTCTGTTCCTTATCGCGACCGATAAAAGACGCCAATGCCAATGGCAAATTGGAGAGTGCAGGTTCTTGAATTGCTTTCCAGGAGACCAGGTCAAATTCTCTGGTCGAACCCATTGCTTTCACATCACCCCGTGCATAGCGTAAAAAAGCATCTCTTTTATCAGAAGGAATATCGTAGATTTCCATCAGCCTCTCTACTACATCCGCAGATGGACGGCGTTCCTCCGATTCTATTTTTCTTACCGCACTGAGCGAACAGCTGAGCTGTCGAGCGAGCTGCTTTTGTGTATGTCCCACGGCTCCACGTTGGCGCTTAAGCCAGTCACCAAAGGATATCTCAGCCAATTTTCTCCTCCATAAATTGTGTCACTTTTGTGTTACTGAGTGACACCTATCCATAGTTGATTACCTTTATAGTGTAACTGTTGATTGGAAGTATACCATCCAGTTCATTCATGAGTGGTGCGTCTTCACCATCAAACCAAAAGGAGTTAAGATAATGAAAAAGTTAAATAGAATGATTTTCCTTACGTTAATTTTTGTATTAGCTTTGGCGGGCGGGTGTGCTCCTGATGCAACGCCCACACCTCCAACGAATCCATTCCCTACCTTAACCGAATGGGACCTTGTGATCTTAAGCGATGAAACATTATGGGGTGTTGGAAAGTATTATGCCGCTTATATTGAAGAGGACATGAATGTCACTGTCAATCTGCACGACGAAATGCGGAGTACGCTGAGCGCGTACTCACTATTGGAGCTATTGCAGAAAAATAAAAGGGTGCGCGCCTTAATTCAGGATGCGGAAGTCGTGGTGTACTATGGCAACTCGGAGGGCACCGCGACCGGAGACTGGGACTGTGTTCCTTTAGCCACTTATGTGAATGATTGCTCACAAGAGACGTTCGCTGAATACCAAGCGAAGCTGGAGGCAATCGCCGAGGAGATTCTTGCACTCCGAAATGGAGCACCGACAATCATCCGCGCAACCGAGACCTACATTCCAATTCTGCAGCAATGGCAGGAGGCAGGTTTAGAAGTGGCTTGCACACAATGTATCGAAAACATGAAACAGGCAGTGCGCCAGGCAGCCGCAGCGTATAACATCCCGGTGGCAGATATCTATGATACATTCAATGGTCTTGACCACTATGAAGATCCCATAGACAAAGGCTATATTATAGAGGGTGGTTGGTATCTGAACGATCAGGGTCGGCAAGTGATCGCCGGACTCCTGCGCGACCTTGGGTATGAACCCGTGGTGCCCTAGCAGCAGCTGAACACATCCATGTTACATTTAGCTATATACCGCTAGCCCACCAAACATGAATAATAACTAGATCGCTTGCAAAAATCAAAACCCTAACAACGGAATCACGGAGATTTTCAATTGATTTTCTCTGTGATTTCTGGTATCAGTGGTTCTACAAAGATTTATTTGTGTAATCCCTGTCACATACGCAAGAGGTCCATTGAAAGGATTTGCGATGATTGAGTCATACTATAACCAACTTGCCCCCTTTTATCGCTACCTCTTTCAGGATTGGGAAAAGAGTGTCGTTTCGCACGCGCAGGTTTTGGATGGCGTCATCCGAGAATTCTTTGGTCCGCAAGTTCGTCACATACTCGACGCCGCTTGTGGAATTGGTACTCAGAGCATTGGTCTGGCGCAACTGGGTTATCAGGTCACGGCTTCGGACATCTCGACAACCGAATTGGATCTGGCTAAGCAGGAAGCCAACAAACGCGCTCTGAACTTGAAGTTTGTACCGGCAGATATGCGAAGACTTAGACAAACGCATCAGGATGTATTTGACCTGGTCATTGCCTGCGATAATGCGATTCCACACCTTTTGAGTGAAGAAGATATTCTCCTGGCATTTCAGGAGTTCTACGCATGCACGAAGGAGGAAGGTGGCTGCATTATCTCCGTCAGAGATTACGCCAATATGGAACTCGGTGGTAGAAAGATGTATCCGCGCACCGTACACCAAACACCAGAAGGGCGTGTGATGTTATTCGATATTTGGGAATTTGAGGGTGAATATTACGATTTCACAACCTATATTGTTAAAGACCAGGGAGAGGCTGATATCACTACACATGCCATTCGCAATGGACGCTATTATTGTGTCACCATTGCCGCGCTCAAGCGATTGTTAATGGATGCAGGATTTAAACATGTGGCGATTGTGAACGACAGGTATCATCAGCCCATTCTGGTGGGGTTGAAAAGAAATCATTTAACAGGTAATAGTCTGCTATCCGATTGATAAAACTAGCTCTTTCGCACCAATATATGGTAGTACCATATTTCCCCGTTCGTTTCTTTGAGAATTTCAAAACCTGCCTGCTGAGTCCATTCCCTGACTTGTTGATTGGTCGGATGAAAATGATAAACTTCTTCATCCGGATTCTCTCCATACACAACCGGCAGTCCGGCTTCTTGGGCTTTTTCGAAGGCTTGCTTAATCTCGTTCTCGTCAGCATTTTCGATCGTTTCAACGGTGAAATAGAGATAACCGCGCGGTTTTAGCGCCCGGTGGAAGTTACCGAGTACAAGCATCCAATCTTCTGGGGGGACATTTTCCATGGCATCCATACAGATCGCGCCATCGAATGCCGCTTGATAAGCCATGTCCTGCAACCCGACTTTCTCGAGTGGAACAGTGGGAAACTTCTCCCTGGCGCGTGCGATCATCCCCTGAGATTGATCGATCCCGAGAATGGAATGTCCCTTTTCGAGCAGGAATGGCAAATACCGGCCAGCCCCACAGGCGGCATCCAGGATCGAGCTGTTTTGGGGTAACAGTCTCAAGAATTCCTGGATAAACTGCTGGTGAGTCAAGTTGCTGTACAGACCATATTCGTCCCAGTAGAGCGGGGCGTAGCCATCGTATATCTCTTCGCATTTACGTTGCATTTCTTTTAACCAGGTGACACGATCCATTTCGAACCTTTCTGTGCAATGTCCAGCGCTTATTCACTCGGACAAGATTCCATGTGTAAATACTTCTGACATTCAGCCTCTGTCAAGGTGCGCGTCAGGCGGGATTTGGCGAGGGCGATCAACTCTTCGATGTTCAATGTGTAGATTCGGATTATTCCATCTGTTGATGTAGTAGCGACACGCGTGCCATCCAGGCTGAAAACAGCATCAAACACATCTCCATTGTTGCCGAACAGTGTAGCGACCTCCTGCCCGGTTTGCAGATCCCAAACCTTGGCAAGCCGGTCAAAACTAGCTGTTGCAAGATATCTCCCATCATGGCTAAAGGAGATCCGCACAGCAATCGCTCCATGCGCTGGGAGAGTATTGGTTTTCTGTCCTGATTCTATATCCCAAAAAGTTACGACTCCATCCTGTCGGCTGAAAGCCAGCGTCTTGCCATCCGGGCTGATCGCCAGATCATACGGATCCTTGCCTTCAGCCGAATACTGACCAAGTTCTTTCCCAGTGGATACATCCCACCTATGAACAGCTTGATCAATATTGCTCCCAAAAACACTATCTCCATCAGGGCTGAAAGCAACCCCATACCAAACACCCTGGATAGTCAAAAGCTCTCTGCCATCGGACAAGTCCCAAATTTTTGCGCTAGTATCAAAACTCCCGGTTGCCAAACGCTTGCCATCCGAACTAAAGGCAATATCAATTACCAATGCCTGGTGACCTGTCAGTGACATGATCAATTGCCCGGTTGCAACATTCCATAGATACGTGTTTCCACTAAAGCCACCTGAAGCGAGATACCGGCCGTCCGGGCTGAACGCAATGCTTGTAAAAACATCAGTATTCAATGTCAGTGTTTGTTTGAGAGTGTTTGTATTGACATCCCAGATGTTAATTTTTCCATCAAAACCGCTAGACGCGAGCAATGCGCCATCAGGGCTGTAATCGAGGTCCCAAACAGCATCACTGTGATCCAAAAATGTGAACACTTCCCCATTGGGTCTGGCATCCCAGATTTTTACAGTGCCATCATAAGCTGACGAGACAATACGCGTGCCATCCGGGCTGACAGCTAGGGAAATGACCGTACTGGTACTGCTGGTCAAGTTCAGGTATTCCTGACCGAATTCCACATCCCGCACGCGCACCGAACCATCCTTACCACAAGTGACCAGACTTTTTCCATTAGGAGTGAAAGCAACATCATAGAGTCCTGAAAGCCCGCCTTGCAAACGTAAAAGTTCGGTTCCGGTCACTGCATTCCAAACTTTGATCGTGCCATTTTCGCTCACTGAAGCCAGACGCGCACTGTTGGGATTGAAGGCAAGACTGTGTATCGGACCAGGATGTTCAAGGTTTAGCAGCACCTGCCCGGTGTAGGCGCTCCATATCACAATGTTTCCATTCTGATCGCTGGTAGCCAGTAGTTTTCCATCAGGGCTATAAGCCAATCCTTCGGCAATAATCTCATGTCCAACCAATGTAAGCAATTCTTCCTGTGATGCGACATCAAACACCCGGGGCAGCCCGGTAAAATTAGCGGTTGCCAGACGCCTGCCATCTGGACTGAATGCAATATGTCCTGAAATGTTAGCTGTGAGTGTTTGATGCGCTTTACCATCCAGGCTATATACAATTTGCTCATTGACAACATCCCAGAAAACGATTTTTGTTGTGGGGTATCTCACCGATTTTCCATCAGATTCAATTACATCAACATATTTTATGATGCTGGTTGCCAGCAATTTTCCATCCGGATTGAACACAATATCAGCAGCCAAAGCATCGGGTTCGCCAGGAAAGGTATGCAACAATTGGTAATTTTCCGCATCCCATATTTTTACCTCACCGCCAAAATACTCGATACTTGCTATGAGTTTACCGTCCGGGCTGTAATCCACCCCAGGAGCCTGATTATGCGCGGGAATGGATTTAAGAAGATGCAGTGATGGTATGGATTGACGCAGGGCATTGCGCGCCTCCAATATGTCCGCTATCCTCAGTGCCTGTAATGCCAACAAGGCACTTCGTTCCGGATCCATCTGAAGATTACTAACCGCTGCGGCTGATAACTCACGTGCAAAGGCAAGGGACGCCTGGTTCTCTGCCAACGCCTCTGCGGTAGCGCGGGCATACGTCTCAGCCTGGGAGGTGGCTTGCGCTGCGACGGCGGCATCTCTTTCATCATCGGCACGGTTACGCTCTGAGACCATTTGTGTATTGGCAGATTGAGCGACATCCAGATTTGTGTTGGCAGAGCGGGCAAAGCTGGTTGCAAGGAATGCCAGAATTAATGCAACACCCAACACCCCGGTCAGCACCCAGGCGCGTTGACGTAAACGACGGGCATGAGCAGATTGCTCCTCTGCGCGTGCCTTTTCGGTCTCTGCCAGTTTTTTGGCTGTTTCCAATTCCCGTCTTTGCCGTTCAGCTTCCTCTTTTTCGCGTTTATCACGTTCGTTAATACTGGCGTTTAGATAATTCAATTCCTGTTGCGTTAACGCGACTTCGGAATTCGTGGTCCATCCTTCATATTGTGCAAGTTTTGCGCCAGTCAACAGGAAACTGGTGTCACGATCTGCCTCAAGCCATTCAGACGCAGCTTGTGCCAGTTGGCGCTGCATCCGCACCAAGGCGCGGCTCTCGTTCAACCACTCCCGAAGACGTTTCCATTCACGGAGGATCGCTTCATGCGCCACTTCAACAGTTGGTCCGCGTGTTTCAGGATCCCGGTCAAAGGAAAGCATCCGGGCACGTCCGAAGGCATCCATGACCTTTTGAAGCGATCCTGGAAAATCCCATTTCACCGTAATGTCATCGAATTGAAGTTTTTCCAACTCGGCGATCAAGGTGCGTCGGCGCGTGTCTTCCACCCCTTCGCCCAAAGTCACCAATCGTAGGAATAATTGTTTTGCGATCGCCTGCGATCCTGAATCCAATTTGGTGAATACATCCTCAGCCCTGCGCCCCAAGGCACCAATCACGCCGCCGATCTCCTGGTAGGCAGATTTGGTCAGGGCGTCCCCGTCGCGTTTTTCGTAGAGTTCGGTCAAGGCGTATTGCAGGAGGGGCAAGGTTCCGGGTTGGTCACCCAGATCGTGGACGATGGCAGGTACCAGTCCAGTTTCGAAGCGCAGTCCCACCCGTCCCGCAGGCGAGACGATGGCGCTTTCCAATTCATCGGGCGTGAGTGGCAGGACAATTTCCATGCGTTGATGTAGCAGCTCGCCAAAGTCAACGTAGCCAAGGGGACGGTCAATGAAATCCGCACGCAAAGTAAGCACAATCCGGATGCGGCTGTTCTCGTCCAATATGGCAGAGACCAGCAACCCCAGAAAACGCAGGCGTTCCTTTTCATCCTGCAGGAGCGTGAACACCTCTTCGAACTGATCGATCACCAAAACAAGTTCGATGGTGGGATCATCCGGCAGGGAGCGGCGAACAGCCCTGATGAGTCCGCGACTGTCGCTTTTGAATTGTTCGATCAAGGATGCCGGCGGATTGACAGCAACCCGAAGCAATGCCGCCTCAAGTTCTTCAAGCGGATGTGCTCCGGGTGTCATTTCGATGATGAACCAATTTTCAGATCCGGGCAACGCGCCGCGCCGCAGGGCGGGAATCAAACCTGCTTTCACAACGGATGATTTTCCGCTTCCACTCGGACCGACAACTGCGAGGAAACGAGCCAGCTCACCTCCCTCTCCAAGCCTTATCAGCAATTGCTGGGTCAGCGCTTCGCGTCCAAAGAAATCCTGCGCGTCACCCTCGCCAAAAGCGCGCAAGCCTTTGTATGGATTTTCATTTTCTGCAAACGAAGCGATGCTCTGCTCGGAAGTTGCCCCACCGCTTTCAATGGCGCGCAGACTGACTCCCAATGCCTTATGCAGGTCGTCCAACATCAGGTCAACGTTCTCATATCGCTGCAGGGGATCTTTTAAAGTTGCATGTTCGATCACATCATCCAGTGCTTTTGGCAAGCCAGCCCGATTTGCTGCCAGCGGAGGTAAAGGAGCGCTTAAGTGCTGGTGCATGACATCGAACGGGGTTGGACCCTGGAACGGCAATTTCCCCGTGAGTAACTCATACAACATCACCCCAAGGGCATAAATGTCGGTCTGCGGACGCACGTATTCCGAACGGATCTGTTCCGGTGAGATATAGTCCGGTGAGCCAAGGACTGCATCCGCCTGTGTTTCTGAAGTTGGGTTGCTTAAATTCTTTGCAATTCCAAAATCGGCAAGGTAGGCATTGCTATCTTCATCAAGGAGGACGTTTGCTGGTTTCAAGTCGCGATGTACAACCCCTGCGCGATGTGCAGAACTCAATGCAGAGCCGATTTGATCCATCATGCGCAGGGCGATCTCAGGTGACAGTACTGTCTCATTTCGTAACAGTGACTGCACGCTTCCGCCGCGCAAGAGACGCATGATCAGGTATGCAACGCTGGGTTCCCGCCAATAGTCATATAGGGGAACGATATGTGGGTGTTCCAATCGCGCTACAAGCTGCGCCTCCGCTTCGAACCTGCGAATGAAATCAGGGTGGTTGGCATATTTCGGCAGGATGATCTTTATGGCAACCTCACGTTCCACCAGAGGCTGAACCGCGCGATAGACCACGCCCATGCCTCCATGACCTAATCGTTCTCCCAAGGCATAACCACGAATGGCTCGCCCGCTCAGGTCTTCAATACCGATCTCTTCAGGGGCAGGCATGGGGGTCACTTTTTGTTCTTCAACGGAAACGCGTTCCGTCCGTGCCAGTTTTACAAACGCGGCACGCTCTTCAAGTGGAATGTTCAATGCCATTGCCATGCGTTCGGCGATCTGGACCGAGGGACGGAGATCGTCCGCTTCGATCTTTCGCAAAGTAATCGGAGCACATCCCACCCGACGAGCCAATTCATCCTGTGTCAGTCCCAATTCACGACGGCGATTTTTTGCAACCATACCGAAGGAAGGCTCAGCGTTCATGTATCCTCCATAATCCTGGGAAATGTATACAGTGGTTCTGATTATAAGAATACAACTTTGAATGCCTTAAAACAAGCACCTTTTGGTTTTGTATCACTTTTATATCGGTTCAAAGTATTGAAATTCGATGGACGGAATGCTAGGATGAGTTTGATGTTCTAACGCCTCAACCAGTGGAGCTGGTTTGAATAATTCATAAAAAGGAGAAAGATAATGAAAACTCAATTGAAATTCTGGATGACGATCGCTCTCGTTCTGGTCATCGGGCTTGGAGGGTGCGCAACCCCACAGACAACGCCTCCGCCACAGCCGACAGCCACACTGCCTCCTTCGGAGCCGGTTGTAACTGAAACACTGGCTGCCTCGGTGAACGAGGTAATAGGGCTGTGGTACATGAAAGACCGCGAAGGTGCAATGTTCAGTCTCAATGGAGATGGCAACTCTTCAAATTTGACCTATTCCCTTGTTTGGATGCAAAGTGATTGGGGAGTAATGGATACCGGAACTGCAAAGTTTGAAAATGGGAAACTGACTTTCCTGACCAGTACTGCAGCTTGCCCAGACAACGGTGAGGCAACTTACGAAATCTATATTGTAAAAGAGGCTGGGCTTGTCACTGGCATGCGCGGCAAGGCTGTGACACCGAATAATTGTACAGATCGACCATTTGTAGTAAATGAATTCATGAGCTTTGCCGATGCGTCTCTCACTCTCATGTCCAAAGGGACTGAAAGACCTCCAACCTCGGGTGCGGAGTTGTTTGGCGCCTGGTACGACGAATCTGGTGTATTCCGCGGAATTGAGGGAACCATGGATTTTGACACAGGCAATGCCAGTATGTTGATGCATGGTTATTACGTTCTCGAGGATCCCTGGATGCCCATTGGCGTCAGCTCCGCCAAATACGAAAACGGAAAGCTGATCCTCCAGTCCAATACGGGATTTTGCGAGGATGTTGGTGAAACCATTTATGAAGTCTCTGTGATCGTTTACAACGATAAGGTCATTGGTATACACCCGAGGGTGATTGGGGACGATCTGTGTGCGGAAAGGAAAAACACGTTTGACAACCAAATTCTCCGGAGCTTCAGACCGTAGAGTGAACTTAATAATCACTTGCAATGCACAAGTCCACTTATGCATTGCAAGTGATTTATTTCCTGCGTGCCCAACCAAGGAGGTGCCATTGGAAACGAATAGAAACCAACTGTCCAAATTACGCTTTCCAGGCCAATCAAAGTAAAGGATGTAAAAATGAGAAAGATTGCATTGCCTGTTACTATCGCGCTCGTTCTGACAATTGGAATTGGCGGGTGCAACGCCCCGCAAACCACGCCCATGCCGACAGCAACTCTGCCCCCAGTTTGCCAATCACTTGAATCTCAAGATCCATCATCTGATCTCTCTGGCAAAGATGTAGTCACCGATATGATTACGCGTTTGAATGATGGTGATGTCCCAGGGGCAATGGTTTATTTTGCTGAGGATGCGAGGGTTTATATCAGCGGTGTACCGCCTGTCGGTTTCGAAATACATGATGGGAAGGAAGCAATTTGTCGAATCCTGGCGGGATACGTCAATGACAATTTGGAATGGGATGTAAAGATCAATGCAGTGAATACTTTTTCGAACATTACCCGCATAACCGCGAATTCCAACATCTGGCTTGACCATTACCGCCGAAATGATGTTGCGCCTAATGAGTTCTCTGATCTTATTGTTGTGAGAGATGGAAGGATTACCCAGTACGCACAGACGCTGGATAATGAATCTCTGGCAAAACTAAGAACCAATCTGCCAGATGACTTCCCGAAAACTGTATCTGATAAATCTGCACCCGGTTCGGCAGCAAACATCAGCTTTTCAAATCTCTCTTGCACTTATGATGGTCCAACGAAATGGAAAACTGGCGAATTTGAATTCAATCTGGAGATTAAAGACCAAAAGGATGCTCAATACGGTTTGGTACTCATCAACCTGGATGATGGCTACGACTTCTTTGATCTGGCAACAGCCATAGATGGCGAGAAGCCCCCCTGGGTGAGATACCATAACCTTGCTGAATTCACAGGGTGGAAAAGCCAAATCGTTCAATATGCAATAGAAGGGAACTCCAAATATTTGATGTGCATGGGGACAGAAGGTTTAGGTTATGTCATTGGCTTGCTTGGACCTTTTTATATCCAACCCTAGCACTGGGATTACTCAGGTAAGGAGGTGCTATTGTAAGAAATCGTAAGTTAAATGTCGAAAGTTCGTTTTCTCGTTCAATCAAAGTAAAGGAGATAGAAATGAAAAAGATTACATTGTCTGTTGCTATCGCACTCGCCTTGCTGATGACCTTGACGTTCGCTGCGAACGCCCAGGCAACCCGCACCTACTTCACAGGCGTGGAGTATGATTGCTTTACAGGGATGGGGTCAGAACCCCGGATGGAAGGTAATGTGATGCATATGCGAGATGTCTTCCATGTGAATGTGAACGTTTCGGATGAGCCCGAAATCAATGGGATCAACACAACTGTTGCCGCTGCAGAGTTCAACATGAAGACAGGCGGTGCGGTCATACGCGGCACATGGAGCTTCGAACCGGAAGGTATTGCTGGCACTTGGGAAGGCAATTGGATCTTCACAGGAAACAAAGGGAAGGGTGCTGCGCAGGCCGTGGGACATGGCACCGGCGCTTTGACTGGAAAAACCATCTTCCTGAAACTGTATGATGACCCTAATCCGGATTACAATAAACTGGTCGAAATGTGCGCGGGGATCGGTGATCCCGAGGGTATCGGTCTGTTTGAAGGGTATATCCTTGAGCCGTGAAAATTGTGGAACGTCAAATCGGAAGATTAAATTCCTTTAAACCAAAACTCCCAAAGTGTCTTGTAATGTCACTTTGGGAGTTTTGGTTTACTTCAATGTCCGTATGAACGCTACGATCTGCCAGATCTGTTCCTCGGTCAGGATATTCTTCCACGGCGGCATGGACGTGCCCGGTTTGCCCTCAGCGATGCGCCAGAACAGATAGTCGTCCGTTGCGACGGCTTGCAGGTCGGCGAGATTCTGCGGTTTGGGATCGAGCGCTTCGCCAATGGGACCATCGCCATGTCCCTGCGGACCGTGGCAGGTTTCGCAATTCGTTTTGAAGACCTGCGCGCCTTCGGTGGACGCGTCCGCATCGAGAGGATTGGTCCTGTCTGCATAATCGGCAGGGACAGATTCCAATGTACCAATCTCGCGCGGCGCGCTGGATGAACCACCTCCACAAGCGGACAAGATCAACATTCCCAGCACCACAATCGTGAACAGCGTTTTCTTCATTGTTTAGATTCCTTTTGCATCCAACGCCCGGAAGCGATGGATAAAATAAACTGCCAGACCAAATAACACGATGGCATTTGCCTGATGGATAAGTGCGATGACAATGTTCACGTAGGACAAAACCGTCAGAACGCCAAGCGTGATCTGCAACACGACCACGCCGATCAACCATGCCAGTCCCTTTTGAATATCGGGTGGGTAATTCTGTTTTCTCACAACCCAAAACACATACGGCACGGCGATCAGTCCCAGCCAGGCGAACCAGCGATGGATGAAAACGATGGTTTGCGGCGTTTCAAACAGATTGATGAACGAACCAAACAAACCGGGCGGGATCCATTTCCCGAACATCAGGGGCCATGTGTCCGAAACGTGACCTGCTTTGAGTCCCGCCGTGAAGCCGCCATAGATGAGTTGTATGTTGAGAATGACAAACGACCCCACTGATAACTTCGATGCCAGCGACCACTTCGCCTTCTTCCCTGCTTTTGGGAAACCAAATTTGTGCCCAAATGCAGTCCACAATGCAAGACCGAAGAGGGTGAGCGCCAGCATCAAGTGGATCGTCAAATTGAAGTGACTGACGGACGGGCGGTCGACCAATCCGCTGGCGACCATGATCCAGCCTGCGATGGCTTGCGAAATGAAGAGCATGCCCATCACGAAGTAGATACCGAATTCCTTCCAGGGGATTTTCTTCTTGAAAAGAAAATAAAAAACAGGGATCGCATACACCAGCCCAGCCAGACGCGCGATGTTGCGATGGAACCATTCGATGTAAAAGATGTACTTGTATTCATCCAAAGTCATGCCTGAGTTGACCTTGATGTATTCAGGCGTCTGCTGATATTTTGCAAACTCCTCCTGCCAGGCTTGCTCACCGATGGGTGGCATGGACCCGCTGATGGGATTCCACTCCACGATGGACAGACCGGAACGTGTAAGACGTACAAATCCCCCGAAAACAACGAGAAAAGCCACGATGGATGCGAAGGTGAACAGCCATCTCATTACGGCAGTATTTTGGGTTTTAGGCATATGCTCTCCGATTGTGAAAATCGAAACGATTATAGCATCAGCGGATGAAAGGCTGATTAAGCAGTAGCAAACTTCAGTCGAGAATGAGGCGCATGTCGTATAATCTGCAAGACCCATGCGTGAATATGAATCCACAAAAGTACTTGTTTCGAAAGTCCTTCGTCAAACATCCAAAAAAGTCCGGCGGGTGCAGATTGCGTTTGGTGAGATCTGCGAACTCGATCAAAACGCGGTTCAAAATCACTGGATCGAGTTGAGCAAAGGTTCGCCATTGGAACATGCTCAACTTCACTTTCGTCTTATTGATGCCGAGGTGCAGTGCATGGCTTGTTTTAAAAAATATCACCCTGTGAATGGGGAAATCCATTGCCCAAACTGCGGAAGTTTCGGCGCGAAAATTCTATCTGGCGAGGAATTTTATGTTGAACACATTGAGATGGATACTGAATAGATTTGGATTCGTCACTTCAGTTTTGATTCTGCTCCTTGTAGTCGGATGCAACATGCCGGACGATTCATCCCAAAGCGTTGACCTGTTCGCCACACTCCAAGCCTCCACCCCGCTGACAGGTTCCACCCCCGAACTGATTGAGACGCCCAACCCAACATCGATTGTCGTTGATGTTGACCGGGCTACCATCACCCCCACGGCGCTTCCCATAGACGGAGTGCCATCCCCCTCACCAGCCGATGGATTGACCGGACATATCGTCTTTACCTGCCAGGTCTTCAAGGTGCAAGCCAGCAACCAGATCTGCATCATGAACGCGGATGGGACAGGCTTTCGCAGATTGACCACGGATGACTCGAAACAGCATTTCTATCCTTCGCTTGCGCCAGATGGACAAAGTGTTATATATTCTGTCTTTGTCGAAACGGATAACTACGATATCTTCGAACTACATCTCACTGATGGCCGTGTCACCCGCCTGACAAGTACCTATGGCGTTGAGACTGCACCGGAGATCTCCCCGGATGGAAGTTCCATTACCTATACCCGATACAGCGCGAATTCGGATATCTTTCAGATTTATCTTGCAAAACGGAATGGAAGCGATGCGGGTAACATTTCGCGTATCTTCGGCTGGGACCCAACCTGGTCACCGGATGGCAAGCGCATTCTGTTCGCTTCTGATAAAAACAGTACCAACCAACTCTACACCGTCAAGCTGGATGGAAGTGATTTGAAAATCATTACCAACCTGCCTGCCATTCGCGGGCGGAGCGACTGGTCACCAGATGGCAGTTTCATCGTTACATACTCGGGACCCGCGTGGGATCGGGAAGTTTACATTATGAACGTGGATGGCTCGAACCTCCGTCAACTCACGCCAAGCGGCGGCAACAGCCAGGGACCATCCATTTCGCCTGATGGCAGTTGGGTGGTCTTCACTGCTTACTTCGACAAGTATGGCGACGATCACGGATGCGAGATCTATGTCATACGAACTGACGGAACTGACCTCCGAAGGCTGACGAACAACGATTATTGTGATTACCAGCCGCGATGGGGACCGTAGAGAAATTATGGACATCCAATTCGTTGTCATTGGAAAACTAACACGCGAATTTCTTCTTCCCGCCACCGGTCAGCCGCGGCTGGATGTGGCAGGCGGGAGTCTGCTTTATGCAGCAGCCGGGCTCGGGGTGTGGGAGACAGGCATCGGCTTGGTGGGACGCGTAGGCGATGACTATCCGCGTGAATGGTTGAACAGTGTCAAATCGCGCGGTTTCGACACAAGCGGCATCCATGTCCTTCAGCAAAATTTGGATGTACGTGAGTTCATTGCCTATAACGAATTGCTCGAACCAAACCGGGTCAATCCCGTTTCACATTTTGCCCGGCGGCAGATGACCGTCCCCAAATCATTGCTGGGATACCAGCACGACAAAAAACCGGACGATGAACTCAAGCTCACTGTGCGAGACATCCCTGACGATTATCTGACAGCGCGCGCCGCATATCTTTGTCCGATGGATCTCATCACACAAACGCAACTTATCGCGGGACTCAAACGCGGGCATGTCCACTCGTTCATTCTGGACCCTTCGCCTGCCACCATGACCCCAACTTCGCGGCGCGAATTACCCGCCTTGCTCAACGGTGTGACAGCTTTTTTACCATCTGAGATGGAGATGCGCAATCTGTTTCAGGCAGAGACGCATGACCTATGGGAAATGGCAGAGGCGGTTTCACTGTATGGTTGTGAGTATGTTGTGATCAAGCGAGGTGTAAACGGGCAGTTGTTGTTCAACACCGGGACGAAAGAGAAATTCGAGATCCCCGCGTATCCGTCACGAGTGGAGGATGTAACCGGTGCGGGTGACGCGTTCGGAGGCGGTTTCGTTTCCGGTTTGTGCAGGGATTACGACCCGCTGGAGGGCGTGCTACGTGGGAATGTCTCTGCTTCGCTGGCACTTGAAGGCATGGGGGTGTTTCATTCACTGGATGTGATGCCTGGGCTGGCGGAGGCGAGATTAACTGCTTTGAGGGACATGGTGAGGAAGATCTAGGGATCAGTGTGGTCTTGGTAAAATAGGATCATGACAAATACCATCGAACGTATCATTGACCTTGCCGTTCAGATCCAGCAGATCCCCGCGCCGACTTTCCATGAGCAGGAGCGTGCCAAATTGGTGTTAAATTTGTTTGAGAGTGAGGGGTTGAAGGATGTTTCGATGGATGAAGCGGGGAATGTGTATGGGAAGTTTCAAGTTTCAGGTTCCGGGTCGCAGGTCAAGCCATTAATTATTTCTGCTCATTTGGATACGGTATTTCCGTTCGAGATGGATTTGTCTGTGAAGCGGGAAGGTGACAAAGTGTATGGGATCGGAATCGGTGACAATTCGTTCGGCGTGGCGGTTTTGTTTGGGTTGATATGGATGTTGATGGAGCGGCGCTTCGATTACGCTGACGATCCGCTACCCTACGGGCACGATGTCAGCGCGAGAGGTGATATTTGGTTCGTGGCGAATACCTGTGAAGAGGGACTTGGTGATCTACGCGGGATGAAAGCGGTGGTGGATAGGTTTGGCGGGGATGTGCAGGCTTACCTTGTTCTTGAAGGCATGGCGCTGGGACATGTGTATCACAAGGCTGTTGGTGTGAAGCGGTATCGAGTCACCGCGCGGACACAGGGCGGGCACTCGTGGTCGGATTATGGTCAACCCTCGGCGGTGTTGGAGTTGTCAAAGTTGATCGTGGAATTGTCTTCGATGAAACTGCCTTCGAAGCCGCGCACCACGATGAACGTGGGGAAGATTCAAGGCGGGACTTCAATCAATGTGATTCCCGCAGAAGCGTCTCTGGAGTTGGACCTGCGCTCGGAGGGGCAGGAGGAGTTGGCTGAATTGGTCGAAGGGGTGGAAAGGCTGATCGAAGCCGCGAGCGGACCTGGGGTCCAGGTTGAGGCGGATGTGATCGGGGCGCGTCCTGCTGGGGAGTTGGATGCAAAACATCCACTGGTAAAACTTGCACAGGCATGTCTCCGTGAGCAGGATCTGGATGCTGTGTTGACATCCGGCTCGACCGATGCAAACATCCCGTTGAGCAAGGGATATCCCGCGCTGGTTCTGGGAGTGACGAAGGGCGGCGGCGCTCATACGAGAAATGAGTTTATCGAGATCGAACCTGTGGCAAAGGGGATGGAGCAGTTGGTGAGGTTTGTTCAACGTGCCTGGGAATAAAAAATATGCAATACGTTTTACGTATTGCATACATCTTGATCAAGAGTCGTAGATTTTTATTTCAAACCCAGCACTTCGAAAACTTCCAATGGAGCGGTCTTGCCTTTGGCGGATACTGGGGTAATGGGTTTGACTTCGATTTCATTCTTCACACGCTCGTATGCCACTTTGCTGATGATGATCTGGTTCTTGGCGGAGTTTTCCTGCAGGCGTTTGGCAGTGTTGACGCTGTCACTGATGGCAGTGTACTCCAATCGTTTTTCCGTGCCGATCAAACCCAAAACCGCATCGCCGTAATGAATGCCGGCACCAAAGGCGAGATGCTCCTCTTTGGGAAGTTCCTTGTATAGAATATTCTCAACCGCATCGCGGATGGCAAGGGCAGTTTTAACAGCACGCAAGGTATGATCCTTTTGAGGCACGGGGGCGTTGAACCATGCCATGATCGCGTCACCCATGAACTTGTCGATGGTACCTTCCTGGGAAAGCACCGCATCTGCCATCGCGGCAAGATAACGGTTCAGGATCGAAACGAGTTTTTCAGGCGATTGTGTTTCACTGAAAGATGTAAAGCCACGCACATCCGCGAACAGCACAGTGATGTCGGTGCGTTTGCCGCCGAGCTGCAAACTGTTCGGGTCAAGTTGTTCGATCACGGCGGGCGAAACCATGCGCTCGAAGAGTTTACGCTGCGCTTCGAGTTTCTTGCGTTCGGTCAGGTCATCGAGCACGATCGCGACACCCTGTGTTTTCGAACCGGCATCCTTCAATGGAGAGAGGTTCAGGTGCCAATCCACATGTCCACGCGTGGGCAGGATCTGGCTAAGCTCGAGCCCGACGATGGGCATCTCACTCTCTCGAACCGAGAGCAAGTGCTGTTGGATGCCGCTGGCAAACTCGGGGACGATCTCTTCAAGTTTCCTGCCGACGATCTCCGCCGAGGTGTACCCCAAAATGGACGCGGCGGCTCGATTACAAAGGGTGATCTGATCCTCCACATCAGCCGTGATCACCCCCGACACAATGGACGCAAACACATCGTCCATGAGGTTCTTGAGTTCGGTCACTTCTTCGAGTGTCCGTTTGAGGGAGGAGAACAAGCGGGCATTTTCAATGGCAACTGCGGCTTGATTTGCAAACGCGATCAGCAGGTCGCGGTCGGCTTCAGAGAAAATGCCGGTGCGGATGCGGTTATCTGTATAGATCACGCCGATCAGGTCTGTTTTGACCATGAGCGGCACACACAGGATCGAGCGCAGGTTAAAGGCAATAATAGATTCCTGCCCGCCGAAGCGCGGATCTTCGCGGGCGTTGGTGGTGAGTACCGCCTCACCGCCCTGAATCACGCGTTCAATGATCGTGCGGCTGATGGCAAATTCGCTTTTATTGATGGACTCCTGTTCCCAGTTACGTGCGATGCGGGTTTCCATTTCGCCCTGTTCGTTGCGGAGCATGAGAAAGCCGCGTTCTGCTTCGGTCAGGCGCACGATGGTGTCCATCACGATCTGCAATACTTCGTCAAGTTCAAGAGTCGAGTTGACGACCTGTCCGATCCCTGCCAGTGCCTGCAGGTGGCTAAAACGCTGCTCAAATGGGACAAGCACTTCGCTGATGCGTGAAAGGGAACCCTCGAGTTCCTTGATGCCCTCCACCGCTTCCGGGGCCCGGGCTGCATCCAGGGAAGAGCGTATCTTTGCAGCACGCTGTGTCACTGCAACCAATTGATCGTTTATGGAAATGGGTCTTGTTTTTGCTGTAGCCATTGCCTATCCTTTGCCCTCTCATGGCTGAGCATATCAAGGGCAGTCTAGTGACTCTCTACGGGTTTGCCTTCAAGTATATAACGGAACCGCTCAAACAAGGCTTGTAAGCGAATATTAAAAGCCATACGCCTCGCCCTGATCGCATCTGCCTTTCTGGAAGTATAAAGGGATGTTTGATGTTCGTCCAGAAGGGTTTCGATGTCGTTTGCCGCGCGCGGGAGAAGTCTGCTTAATACTTTTGCGCGTTCGATGGGTGTGGCATAGACAGGCATGGGCTTGTCCAGCAGGCGCAGGCTGAAGTTTATGCTATCGAAGGCGCGCTCGATGGGGGAGATCTGAACCCAGCGTTCCCAGTTGATGATCCATGCAGGAGGGCGCGAGCCGTTCCGTTCATAGGAGGCGCGCAGGAGCACTGGGAGCCGCTCGGAAACGGAGTATCGACGACTGAAATAAACCGTCAGCGCCGTGAGGGCAATGAATAACGGGATCAGATACAGGCTGGGGTTGACCGGCTGGACTTCATCCAGGGTTTGTCCGGGAGCGGCAATATCTCCCTCCTCCTGCAAGCCCCGCAAGTCTTCACGAATGTTTGCTTCATCATCCATTAGGGGCAGGTCGCGGATGGGAGTGCCAAGATTCTGATCATCCCGAGGCGGGAAGGGACGCGAAAGTACAGGCTGGCTTCCTGTGGGCTCGAACTCTATCCAGCCGATGCCGGGGAAGTACACCTCGGGCCAGGCGTGCGCGTCCAGCTTGCGGACAATGTATTCGTCCCCTTCGCGTATATCCTCTACACGCTCGCCTTCTGCAAAACCTACTGCCAGCCGCGCTGGAATACCGAGTGAGCGCAGCATCAGAACTTCCGCAGATGCGTAATAAACGCAGTAGGCTTGTTTGTTTTCAAAGAGCATCCATTCCAGCGGATCCTCATTGTGCGGTGTCTGTGGAAGGGATTCGACATAGTCGATGTTATCGCGCAAGTACCTTGTAATGGCTACTGCTTTATCATAAGGGTTGTCGTTTTCGGTTGTGAGTTCCTGTGCAAGTTCAATGATACGTGGCGAAAATCCATCGGGAAGTTGCAGGTATTTGTCAGACACCCAGGCAGGGTAGTACTGACCAGCTTCCCGCAATTGGCCAGTGTCTGGGTTTCTCAATACGGCATCCACTTGATAAGTCTCGCCGCCGAGCAAAGCAGGGGTGGCATACCATGAGATTGCCTCCTGCCTGCCTCCTGCCGGTAAATTGCGCGTGGATCCGCGTCTACTGAACCAAACAGGTTCTGAAGGCGCGTACACCAGTGAGAAAGTCAGTTCTCCGGTTTGAAAGATAAAACGGGCTGGTTGCTCGGCGTTGATTGGGAGGGGAATGGAAATTGTATCAGCAGGGGAATAATCCTGCAGTGACGATCCTGTTGTATACCATTGACCTTTCTCAAAATAATCATAGGTATACCCGCGCCAATAATAGCGCGGTGGTTTCTGGTTGCTGGGAAGTTCAGGCGCCCCTACGCGGAACATGAGTGCATCCGAGAGCGGAAAGCCGCGCCCCAATGCGATTTCTGTGCCATAAAATTCACCACGTATACCTCCACTGGGAGACTCCAACGCAGAGACGGCATTTTCCATGCGCTCAGTGAAATCACGCCAGGGTTGTGTAAGACGGTTCCATGTTTGGATGGCGGAGGCAAGACCGGATGGTGACGCAGGCGGCGTCCACGCGATGAAAATGATCAACGCTGCGGCAACCGTCATGATGCTGGTTAAGTCTATGTTGTTGTCGGGTGAAAGAAAGATGTGCCGCTCACGCCACGATTTCTTGTTTGCAAGGTGATTCAAGCGTCCGAGCAGCAAAAGCGCCATGAAGGCGAAGAAGGCAATGATCCAGATGCGCCCATTCAGATAGCTATCGTAGCTGTGGATGAAGATCAATACAATGGCGGATGGAAGAACGGACGCCAGGTAGTTCTGTTTACGCATGAGTTGGAATGCTGCCGATGCTCCGATGATCCAGAAACCAATCGTGATCAATGTAATGAAGAAGATCGGGTCTTCCACCGGGCGGCGTGCAAAGAAATCAGAATACGAAACGAGCAGTCTCCCGCCAACGCTTAGGAATTGTTCCTCCAATGAAGCCGTCTGGTCAATGATCAAGGTCCATTGCAGGGGCAGGAAAATGATCATGTATAAAAATGAAATCCCGCGCGAAAGCCTTTGGGAGTATCGTGTATACCCCAGCGCTATGCCAACGGTAAACCCAATGTATGCCACCGTCTGCCCGAGGAACAGGAAGGTTGTCCAATTCGTTGTAACGAGGCGCGAAGCCGACGTCTCGACGAGGATGAACAGGATAAAAATGGAAACCCAGTCCCACCAGCGGTTCGTGCCGGATGCTTTTTGCATTTTAGAAGTGTACATCAATTGGAACCCTGTCGTCAGATACTTTGGAGGGGTTTTGGATGAAATATCCGCTTCTCGCGGGACTTGAACCTGATCCAGTCCAATTAAGCTTTTCTCAATTTTAGGCAGGATTCTGCCAATTATCGTAACGGTTGCGCAATTACAAGCCGAATCGTGAAAAATGATGAAAAATTGTGTCGCCATATATGGATATATTTTGCGAGTTGGATGAAAAATACCCATATATGGAAATCCTATGATGGCTGGTTTTCACTGGTATTCATCTTGTGCATGTGCGGATGTGAAAATCGGTTTCTGTACAAGTATTTTTACCCTTTGGAAGGAAATCAGCAATCAAAAAAATCCCGTTTTTCACGATTCTTGCACTGGTTGCGAAAAATTTACGTTATCAGGCAAATTCCTTTCGAAACGAATCAATTTGGAGCGGGGGAGATGAAGCGCAGTTGTCAGGGTTGTTAATCCGTATCAAAATGATTTGCAAATCCAACATGTGGGCATTTGCTCTGATATAATCCCAAATCTAGCGCAATTATTTCCGGGAGCCTTTCATATTCAATGACACTCGAACGCGGCACATTATTACATAAACGATACCGTATCGTTGAAATACTTGGTCAGGGCGGTATGGGATCTGTCTATCGCGCCGTGGATGAAAACCTCGGTGTGGATGTGGCGGTCAAGGAAAACCTGTTCACCACCGATGAATATGCGCGCCAATTCCGGTTGGAAGCTGTCATCCTCGCGAACCTGCGCCACCCCAACCTGCCCCGCGTCACCGACCATTTTGTGATCGGCGATCAGGGGCAGTACCTCGTGATGGATTACATCGAGGGCGAAGACCTGCGCCAGCGTATGGAGCGACAGGGCAATATTGTTGAAGATGAAGCCATCCTGCTCGGTGCGTCGATCTGTGACGCGTTGACCCACCTCCACACACGCAAACCGCCCATCCTGCATCGCGACATCAAACCGGGTAACGTCAAGATCACGCCCGAGGGACACGTCTTCCTCGTGGACTTTGGACTTGCCAAAGTGTTGCATGGAAGCCAGGCAACCACCACCGGTGCGCGCGCCATGACGCCCGGTTATTCGCCTCCGGAGCAATACGGCACAGCCCGCACCGATCCCCGTACTGATATCTATTCCCTGGGAGCCACGCTCTATGCGGCTTTGACAGGCATCATCCCCGAAGATGGTCTCGCGCGTGCAATGGATAATACGCAACTGACGCCTCTGCGCAAACGTAATAGCAAGATCTCACGCCGCCTTTCTGCAGCCATCGAAAAAGCGATGGGCATCGATCCTGCTGACCGATTCCAAATTGCGGAGGAATTCAAGCGTGCCCTGCTTGGTTCCAAGTCCAAGACGCAGCGCCTGCCGGGGGAATATGTTATCCAACCTGCGCCTGAGGATGCGGCATCTGAAAAACAAAATCCCTTTGGGAGGAATTCAGCCCCAATCTCTGCTTTGAGAGATGAGCCTCCCTCCGAGGAATTGCCGGTCTTCAAACCGCCTAGGAAGCGCAAAAAGGGACGGATTCTTCCGGCTCTTTTGCTGATCCTGCTCCTGCTTGCCGCGTCGTTGGTTGGCTTGGTGCGTTTTGCCCCTTACCTCATTCCGCCGGCAGTGAAGACCTTCATCCCCGCATCTGTATTTACACTCCTTGGTGCACCCAACCCTGTTCCAGTGGATCCAGCTGAGGTGGCTCCATCGCCCACGCCTGTGGAAGTTGCCCCGATTGGCACGGATGTTGCTCCTACAGAGACTCTCATACCCGAGCCAACAGCCACTGCGACCGTTCCGTTCACTCCCACGTTGCCCCCGGTGGTGGAGGTCACTGTAACGCCTGAGAATACTCCCATCCCTGTGCCAACTCAAACTGGCGGGGGGACGGGTCAGATCGCGTTTGCTTCCTCTCGCTCCGGCATTCCGCAGATTTACATCATGAACCTCGATATGACCGGCTTGAGTCTGCTCACAAATATGGAGGGAGGTGCGTGCCAGCCCACATGGTCGCCGGATGGAGCGCAGATCGCATTTATTTCTCCATGTCGGGCACGTGGTGATTTTACCGAGACGCTCTACCGAGATTCCAGTATTTATGTAATGAACGCTGATGGTACTGGACAAAGACTGGTGACCACAGTCCCTGGTTCCGATTTTGAACCAGCCTGGTCGCCGGATGGCAAGCGTATTGCATTTACATCCCTGCGTGACGGCAAAAAAGATATTTATCTCCTTACTGTCGATACAGGAGCCATCGTCCGCCTGACGACTGTGAATGGTGATGTACAGGAAAATAGCGAACCGTCTTGGTCGCCATTTGGGAACCAGATCGTTTATATGGTCAAGCGCTTCAACGCCTATCAAATTTGGGTGATGAGTGATACGGGACAGGGCAATGTCCAGATCGCCCGCAGTGGACAACGCTATTCCGACTTTCTGCCAGTCTGGATGCCGGATGGTGAAACGATCCTTTTCAACCAGAAGGATGCAGGTGTGGCTTCGCGTCCCTGGTTGATGAGCATACGCTACGAGGACCGTGAAACGAAAGATCCCATTCGCCTTGACTTCCCCAGACCGATCGAGGATATTGAGGTTTCCCTCGATGGCTTGTGGATTGTGTTTGAAAGTACCGAGAACGATGGCAACCGTGATATTTACTATATGACGGTTCGCGGAGGAAATAAAACTCGCCTCACCATTGATCCTGCTGTGGACTTCGACCCCTCATGGCGTCCAACTCCCTAGAAAAACCCTGCAAACAACACGAATGCCCATCGCTAACAACAGTGATGGGCATTTTCTTACACTCCTCTTATTGACTTCATACTTTTTTGCATGATATTATTATTCCCGAGTTGTTAGCACTCTCAAATCGAGAGTGCTAACTGTGTGACAGCAATGAACGATTTATCAGAGCGGCAGAAGACCCTTCTTTTATTGATCATCCGGGATCATATTGAATCTGCACAGCCCATCGGTTCGAAGCGGCTTGTGGATCATTACCATATTAAGCTCTCATCGGCGACCATTCGCAATGAGATGTCCGCGTTGACGGAGATGGGATATCTACGCCAGCCGCACACTTCGGCAGGGCGAGTACCAACCGAATTGGGTTATCGCTACTTCGTCAGCCAGATGATGGATCAGGCGGTTCTGCCTGAAACAGTTCAACGCACGATCTCGCACCAGTTCCATCAATCGGGTTCTGATGTCAGCCAGTGGATGACTCTCGCGGCGTCCATCCTTGCACATCAATCGCAGGGTGTTTCAGTGATTACTGCGCCGCATATTGAGCAGATCAAGTTCAAGCACGTGGAATTGATCTCGACACAAGGGCGCCAGGTCTTGATGGTGCTTGTGACGGTGGGCGGAGAGGTCGACCAGCAGATCCTGACGTTGGCGGAACCCGTCTCACAGGAGCGACTCAGCCAGACAGCCTCGCGTCTTAACGCCCTGTTGGCTGGTCTCACCGTGGATGCCATCGCGGCGCTCCCAACCCGCTCCGACGCGCTCGACAAGGATATTCTGACCCTCATTGTTCAGGATGTCCGCCGCAGTTCAGACCGTGTCTCTGGCGAGATTTACACAGATGGCTTGACCAATGTTCTTGCCGAACCCGAATTCACAGAGACGGAAGAAGCACGACGTGCCTTAAAGATCTTTGGCGAGCCATCCACATTGAAGGACTTGCTTGACCGAACAGTGACAGGCGGCAACGTTGGCGGGTTGCAAGTGTTGATCGGCGGCGAAGGCGTGTGGGAGGAACTGCGTCAGTGTTCGATGATCGTGGCGCGGTACGGCGTCCCAGGCATGGCAACAGGGACGTTGGGTGTGCTGGGCCCGATGAGGATGTCGTATTCGAAGACCATCCCCACAGTCCGTTTTGTGGCTGGTTTATTAAGTGACATGGTTAACGACACCATTAGTGGTGAATAATTTATATCATGTCATTGCGAGGGCGAAAGCCCAAAGCAATCTCAAGTAACCAATAATTTATGAGATTGCTTTGTTCCTTTCAGTCGCTCGCAATGACAAAAAAGAGAGATAGAAGGTATGACAGAGAATAAGCACAAAAAGGAAAAAGAGATTCAACACGAAGAGGAAATCGTTGAGATTCCCGTTGAGGCTGTAGCTGAAGCAGAAGCTGATGCCCAAGTCGAGGAGCAGATTTCGGCGGAGGTCGAAGCGCTAAAAAAACAACTCGAAGAGGCTGAAGCCAAGGTGTCCGAATTTAGGGATAGCTGGATGCGGTCTCAGGCGGAATTCCAGAATTATAGAAAGCGTATCGAGCGCGATAATGATATGTTGCGCGCTCACATGAAGGGCGACATCGTCAAAAAGATTTTGCCCGTACTCGATGATCTGGAGCGCGCGTTGCAAAACCGCCCCGCGGACGAATCGTGGGCGGACGGCATTGAGTTGATCGTGCGCAAGTTCCAAAGTGTGTTTGAAAGCGAAGGCATTAAGAGAATCGAAGCGGAAGGTAAAGAGTTCGACCCAAACTTCCATGAAGCGATCTCGAATGAGCCGAGCGATGAAGCGAAAAGCGGTCATGTGATCGCTGTGGTGCAAAACGGATACATGCTTGGTGAGAGGGTTATTCGCCCTGCATTGGTGAGAGTGGCGCAATAAATGTAATTGGTAATCATCATTTACCATTTACCAATCTTCAAAGGAGAACTTATTTCATGGCAAAAATTATTGGCATTGACCTTGGTACGACCAACTCCGTCGCGGCAGTGATGCAGGGTGGTGAACCGATCGTGATCCCATCCGCAGAGGGTGAACGTCTAGTTCCCTCTGTGGTGGCGATGAATAAGAACAACGAGCGTTTGGTGGGACGCGTGGCGCGCAACCAGGCGATTACCAACCCGACCAACACGATCTTTTCGGTGAAACGTTTCATGGGTCGCAAGGCAGATGACGCTGAAGTGGAGCGCACCAAGAAGCGCGTGCCATATGCAGTCAAGGAAGCGCCGAATGGTGATGTGCGTGTGGAACTTGGCGGCAAGGAATATTCCGCGCCTGAGGTTTCGGCGATGATCCTCGCGAAGATCAAAGCGGATGCAGAAGCCTATCTCGGTGAAACCATCACGCAAGCGGTGATCACTGTCCCTGCATATTTCAACGATGCGCAGCGAAATGCAACAAAGGATGCGGGCAAGATCGCAGGCTTGGAAGTGCTGCGCATCATCAACGAGCCAACTGCTTCATCATTGGCATACGGCTTGGATAAGAAGACGAATGAAACCATTGTCGTTTATGACCTTGGCGGTGGCACGTTCGATGTGTCCATCCTTGAAGTAGGTGATGGCGTGTTCCAGGTTAAATCCACCAGCGGCGATACCTTTTTAGGCGGCGACGATTTCGACCAGCGCGTGATGGATTACTTGATCAGTGAGTTCCAGCGCGAGAATGTCATTG
>CAYTDB010000027.1:0-51918 GCA_964436455.1 uncultured Anaerolinea sp. | reverse complement strand
TTGTGATTGAGACCGAGGCAGTAGATGTGCATTGACCAACCGCTTTTGATAATGAGAGCTTCAACTTTATTATCAAAAGGCGGATGGGGCTAGAGAGTTTTGTGATGGATTTCTTTAGCAATTCGTAAGATTATTTAGATTTATTGGGGAAGATTTGCAGGATTTGTAGAATTGTGGCGTTTGTTTTGTAAAAGTAGATGAATGTCATTGTCTATTGAATAGGACAGGAATTCATTGCAGCAATGATCTGAAATAGCTTAACGACACTCGGCTTCCACCTTATCTATATCTTGGGTATATTTGAACTGGAAGATTTAAGTTATTTATCGAAAGTGTTCAAATGTCTCGAAGAGCAGCGATCTACATTCGGACATCGTCAGAAACACAGGGCGAAAAGTCCAGTCCGCTTGAACAAGAAGCGGACTGTTGGTATCTTGCCCACGAAAAGGGATTGCAGGTGGTTCGTATCTATCGTGATGTCGAAAAATATCGGGTGGGTAACAGGTTGGTAGAACCTTCCGGCAGCCGCTCAGATCGCCCTGCTTTGCAAGCCATGCTCAAAGATGCGTCCAGGGACAAATTCGATGTCATTCTCGCATGGCGCGAAGACAGACTGTATCGCGGAATACGATCGATGTTGACAGTCCTGGAAACCGTACAGAACTATAAGATCGAAATCCTGTTGGCAAAAGAGACCTTTGATCCCACGATTGCTCCCATCCGTGCTTGGGTAGCCCAAATGGAATTGGAAGGCATGAAAGAACGGATGGAGATGGGAGTCAAAGCACGGCTCAGGGCAGGAAAAACAAATACGGGACAAGATCGCTACGGCTATATTCGCATAGGTGAAAACATTAGCATTGTCGAAGAAGAGGCGACTTGGGTACGTCAAATCTTTGAATGGTATATTAAGAAAACTCCCCTCATGCAAATTCGAAAACACCTGATCGCTGCGGATGCTCCACAAAAGGGGAGCAGTGTTCCTCGACGCATCCAATGGTCCCGGTCCAGTATTCAGGCTATACTGCGGTCTGCCAGAGAATATGCTTATGGATTCAAAAGCTATTCCCGTGCAGGGCAGACCTTCCAAATCCCTGTTGCACCCATCATCGATATACTCACCTATGAATTGTTTATGAAGATGCGAGAAGAAAACAGAACCTACCCCAAACACCGTAGGCAAAATGATTACCTACTATCCGGACACTTGAAATGTGCCTGCAAACTGACCTGGCGGGCACGCACAGCAACCCATCGCAACAGTCGCAAGGGAGAGTGGGTGGAGCGCAAGACTCCGATTAGCACCTACTTCTGCCCACAACCTCATAAGGAACTCAGACCCCCAAAATGCCCGAAATCCGTGAGCGCTAAACGGGCAGAAACTCAAGTTTGGGAGAAGTTGTATGAGTTCGTCATGAATCCGGAATTCTTGCATGCGCAAGCCAAAGACCTGGTCAAGCAACTTCGGCAAAGGTATGAACACCTACAAAAAGATCGGGGACAGATTCTTGAAGAACTAGAAAAAGAGTCCGCCAAGCGCCAGGAAGTGATCACGGAAGCCCGCATAAAAATGAGGGCGGATGCTGTATTTGATGCGCGGATGCGTGAACTGTATATAGTAGAAGAGCGATTAAAGCGCAGGCTGACAGCCCTGGAACAAGAGATAGACACCAATGCCAGGTTGGATTGGGAAGAAAAGGTCAAGGAGTATGTGACGGATCTTCAGGTAGGGATCATAGAATTGAACAACTCTACCCCCAAGACTCCCGAAGAGCAGCATCGTGTCTTTCTGTTGAAAAAGCAGCTGGTGGATGAACTTATTGCCGAAGTGATGATCAATGACGAGCGAGACATTCAGGTGGAGTTTCGAGCCAAAGTCATGGACCAGGAATTGAGAAAAAAACTGCTGGATTTTCCGAATAATGGCGAAATTGTAGTTCGGCTGTAATGATCAATTTCTAATGAAAGGATAACGCCTTGACAATCCATCCTCTTTTAAGGGATTGTCAAGGCGTTTTGTAATAAATATGCACGAAAGTGCGGCATGATTGTTTATGAGAGAAATTCTATTCCCATACACAATCATTCAGCTATATAGAGAGTCTTATTCTATTCTTGGCGCCATATCTCCATATATGGGGGCAGGGTGTGGTATGTATTAAATGTGGTTCAATGTGGGTCGAAACTTATAACCGTAAACGATCAGACCGCGCTCATCACCGTCGTTCCTCATCTTGCGGGTGACCATTTCGACGGGCATGCCGATCTGCACAGCAGAGTTATCGACGTCGGTCAACTGGGCGGTGACCATGGGACCTTCATCGAGCTTGACCAAAGCCACGGTGTAGGGAGCATTAGCGTCATAGCCAGCAGGCGCTTCGTAGATGGTAGTGTACGAGTACACTTCACCTTTGCCGCTGAAAGTGTAGAGTTCCTTGGCTTCGTCGCCGCAGTTCGGGCAGACGTCGCGCGGGGGGAAGATCTTGTGGTCGCAGTGCGGGCAGACTTCGCCGACCAGTCCGTAGCGTTGTTTCTTGAGTCTCCAGTGTCGTGGGATTTCCATTTTGCAATTCCTTTCAGATATAAGTCCAAGTTGCGAATAAGAGCGAACTTGTATAATTTTTCTTTCGTTCTGCAAGCATAATTCTATCTGGCAGGACTATCAGAAACTATCAGGGTTACTTTCAAATTCGAAATGTGAGATATATGAAGTAATCAACCATCGGTAGGTTTTTTGGGGGGAGAAAAGGCAATTTGATGAGGAGCCGCCTCCCGCTTAAGCCTGAAGCGGGTTCACATCCCAATGCTATAATCTCCCCCGATGCGAATCCTCTTAATCAATCAAGCATTCGTCTCTCCCGATGAGCCTGGGCATACGCGTCATTTTGAGATGGCGAAATTTTTACAGTCACGCGGACATGAGCTAGTCATCGTTGCCAGTGACTTGAATTATCAAACGGGTCAGCGCACAGTAGTGCGGACGGGCATCTTTGCCGAACAAAATTTTGATGGTGTGCGTGTTCTACGTTCGTTTATTTACCCCGCGTTGCATCGCAGTTATTTTTGGCGCATCATTTCGTTTTTTAGTTTTATGTTCAGTTCGGTGTGGACCGCGCTGCAAGTGAAAGACGTGGACTTAGTCATGGGCACGACGCCACCGATCTTTCAGGCGGTTTCGGCGTGGTTCGTTGCTTTGATTCGTCACAAGCCGTTCCTGCTCGAAGTACGTGATCTGTGGCCTGAGTTCGGCGTGAGCATGGGCGTATTGAAGAACCCTGTGGTGATCGCGTTGGCGCGCTGGCTGGAGATGTTCCTGTATGCGCGTGCGACTCACACTTTGGTGAACTCTCCTGCGTATAAAGAATATATGATTGCAAAGGGAGTGCCCGAACGCAAAGTGACGTACATCGCCTACGGCACGGACGTGTACATGTTCAACCCGGGCGTGGATGGCTCATCCATTCGTGCGGAATTGGGCGTGGACGATAAATTCGTCGTGTTGTATGCGGGTGCGTTGGGACAGGCGAATGACATCGATACGATCCTTCGTGCGGCGAAACGATTGAAGGATGAAGATAGGATTCGATTTGTGCTGTTCGGTGATGGCAAAGAACGTGGACGTTTGCAATCGGAAGCGGAGCGGATGAAACTCTCGAATGTCATCTTTGCAGGTGTGCGCCCCAAAAGGGACATGCCGCAAGTCGTCGCCTCTGCGGATGTGTGCCTTGCCATCTTGCAGGATATTCCGATGTTTCGCACTACATACCCGAACAAGGTCTTCGACTACATGGCGGCGGGACGTGCAACCGTTCTCGTCATTGATGGTGTCTCGCGGGGGTTGATCGAGACATCGAATGGGGGAGTCTTCGTCCAGCCTGGTGACGATGCCATGCTTGCTGAAACGATTCTTGATCTTTCAAATAATGTAGATATTGTCAAGCAAATGGGACAAAACGCCCGTGAGTATTTAGTGAAGCATTTGGATCGGCGTGATAAATTGAATGAGACACTGGGACTACTTGAGTCTCTGGTAAAAAAGAATTAGCCACAGTGAGGCATAGAGCACGAAGAAAATCTTAAAAAAGACTCTGTGACTCAGTGTCTCCGTGGCAGATAGGTGTTCATGAAAGTATTCGTTACAGGCGCAACCGGCTTCACAGGCTCACGCGTCGTCCCACTCCTCCACAAAAACGGCTTCGAAGTCCGCTGTCTTTACCGCGCCTCCAGTGACTGTTCTCCACTGGATGGTTTGAATGTGGAGTGGGTGTTAGGCGACGTGTCTGATACCGTATCGTTGACATCTGCCATGCAGGGCATGGATGTGCTGGTCAACATCGCATCGCTTGGCTTTGGTCACGCGGACTCGATCATCAGCGCCGCAATAGACGCGGGCATCCAGCGAGCCATCTTCATCAGCACGACTGCCATCTTCACGCAGTTGAATGCCTCGAGCAAGAAAGTTCGTGTGGCGGCGGAACTTGCCGTTGAAACGAGCGGGTTGAAATACACCATCCTGCGCCCGACCATGATTTATGGCAGTCCGCGTGACCGTAACATGTGGAGGTTGATCCGCTTTATGCGCCTATCGCCGATTGTCCCTGTCTTTGGTGATGGGAAGTATTTGCAACAGCCCATTTTTGTGGACGATGTCGCGGCGGCGATCCTTGGCTGTCTGAAATCAGACGTCACCATTGGCAAAAGCTACAACATCGCAGGGAAACACCCGCTGACGTATAACGTAGTCATTGACGCGATAGCCAAAACGATGAACAAGCGCATGTGGAAACTTCACATCCCGTCGAAGCTCGTCCTCTCACTGTTGGAATTTTTCGAACAGACAAGAATCCCGTTTCCAATCAAAGCGGAGCAGGTCCTACGGTTGAACGAAAACAAGGATATTAGTTACACCGAGGCGGGTACAGATTTTGGGTTTAGCCCTCTTTCATTTGAGGAGGGGATAAGCCGTGAATTGAAAATGACTAACCCTTGATCCACGTGCCTTCGGGAAACAGCGCGATGAACTCATCACCATTCCCTTTGCGCTTCTATGTTTGCAGGTACACATCCTTCCATTTCAGGAAGTGCTCGGTTTGCAGATGTGCGTCACGCGCGGTGATGTCTTCGTACACTTCCAAAAGACTGAAGTGCGCGGGGTTCGTTGTGTCTTGAAAAACATCGAAGCGGATCACACCTGGTTCAAGGATCGTTTTGCGTGCGTTCTCGAGCGTGGCGGCTTTATACGTTTCAACCTTGTCTGGCTTGTTATAGTGGTGGACCTGGAAGATGTACATGGTATCTCCCTTGCTGGATAATAAAATCTTCAATCCAAAGTGACGATCAATTCATGCAAAGCCTTTGCTGTGGCGACAAGTTTTCCGGCATCGATGATGGCAGGCACATCCTTCTCCGTATGGACGATACTGCTCAGCAACACCATGACCTTCTCCGATGTCCACGCCAGTGCGGGGACTTGGTTGAACACGAACAGCATATGGTCACCCTGTTCCCATGCTTCACCTTCGATTAGTTCATCATACTTCGAGAACACCTTGCGGATCCACCCTGCCATTCCATCAGGGACTTCATAAAGCGAGAATGCCGTCTTCCCTTTTTGATATCCCACGCCGTCGAGATTGACGCCCAATAGAATATCTCCGAACCTGACTTCATTCATCTCCAAAAACTGGATCTCACCCGGAGTGGAGTAGTAATCCTCCCCGTTGAGCGCGATGATCTCAACAGCGTGATTTCCCTGATAGTCCTTAAGCAATTCTGCAAGCAAAAGTAAAACCGTTATGCCGCTTGCATTATCCAATGCGCCAGGCGTGCCATCCTTGCTGTCAATGTGCGCGAACAACACGATCCGTTTTTCCGAGGTTCCTTCCTTGCAAGCGATAACGTTGCGTCCATGTGATGGGATTCGTTCCGCTCGAATATCCAGCGAAATCGCCTCGCGCGGATACCCTGCCAGCGCTTCCCCCTCCTCACCGGTGATGTACACAGACGGGATATCAAAATCTCCATCCTCGATCATCGGGAATGGATACACCGCTCCAGTCATTTCCGGGTTGCGAGATGTGGCTGTGATGATCGCCAGCGGACGCTTCGTCTCCAGAAGTCTGACCATGTGCTGATGCTCTTCTGGATTGTAGAAGCGAAAATTCTTCGGCATCAACTGTTCTCTGGCGATCTCCCCGCGCAGCAAAAGGACTTTCCCCTCCACTTCCACCACTTCCAATTCACCGACAGTTGATACTATTTCGAGCATCGACTCCACACTGCAGCCCAGTGAGTAGGGACTGACCTGCGCGTGGAGACTTTGTCCATTTAGAGTCAGCGTTGCTCCCTGCTGTACCCAATCCATACATTCGAATTGCGGACACTCAGTGACGAAGCCAAAAGCAGCAATTGTCTCGTTGAAGAAATCCGTGGCGAGACGATTCCCTTCACTTCCCACACGTCGGGTGGGAAGTTCTTCTGCTAAGTATTTCAAGTAATATTCTGCTTTTTCGCTCAAGTCCATGCTGAATCCCTCTCGATCATTTTAATTAGAACAACGATTCCTGCGTCGGCTCATCCGTCTCACGCGGACCTTTCCACCCGTATTTCTTGAAGTCCACTTTATCTTTGACGAACACAACCCCCTCTTCTTCCAACAATTGGAGCTGTCTCTCTGCGCCGGGTCTGTCACTGATCTTTCCTTGTGAGTTGATGACTCTCTGCCACGGCACATCGTCGGGACAGTTCGCCATCGCGCCTCCCACCCAGCGTGGACCAAACGCCTTATACGCCTCGAACTCCACCCCGTTTGGCGGAGGCATCATCAGAGCTATCTGTCCGTAGGCTGCAACCTTACCGCGTGGAATTTGCCGCACGAGATTCCATACCTGTTCATAATAAGCCTGTTGGTTGGGAGGGGATGAGAAACGCATGGTTGCCTCTCTGACGATGGACAATTGACCAGGTTCTCATCGTCCATCGTCTATTGTCTATTCCACGAACGTCCCACCCTGAATTTGCTCATCGATCACCGCCTTCGTGGATGAGAACTTCAAAGTCACTTCGATCTGCTGGAAGCAATGGTTTTCGCCACTGCCGATCAATCCTTTACGGCTGATGTAGACTTCGCGACCGTCTTCATATTCGACGCTCAGGTCATTGTCCAGGTCAATGCGCCCTTCGATGATCTCGCCGCAGCGATTGCATTTGCCTTTGAAGGTGTAATAGTTCTTTTGTGGTTTTGCAGCTTCGCCGCTGAATAGTTTTTTGAGAAAGCCCATGATTACCTTTCTGAGATAGACCATTGACAATGGACGGTACAATCATGGTCTATCGTCAAACGTCCATTGTCAGGATTTCAATATCTGCTCTATTCTACCCAACTCTTCTTCGCTGAATTTTAAATTGTTTAACGCAGCGAGATTGTCTTCGAGTTGTTTGACGCTGCTCGCGCCGATCAACGAGGATGTGACAACGGGGTTGCGCAGTGTCCATGCGATTGCCATTTGCGCGAGGGATTGTCCGCGTTGTTGGGCGAGTTCGTTGAGTTGTTTCACCTTTGGTAAATTTTCTTTCACTTCATCGGGTGTGAGCCAGACGCGCTCGGTTTTGGAGGCGCGGGCGTCAGAAGGGATTCCGTCCAAGTATCGCTGAGTCAGTTGTCCCTGCGCGAGAGGCGAGAAGACGATGCAGCCGATTCCCTCGTCGGACAACGCATCCAACAGCCCTTCCTCCTCGATCCAACGATCGAACATGTTATAGGATGGTTGATGGATGAGACAGGGAGTCCCCATCTCGCGCAAAATTCGTGCCGCCTCCCGCGTCATCTCTGGACTATAGCTTGAGATGCCGACATATAAAGCTTTTCCCTGTCTGACGGCGGAGTCGAGCGCGCCCATCGTCTCTTCGAGCGGAGTGTCGGGGTCAGGGCGGTGACTGTAGAAGATGTCGACGTAATCGAGCCCCATGCGTTTTAGGGATGCGTCGAGGCTGGCGAGCAGGTATTTGCGCGAACCCCATTCGCCGTAGGGGCCGGGCCACATGTCGTAGCCCGCCTTGGTGGAGATGATGAGTTCGTCGCGGTAGGGATGGAAATCCTGTTTGAAGAGCTTGCCAAACGTTTCTTCGGATGAACCAGGAGGTGGACCGTAATTGTTGGCGAGGTCGAAGTGTGTGACGCCGAGATCGAAGGCGCGGCGTGCAATGGCGCGACCGTTCTCTAGCTTGTCCACGCCGCCGAAGTTGTACCACCACCCAAGCGATATGGCGGGAAGTTTGAGCCCGCTTTTGCCTGTGCGGTTGTAGGTCATGGTATTGTAACGGGTGTCTGATGCGAGGTAGGGCATTGAGGTTTCCTTCTTTATTTTATGATCGGTGGTCTTGATACGGGCTTGGTTTCGATACGCTCGCAAAGAGCGCTCGCTACCCAACCAACAGCCCTACTCGACCAACGGATTTCGCATTGTTATTTATAGATCACTTTAAATCGTTCGCATATCAACGGCATTTCTTCTGAAAACTCTCTACCAATCTTCGAAAGTGTACGCGAGAAGTAATTCTTGTGTGCCTCACGCCAATATTCCAGAGACAAATCTCCTTCGCCTTCGGCCCGGGCGAAATCGGCATCCACCTTGTTGTACTTGCGGATGGTCACTTCGACGGTCTCTGTGATGCAAACAGGATTGTCGCTTCCATCCAACTCGATCCACACATCTCCAACTTTAGGGATCGGATTTCCCTCAGCTTCCCATTCCCATAGACTGCCGCAAGTGGCGGTCTTCTTTCCTTCCAGCACGAGTTGGATTAATTCATCCATTAATTCTGGACTGTCTCCATATCCACCCTCCGAATAAGTTTTTGAGTGATACGGTGAGTCCGCCGGGATGGCGGATAAGAACTTTTGCCAATAGGCTTTGACGGTTTCTTCACTCATCTTTGTTCCATGACCTTGAGCATATCTCGATTATAGCAACTCCCAAAACAATTGTGGCAATGCTCCATAATAGGATGCTTCCACCCAAGGACAGATTGAGGTTGCCAAATAAAAGCCATGCGATAAGTGTGCCAGAGCCAAATATATTGATAGCGATCGCGCCAGCGATTCCCAACCCGCTCATATGGAGTTGATTACTGAACCGCTCGAGAAGCAGGGCAATCCCAATGCCAAACAGGACCGCTCCCAGAAGGTTGATGTAGAAATTGTTGTCCACTTTTGGCAGGTCAAATGCCTGTATCATTTGAGTTGGGAAAAATAACATGAGGATTCCCAAAGCCAAATTGATAAAACCATCAACGATCAATAGAAAGTTCTTGTCTTTCATATCTTGAAATGGATCAACCGATACCCTTTTGTTGCAGCATCCAACTGCTCATCGGTCAATTTCTTCTGATTGACCCCAAACAGCGGACCGGCAAATCCCGACCCAATGATAACCTGTCTCATCAGGAAGGCTCGCTTTGGCGAATCGGATACATCTTCTGCTTTTGCTTTTTGCCAACCTTTCAGCAGCAATATCTCAACCTCTGGGTTTACCTTCATATTGCGATACCAATCCGAAATGGACCCAAACCCTGCCGTGCAATAGACTTCCCCATTTACGACCGCGTAATTGGCTGGCGTGAGATATTCCTTTCCACTCTTACGCCCGCGATGCTTGATGACCATGATCCGCCCGCTGACCGACGGCATGATCTCCATCATCCACCCCATTCCGATCTTCAGCATGAACACTATGAAAGGGTTCATCGCATGGAACACCCTGCGCAGAGCGTTCAACTGCTTTGACGAAAAATTTGAAACGTCCATGTTCCCTCCCAGATAGGCCATGGACAATGGACGGTGGAGTCTATGGTCTATCGTCTACTGTCTATGAAAACTCCCACTTCCTCAAAACATCCATTGCCTTGTAATGGGTCAAATCCAAATGCAATGGCGTGATGGACACGTAGCCATCCTCCAGCGCACCGAAATCTGTACCGTCCTCGAATACACCGGTGGGTGCTTCACCACCGATCCAAAAATATGGTTTACCGCGCGGATCGATGCGTGCATCCAACTCATCGCGATAGACGCGCAGTCCCTGACGGGTGATCATGTACCCTGCCAGTTCGTCTTCCTTTAGATAAGGGATGTTCACATTCAACACCACGTCATCCGGCATTCCCTGCACCATCACCCTATGTGTCACGTTGCGGGCGATCACCGCCGCCGACGAATAATCCAGCGATCCCTTATGCCCGATGGGTGAGTTCAAAGAAAAGGCGACCCCCTTCACACCTGCAATGACCGCCTCCATCGCGGCAGTGACTGTGCCCGAATATGTGATGTCATGCCCGATGTTGGCGTTGGGATTGATCCCCGAAACGACAAGGTCGATCTCATCTTTGATGAACCCGAGCAGGGGAATGGCAACACAATCCGAAGGTGCGCCATCCGATGTAAATGCAGGTGTCCCGTCTGCAAGCGTTGTCTCCCACACGCGCAATGGACGATCCATCGTCTTTACGTGTCCAGAAGCGGACCAGTTCTTGTCGGGTGCGAACACCGTCACTTTCCCAAGCTTGCGCATCTCCTGCACGAGGGCAAAAAGTCCTGGTGCTTGCACGCCGTCATCGTTGGTTACTAAAATGTGCATAAGTCGATTTCCGATTTCAGAATTTGGATGTACGATTGTCTGATGATTATAATCCCCCTATGCATCGCACACTGCTCACTGTTCACTGTTCGCTCATAACTTCTTTACTTTTTCTTCTTTCTTCTTGCACTTCTCAAACCTTGCAGAATTCCCTCATTGTTTACCGTTTCGACCCTCCTGCGTTTCTTGAATACAACAAAGACTTCCAATTGACCCAAGAGATTCCCTTCTCGATCCCTCCCAGTTGCGGACTCTTCGACACATTCCCTGCACCCATCGGAAAGTTTCTCCTCATCGAATTAAGTTGCCCAAACGGGCAAACGGTTCTTTTCATGGACCTCGAAACTGGTTCAACCACCCAACCTGTCACCAACACCGACGCCCACTTCCTGGCATGGACCGTTGACGGCAAGTCCGCCTACCTCAAAGTGGATTCGCTCGGCAGTCCGCAGATTGTGCGTGCGCAGGAGGGCGGCTCAAAAGACGTTTTGCCCATTCCCGAATTCACCTACGACCTTTCAGTGAATCCCGTAAACGATGATCTCACTTTTACTCTTTCGCGCGGACTAGGCTACGGTAGTGAGTTGCACATTACACAATACGAAGTACGCAATACGAAACAGTTGTATACCGATCAATTCAACTATATTTCCTTCGCCCGCTTCTCGCCTGACGGAAAACGAATCGCCTTCGTCAAAATTCCCGATACACAGACCCCGTTCACAGTGGGGGAGTTGTGGGTCATGGCTGTAGATGGCACGAACGTACGCAAAGTAACCGATGCGGATGCAGGTCACGGTTACGCGGCGAACTGGTCATCGGATGGGATGAAGATCGCATTCGTCGTGCGTGAGAATCCAGAAGATGAAAACGCGAATCAATCAAGTGAAGCATTAATCAGCAACATATATGTCATTGACATTGAAACGGGAGTGTTGACCCAGGTTACCCACTTGACGGAGGGACGTGCAGAGACCCCAGACTGGTCACCGGATGGGAACATATTGACATTCAATGTGGTCATAAATGGTAGAATGCAAGTGCACATCGCGGACATTGAATCAGGGGAGATTCGGTCACTTGTAACTGAATCAACCTGTTGTCCCGCGTGGATGCGAAAGTGAGTCCAAATGAATCGGCGTGTACTGCTTATCCTTATCCTGTCATTGTTGCTCACATCCTGCGGTGCTGCAGCTCCTGAGGTAACTGAAGAACCTGCTGCGCCATCTGAGGATGTTATGCTTGAACCAACAAGCCAGCCGGTTCTTCCTGAAAACACGCCGACCGCCGAACCGACATCCACACTCCTGCCCATGCCGACGATCGTTTTGCCAACACCGACCGAGACGCCCCTGCCACCGCTCGAATTGCCGACCGAAATTCCCAACGCCCCTTCATTGCTAGCATGGGACGGTACGCCGACTTATCTCGGTGACTCACAGCCCGGTTATGATTTCCGCGTGTACTATGACCCCGAAATTTGGGCTTTGACACAGGATCAATTTGGGTTTCCTGCCATTGGGAATCGTAACATTCCATATTGTGTGATCTCGGTCACATCGGGACGCGGACTGCCTGGAAATATCTCGGTCGAACAGGATATTTTGTATACCGATAAATTGACGCTGTATGTGGGTACCGCCTTTGAGAACGGCGTGAAAAAATTCGTAACCTATACCGGCGGCGATGGGAAAATCATCACAGCCTTTGCAGTATCTTTTCAAGAACAGACGGATGAATGTGTTGCTGATGCTGAAACGGTTGTAAAGACGCTTCAATCGATCCCTTCGTCGAGAGCCACGCCGGAGCCATAATGTAAAATTAGAGGTGACAGTCGCATCCAATGTGACTGTCACCTTGTGAGATAACTGTGACCCGCACCAACAAGAATATCTTCGTTGCCATCCTGCTCTGCGGAATTTTGCTGGGCACGCGCGGTGCCTCTGCTGGTCATGTGATCGCGCCAGCACAGGTGATTGCGCCGTTTTTATACCCACCATATCCGGGGTCAGCCTCGCAAGAATCCATTTTCGATCATTCCACTCCCAACTATACATTCGACAATAAAATTATCGCTTATACAGGCGACATTGCGAATAAAAATTGTCCCGTCCCTGCGCCGCCAGGTGTGCCTCCACCTCAAAGTGGAGTGTGCAACGCCGGCAGCGGCGGCTACTGGTCCTACAGCCTTGGCGATTGGATGTGGTATGACGGTCACGATGGCGTGGATTACGGTATCTCGTATCGTCCCATCCTTGCCGCGGCGGATGCAGACCAGATTGTATACGCGGGCTGGTGGGATCCCCAAAATCACAAAGTCAATCTTGGTATTTACGTCCGCTTACATCATACGAATGGGTATCAAACCTATTACGGGCACATGAGTTCGGTGGCTGTGCAGGCATGTTCCACGCCAGGGTGTACCTTCCTACCGCACGGTGAAATGATCGGCATCAGCGGTACAACAGGCAACTCATCCGGTCCGCATTTACATCTTCTGGTGAAAGACCCATCCGGCAAATCGGTTGATCCGTATGGCTGGAAGGGGAGCGATTCCAGCCCGTGGGCGCCTCAGCAAAAGGAATCCTTGTGGGTGGCATATCCATCCCTTGCGTATTACGGAGCGCAAATCTATCCTGCGGGACAGCCGCTCGCTTATCCGCCCCGTCCTTCCGGCGGCATCATTGTTGATGATGGCACACTCCAATTTGATGAGTCTCCTTCGGGTTGTTGGGCACAGATCAACACAGGCAGCGCGCAAAATGGAAGCATGAGTTACGTTAAAGCGCGCACTTCTTCTGCAACCTGTTCTGCTCAGTGGGAGTTTCCAACCGGCGCAACCGACGGCATCTACGCGGTGTATGTCCGCATCCCTGCCATCCATGCCACGAGCGAAGGTGCCATTTATACAATCCGTCACGCGGGCAAAAACGATCAGGTCGTCATCAATCAGGTGGTTTTCCCGAACATCTACTACGTCACCGATGGATGGGTTTATATTGGCAAATACAACTTCACAGGCGCGGGAGGCGAATACGTTGAGATCTCGAATCAGACCCAGGATGAATCCGCTTCGGTTTCCAGTTTGGAGGTCAGTGCGGACGCGGTCCGATTTATCTTCCAAGGGGGGGTAACCCCGACTCCTTCCGGACCGGTAACTGTTACACCTTCGACAACGCCTACCACCACCCCAACACCTACGAAAACATCAACTCCCACGGTCACCTCCACGCCCACAGTCACGCGCACCCCGACAAAGACCCCAACGCCAACCATCACGCGTACCCCAACCAAAACCCGTACACCCACCAACACCCCAACCGGCACGCGCACCCCATCCGCCACACCGACAGTGACTGCCACGCACACGCGCCGCCCTACTGTCACGCCGCAATATCAACTCATTGACGTGTATTTCGCCAGCCGGTCCGCGTATGAATCGGGTACGTCTCCGATCGAACGTGCGGGAGTCCGCTGGGCGCGCACAAATGCCTTGCTTCAAACCGCGCTTAATGCATATTTCAAAGGTCCCGGTGCGACCGAGCGTTATTCCTATGGCTGGATCGCGGTCAATAACGGCTTTACAGGCTACAGTAGATTGGATGTGACAGATGGCGTTGCCCATGTGTACCTTACGGGTGTCTGTAAACCCGAAGGCAAAGACTTCAACATCGCCGACCTCATCAACTTGAACCTAAAGCAGTTCCCTGAAGTGCAGTATGTGAAGATCTATGATGCGAACGGGCAGACCCAGACTCCGAGCGGACGAAGCGATTCGGAACCTCTGTGTTTATCTGAAGTCTACACCCCGCCTCCGACTGCCACGCCCACGGCTACACAAACGCGTCGACCAACGCCAACGCCGTTGTATTACAAGATCAGTGTGTACTTCGCGAGCCGGTACCGCTATGAATTGGACGCGCCTCCCATTGAACGGGCGGGTGTGCGTTGGTCAAAATCGAACGCGGTCCATGAAACCGCACTCAACGAATTTTTCAAAGGGCCCGGCGCAACAGAACGCTACTCCTACGGCTGGATCGGCGTCTATAACGGCTTTACTGGCTACAACCAATTGGAAATCAACAATGGCGTGGCGAACGTTTATCTAACAGGTGCATGTACCTCCGAAGGCAAGGATTTCAATATTGCTGACCTGATCAATTTCAATCTCAAGCAGTTTCCTGAGATTCAATATGTAAAGATCTACGACCAGAATGGGCAAACCCAAAATCCATCTACCGCAAGTGACTCTGAACCATTCTGCCTATCTGAGGTCTTCACGCCTCCACCAACTGCAACGCGTACACCAACTCCAACCCGAACCCCCACGCGGACGTTGATCCCAACCAGCACACGCAGACCCACTTCCACGCCGCAGTGGGCATTGGTCAACGTGTACTTTGTGAATAGATACCGCTATGAAAATAACCTGACCCCATTCGAATATGCAGGTGTCCGCTGGGCACGCACGAGCAACATCCTTGGCACAGTTTTGGATGAATACTTCAAAGGTCCCGGCGCGACCGAGCGTTATTCCTATGGCTGGATCGCGCTCTATACTGGCTTTACCGGCTATGACAGATACGAAGTCCGCGATGGGGTTGCCCACCTTTACCTCAAAGGAACCTGTGACCGCGCCGGAGCGACCTACACCATCGCTGACTTGTTGACTCTTAACTTAAAACAATTTTCCGAAATTCAGTTTGTGAAGATATATGATGAAAATGGCGCAACACAGAACCCGGATGGGTTGAGTGATTCCATCCCGGCGTGTTTGCAGCCGTAAAATAGTAGGGGCGGGGTTACCCCGTCCCATGTTTCACCAACCAACTACGAATTATTCGATAACCGCCGCTTCCACCGACTGGATTGGTGGCAGATAATCTGCCAGCATTTCCCAATTGTCTCCTGAGTCCCGCGAATAGAACAACTGACCGGTGTTCGTTCCGATGTAGATGCCTGCACCTTCGAATGTGTCGGTCGCCATTGCTTCACGCAGGACAACCAAGTGTGCCTTATCCGGCAAACCTTTAGACTTGCGCTCCCAAGACTCTCCCGCATCACGGCTGCGCCACACGGAGAACTTTCCGTCCACACTCATGCGGAACTCATCGCTTTCTTCGAGCGCGATATAGATTGTCTTCGGGTCTGTGGGATGTACTGCAACAGGGAAACCGAATCTTGCAGGTAATTTCCCTTCACCGATGTCGATCCAATCTTCGCCCAGGTTGTCGCTTCGATATACGCCGCAATGGTTTTGTTGGTAGATCACATTCGGATTGGATGGATGCATTGCCATCTTATGCACACACTGACCGAACTCCGGGAACTTGTTCGGCATGAAGTCGGCACGCACGTTCTTGTTGTGAGGCGCCCAGGTCTTGCCGCCATCGTCCGTGCGATAACATCCCGCGGCAGAGACCGCGATATAAATACGGTTCAAATCCGCCGGGTCGAGCAGGATGGTATGCAGACACAAGCCTCCATTGCCGGGATTCCACTGTCCGCGATGGGGATGATCGTAAAGTCCCTCGTTCAGTTTCCAAGTCTCACCGCGATCTTTGGATATGAAGAACGATGCAGGTTGTGCGCCGGCATATAGTACATTCGGTTCCTCTTTGCGTCCGGGTGTGATGTTCCAAACCTTTATCATTTTCTCGGGGTTATCTTTGATGTCCTCGCCACCCTCGGAACGGAATGCTTCATCCACTGTGCTGGCGGGTCTGCCACTTTTGGATGGACGTGTGATGACAGGCACCTGCTTTGCCTGTGTCCATGATTTTCCGAAATCATCCGAGTAGTGGGTGGTTGGACCATACACAAAATGCGTCGTTGCCGCGTGCAAACGATTGTCCCGCGGGTCCAAATTCATGTGCATCACGTTCCAACTTTTGAATTGTATGTCGCTTCTTTGCCAATCTTTGCGCTTCTCATTGCTCTCGAAAATAAAGCCGCCCTTGCTTGTCCCAACGAAGACCATAACTCTTTTACTCATCACAGCCTCCTTGCATTAAGGTAGAAAAAATGTTCTAAATATTTTATCATGTTTTCAACTTTACCGGTAATGCCCAATGGAACTATTGCGAAGAACCCTCAATATGAGTATGATGTGGCTAGGAGGAAAGATGAACAACCGTTACTGGATTGTCCTCGCCGCCTTGATCCTTACATCCTGCAACCTGACCGCGCGGGATTCAACCTCCACGCCTGCGGTTCAACCCACGCCGATACCTGCCACTTCAGCCCCAACATCGATTCCCCCTACACCGACGATCGTGCCGATCGAAACATTGCTGGCAATTGACACGCCCACGCGTGCTCCGACAGCGACAGCAAGCATCACCCTTGCCGCGCCCAAAGACCAGCCGGTCAACTGCCGCTTCGGACCGGAAATCTCATACGCCATTGTTGGCGCGCTGGTCGTGGGCAGGCAGGCGGAGGTGATCGGCAAGAGCATTGATGCCACATGGTGGTATGTCAAGAATCCCAGCGACCCATCCACCAACTGCTGGCTTTCTGCAGATTTCGTTGTCGTTACGGGAAACTGGGAAGTGCTCCCAGTGGTGAGTCCGCCTGAGATCGGCGTGAACAATATCCAGGTCCAGGTTGACCCGGTTTCGATGAACGTGAATTGCAGTGCCTTCCCGCAGACTGTCAATGTAACAGCGCAGATCACGACCAATGGTCCGACACTGGTCACCTGGCGATGGGAGGCAAGCAATGGATATGTATCCACTGAAGAGACATTGCTGTATGAATCCGAGGGTACCAGGGAGATTCGAACCATTCTGACCTTGTGGAGCGCAACAGATTATTGGGTGAATGTGCATGTATTGATCCCGAATGACCGCAATGAGGGAGCTTATTTCAAGATCACGTGTACTCCATAGACCCGGCCTTTTACAATTGACTAGTCTGTCCCAATTGATGCGACAGACTAGTTTTCTTTTTATATGCATGTATGCAAAGGATGACTGTATGCGACATGATATATAATCACCATCGAGGAGACTTGATATGCGACGGATGCTTGTTTTACTTGTTGTTATTTCATTGCTCCTTGTGGGTTGTGCATCTCCAGATGCTGAACCTGCCACCCAGCCAAGGGATAAACTTGCGGAGATCAAAGCGCGAGGTACGCTGATCGTCGCGACGGATGCGGATTACGCTCCACAATCAAAATTGCTGAAGGATGTGTCAGCCAGTGAGGGTACAAAGTGCGAACCGACGCAATACACGGCAAATCAATTTGAAGGTTTTGACGTGGTTGTGGCTGTGGAGATCGCAAACCATCTGGAGGTAGAGCCGTGTTTTGTCACCCCTCCCTGGAGTCAGTTGGTTGCGGGGAACTGGGGGGATAATTGGGATATCCATGTCGGGTCGGTGGCGATCACATTCGAACGGATGGAAGTGCTTTATTTTTCCCAGCCCTATTACGCAACTCCCACAGTGGTTCTGGTTAACGAAGAGAATACTACTTATCAAAAGTCTGAAGACTTGTCGGGTAAACGGATTGGTGTATGCGTGGGTTGCACCTTTGAGGAATACTTGAAAGGCACCCTGAAAATGCCTGGTGGCGAGATCGTCTTTCGGATCAGGGATGCACAAATGGTCGGGTATCAGAACGAGGACCCCGCCATTGAAGACCTATCCCTTGGGGACGGTGTCAAATTGGATGCGGTTATCACCATTCTCCCAAAAGCAAAACAAGTGCTGGCATCGGATGCGCCTGTCAAAATATTGGGTGAACCAATTCTCTTTTCCTATGCCTCCGTTACTTTGGACCGCTCCAGCAGCAGGGATGTTGGCAGTTTGTTGGGTGAGATCAACACGGTCATCAACACCCTCCATGCGAACGGCATGCTCAAACAAATGTCTGAAACGTATCAAGGACAGGATCTAACACAGGAAGCCGCCCGCTTCGATCTTTCCACCATCAACCAGTTTCCCTAAAAATGTTCGATTCTCTCAAGAAATCCCGAGGATCAAAAATACAAAACCGCCTTGTCAGGTACTATATTGTCTTTGCGGTGGTCACAGTCCTATTGGTGACATCCCTGACCTACATCCAGGCGGCGCGGTCACTGCGACTGACGGTGGAAGACAAGCTGAACACTATTGCGGGATTGAAACAGGATAATCTCAGCCGGTGGGTGGATGATCAACAAAGCACTGCGATCTTTCTGGCAAGCCTGCCATCATTACGTTCCTATGTTGGCAGGATATTGGATGCTGAAACATTACAACAGGATCGGACTTCAGCAAAAGTAGGGTTGACCCAGCTTATTACACTCATCGCCCAGCGAACCGCGGATTACAGAGATATTCAGGTGCTCGACCTGAATGGGAATATTATTCTCTCGGTTGCTCCAGGGAATATTGGTATTTCACAGGCGAACCAGCCATTCTTTGAAGAAGGGCAGGAAAAAACATTCGTCCAGGACTTTTACGAATCGGACCTGTTTGGCAGTACCACATTGACCGTTGCCACGCCGCTGTTTGATACAGAGAATAAAAGAGTTGCAGTCCTGGTGTTGCATTTCAACATGAAACGCGTTGATGATATTGTCAGGGAAAGCCGGAATTTGAATGAATCCATTCAAAACTACCTGATCAATTCCAACCGCAAGATAATTACCAATGACCCTATCCTTCTTGCCGAATCGCAGGCTCCGAGATCTATCGCCATCGATGCCGCACTGAACGGTGAGGATGGCAATGCTTCCTATCTTAACCATAACGGCATGCCTGTCATTGGCAGATACCAATGGCTCAAGGAGTTGGATGCGGCATTGATTGTCGAAATCGACGAACAATCCGCCCTTGCGCCTGCACGTTCGCTTGCATTTAGCGTCGCCCTGATCGGGATCTTGTTTTCGCTCGGATTGATGGTTATTGTGACCTTTCTTGCGCGACGGATCACTGCCCCGCTCCTGGCCCTTACCCGCACAGTTACACACATCACAACAGGCGACCTCAACGCCTCAGCCCCGGTTCTTTCGGACGATGAAGTTGGTACGCTCGCCCAAGCCTTCAACACCATGACGGCAAAACTCCGCCAGACGCTGGCAGGGTTGGAGACCGAACTGCATGAACGTAAACAGGTGGAGGAGCGCTACCGTACATTATTCGAAGGCATGCAGGATGGCGTCTATCTCAGCACGCACGATGGCAGGTTCATCGATGTTAATCCTGCCATCGTGAGGATGTTAGGCTACAAGGATAGGGATGAACTGCTCTCCGTTGATATCGCGAATGAGTTGTATTTTTCACCGGAGGATCGTGAAACCCAACTCCCGGATATTGACAACGAAAAAGTGGATATATTCCGCATGCGGCGAAAAGATGGTTCCGAGATCTGGGTGGAAGACCATGGACGATATGTTCAGGATGCGGATGGAAATGTCGTGTATCACGAAGGGCTTCTACGCGATATCACCGAGCGGGTTCAGGCAGAAAATGCATTGCGCGATAGTGAACAAAAATTCCGCACCATTTTTGAATCCAGCCCGATTGCCATCTGTATTACTACGCTGGAAGATGGTCGTATGCTGGAAGCCAATTACGCCTACTGGGATCTGATGGGACTTGACCCCGAAACATCCATCGGCAGGACCGCAGATGAACTCAAACTATGGGACACCCTCGAAGAACGGCAGGTATTTGTTCAGAAGTTAAAACAAAAAGGTTCGCTCTACAATCCGGACGATGAGTTTGTGGGTAAGAATTGGAAAACAATACATGCCATCAGTTTCTATCGCATGGTAAACATCGGCGGCGAGGAACGCGTCATCTCGATGTTCTATGATATGAGCGCTCAGAAGCAAACAATGCAGGCGCTTCAGGAGAGTGAAGCGCGCGTGCGGGCGCTGCTTGAAGCCATCCCGGACATGATCATGGAGTTATCAAAGGATGGGATGGTCATTAATGTGATCCCGCCAAAGGGTATGGAAGATCCCATGCCAGCCAGTCAGTTTGTCGGTAAACAGATACATGCGGTGCTCTCAGGGACGGCGTCTTCACAGACGGTCTTTGCCATTCAGCGTTCGCTCGAAACCAATACCATCAGCATGTTCGAGTTTGAAGAGAAAATGGGGGGAAGCATCCGGGCAATGGAAGCCCGCGTTGTTCCAAATTCGATTGATACGGCGATCCTGATGATCCGCGATATCACCCAGCGGAAGTGGGTCGAAACGGAACGCGAAAAACTGATTAGTGAACTTGAGGTTAGGAACAGGGAATCGGAAACCCTGCGCGCCAGCCTGGCCAGCCTTGTTACCACCTTTGATCTGGATGTCGCAATGGAACGGATCCTCGATCAGATCAAACTTGTCATCCCGTATGATACGGCATCAATCTGGCGTATTGATGGAGAATGGCAGACATTGATCATCGGTCGGGATCTGCCGCCCGAGATCCCCATCGAAAGTCTTAAATTCACGATCAATGAAGACAACTCATCGCGTTCGATACTATACGGGGAAAAGCCATTCTTCTTGAACAATAATGTTCAGGAGGAATTGATCGATTTTCAAGGACCCCATGCCTACATCAATTCATGGCTGGCAGTGCCGCTAAGGACCAGAAACAAGATCATTGGCTTGATCGCGCTTGATGGCAGGCGCAAGGATCAATTCAACTTGCATCATGCAAAGCTTGCGGTAACCTTTGCCGACCAACTTGCAATCGCGCTTGAAAATGCAAGCTTGTTCACGAACCTGCAATCTGAATTGGAAAAGCGCAGGGAATTGATAGAAGAATTACAGGCGCGCAATGTGGAAGCCGAAACAATGCGGGAGAGCCTTGCAAGCATTGTAGGCACCTTCGAATTTTCCGAGATCATCCAGCGCATCCTCGACCAGATACAACTCGTGGTTCCCTATGATAGTGCCTCGATCTGGCGGCTTGAAGGGACCAGACAAATATTGATCGGTGAATGTGGATTGCCCGGTGAAATACCGGAAAATCTGCAGTTCGAAATTGATAGTCAAAATCATGCTGCCCAACTGTTCAACGGGGAACTGCCCTACATGACCTGCCACGATGTTCAGGCGAACCCTGCGTTTTCAAGGTTTCACGAACCGCCGCATACTTATATCAATTCCTGGCTGGGGGTGCCACTCAAAGCGCGTGGTCGGGTCGTTGGTCTGATCGCGCTGGATGGCAGGCAAAAGGGCCAATTCAACAATCATCATGCTGAACTGGCGGTGACGTTTGCCGATCAGGTGGCGATCGCGCTGGAGAACGCCCGCCTCTATGCGGACCTCCAGGCTGATCTTGCCACGCGCCAGGACCTCATCTCGGAACTGGAAGCCAAGAACTCCGAACTGGAACGCTTCACTTACACGGTTTCACATGACCTGAAATCACCACTCTTCACCATCCGCGGATTCCTTGGATATCTCGAACAGGATGCATTGGCTGGCAACCATGAACGTATAAAGTCAGATGTAAAGCGCATCACGGATGCCACCAATAAAATGCAGCAATTACTGAACGAACTACTTGAACTCTCGCGCATTGGGCGGTTAATGAATGAACCAGCCTCGATTCCATTCGGGAATCTGGCAAGGGATGCGGTGGAACTTGTTCACGGGCGAATCGTGGAACGAGGCATTACTATACGTATCGATGAGAATCTGCCCGTGATCTTTGGCGATAGACAGCGCCTGCTTGAGGTGGTGCAGAACCTGGTGGAGAACGCCGCCAAATTCATGGGGAACCAGTCAGAGCCGCGCATCGAAATAGGACAGGCTGGGGAGGAATCCGGCAGACCCATATTCTATGTGCGCGATAACGGAATGGGCATTCCCCCGGAACACCACGAGCGTATCTTCGGCTTGTTCAACAAACTCGACGTAAAAAGCGACGGTACCGGGATCGGACTGGCTCTCGTGAAGAGAATTGTCGAGGTCCATGGAGGCAGGATCTGGGTCCAGAGTGCACCGTCCCCGAAGGGGGAAGCGGGAGGTGGTGCCGCGTTCTATTTCACATTGCCGACATCCTCGAATCCATGACAAGTTGATCAATGAATCCATGTTGAACAAGATCATAAAATTCTTGCAGCCCCCCGTGTTCCCAAGTGATGAGGAAAAAACGCGTCGCGCTCGTGCTCTGAACGCTTTGCAGTTGAATATGGGTATTGCCATCATTGTATTGGGGGGCGTTGGGATATTATTTTTCTTCGCAGAGAAACTTTTCACATCCATTATTTTGTTGGCTGGTTTGTTGGTCACTTTTTCAAATGTGATTCTTAACCGACGCGGTTGGGTAAGAACCGCGTCGGTCATCACGCTGGTTTTCTTCTACATCCTGACAGTTTTGATGGCATTTCTTTCTTCTGGAATTCAGAGCCTGGATGTGATGTTTTTTGTTTCAGGAACGGTCGTGGCAGGAATCATTCTTGGTGCGAGAGGTGCATATTCTTATGCAGGTTTGAGTTTGTTGACCGGGTTGGGTTTTGTCTTTGCGGGAAATGCAGGCTTCGAGTTCCCACATTTGTTCACCTTCCCTCCTGCCTCTGCCTGGATACTTCTTTTTATCAACCTTGTTTTCACCGTTGTGCCATTGCAGGTTGCCCTTCAAAGCCTCTCCGATCCGGCTTTGCGTTCGAAGTCCAATGAGGAAAGATACCGCCTGATCGCGTCGGTCATGTCTGATTATGCCTTTTCGATTCAATATGACGCGGAGGGAAAGATCGTCGATCAATGGACTGGCGGTGCCTTCGAAGCGATCACTGGATACACACCCGAAGAATTTTTTTCTAGAGGCGGCTGGCTGTCCATTCTGCACCCCGATGACATCGAACAGGATGCTCGCGGTATGGCGCAGTTGCGTGCCAATCAAAAGGTTGTTACAGAGGTGCGTATTGTCCGCAAAGATGGTGAAATCCGCTGGGTGCGTTCCTATGGTCATCCCAAATGGGACGGGGAGAATGACCGGCTGGCTGGAATCTATGGCGCGGTGCAGGATATTACCGGACGCAAACTGGTGGAGTCCGAACTGCAACGACGTGCCGAAGAGGTTTCCCTGCTCTATCGGCTGGGAACGGCGCTTTCCAGCGGAGAGAACCTGTACCATGCCTTGCGTGCCTTTGTGGATGAACTCAAATTGGTTATGAGGCTGGATGCGTTCCATATCGGTTTATATGACGCGGAGACCGATATCTTTTCCTATTCGCTCTTCCTGAACCTCGATAAGGATATCCTCCCTCCAGCGCGAAAATTAAAGGAAAGCCCGGGTTTGACATGGGAGGTCATATCAACCCGGAAGACTCTCTATTTGCGGGATGTGGCTGACCCGACAATCCAGAAGGCTCATAATATTCTCAGGGTGGTGGACGCTCCCATCCGTTCATATCTCGGCATTCCACTGACCTTGCAGGATCGTGTGATCGGGATCATGTCCGTCCAGTCCACGCAGCCTGAGGCATATACCTCTGCTCAGATCCGCCTGCTGGAAACCATTGCGGCGCAGGTTGCCATTACCATCGAGAAGTTGAGTCTGCTCGAACAGGTGCAACAGGAACTTGCCGAACGCAGGCGCGCCGAAGCTGAACTGCAGCAACGTGAAGCGATCCTGGAGGTCGTGGCAGATGCGGCGAATACCTTCTTGAGGATTTCTGAATGGGATGCTGATACCTGGCGGACCGAGGTTGACAAACTGCTTGAGCGTCTGGGAAACACAATCAGTACCAGCCATGCCTATATCTTTGAAAACCACCTTGCCGAAGAAGGTACGCTTCTGATGTCCATGCGAAATGAATGGACTGCTCCGGGGTTTAAGAATGATCTTGTCAACCCGAAATATCAGGGCATGTCCATTGATGAAGACTACATGGAGAACTGGAACCAGCGTGTTTTTCATGGGTATCCTTATATTGGCGACGATAAACATGCCAGTTCGGAGGATATGGATGACTTGAGGTCGCGCGGTATTTATGCTTTACTCGATGTTCCCATCTATGTGGATGATGTGTGGTGGGGAATCATCGGCTTTGATGATATGGCGGGAATACATGAGTGGTCAAATGCAGAAGTGGATGCAATTGTTGTAGCCGCCAATCTGCTGAGCGCTGTCATTAAGCGCCGCCAGATGGATTCGACCCTTCAGGAAGAATTGGAACAACGCAAAGCCCTGATCGTGGAATTGGAGAAACGTAATGCCGAATCTGAAACCCTGCGCGAAAGTGCCGCGATCGTGGCGGCATCGCTCGAAAAAACCGAAACGCTTTCTTTGATTCTCGAACAGATCGCCAGGGTTGTCCCTTACCAAAGTGCTTCTATCCAACTGATCGTGGGTCACAAGCTTGAAATGGTCAGTTCACGCGGCGTGGACTTTATCAATCAGGATATTGGAACAAGTTTTCCCATTCATGAAGATGAGCCTGCTTATCCGGTCATTCAGGGACAACTCCCATATATCCTCTATACCGATGTGCAAACAGAAGTCCCCTCCTTCAATGAGATTCCCTACCATAACATCCGTGCCTGGATGGCGGTTCCCCTCAAGGTAAAAGGGCGCGTGATAGGTCTTATTACAATGGATGGTGACCGTGTCGGTCAATTCTCCGAGCGGGATGCAGAATTGGCTGACACCTATGCCAATCAAGCCGCCATTGCCCTCGAAAATTCACGCCTGTTCACCGAACTACAGGTGGAACTTTCGCTCAAGCAAAATTTGATCACCGAACTTGAAAACAAGAACGCCGAACTTGAGCGCTTTACCTACACGGTCTCGCATGACCTTCGTTCCCCGCTGGTTACCATTCGGGGCTTTTTAGGATATCTCGAAAGAGATGCGCGTGAAGGCAATATGGAAGGCTTTTACAAAGACCTCGAGCGTATCAGCAAAGCGACCCTGCGTATGGACAGCCTGCTCAAGGATGTACTCGAACTCTCGCGCATCGGACGTCTTGTCCACAAACCGCAGGATGTGCCGTTCGGGGAACTTGTGGAGGACGCGCTGGAAATCGTCCACGGGCGGCTGGAAGCACGCGGAATCACGCTCCAGACTCACCCGAACCTGCCTCTTGTCCATGTAGATCGACCGCGTTTGACAGAGGTCCTGCAAAACCTGATCGATAATGCCGCCAAGTACATGGGTGATCAGAAGGAACCCCTCATCGAGATTGGCATGCATGGAATGGAGAACGGCAACCCCATCTTCTTTGTGCGCGACAATGGCATGGGTATCGCTCCGGAATACCAGGAACGCATTTTCAGATTGTTTGACAAATTGGATGTAACAAGCGAAGGCACCGGTGTGGGGCTTGCCCTGGTGAAGCGCATCATCGAGTCTCACGGCGGCAGGATCTGGGTGGAGAGTAAACTGGGGAAGGGTTCAACATTCTATTTTACACTGACAGGTTCTGCAAAGTAGATGGGTGCTATGAATTGGAGAAGACGATGAAGCATTACTTGCACAGAGTCTTTAACTGGATAAAACAATCAGGTTACCAGGATTCAGATGAAAGCCTGTCTGCACTTTATATTCAGGCGATTTCTCTACTGATCATTACAGCTGCAATCATTATTGGTTTTGTGTATGTATTCGAGGGGCAATCATTCTACGTAACCATGACCATTCTGGAGGTGGTTGTATTTGGTATTGTGATCGTTCTGGTGCGGTTGCGGAGGTTATGGGTTGCATCCAATCTTTTTTTGATCGCCGCGTTGGGTTTGCTTTCATTTGGCATCTATGTTGCTGGGGGAATTCATTCCAGTACCTCCTTGATGTTTCCTGTGTTCCTTGTGTTCGCGAGCATTTTATTGGATCGAAGATCATTTATTGCGTATAGTGCTTTATGTGTTGCCGTTATTGGCTTCATCATATTTGCGGAAAACCAGGGGCTGCCCCCTGTGCCATACGAGCCAGACCCGCCTGAATTTCCTCTATTCATCACTTATTCGCTGATCGTCGTCACTGCTGGCATGGTGGTCCGCTCGATCACTGAGAGTTTGCAGAATAGTTCGCTGAAAGCCCGGCAATATGCGCAAGAGGCATTGACTCAAAAATCCATGCTGGACCGGGTGGGGCAGGCGGTTGTGGGCTGCAAGCTGGATAACACGATCATCTATTGGAATCAGGCGGCGGTCGAGTTGTACGGTTGGACGGAAAAAGAGGCGTTGGGGAAGCAGTATTATGATCTGGTGCCCACAAATCTGACATCTGAAATGGCGGAAGAGATTCAAACCGCCTTGCGCAGAGGGGAGAATTGGAACGGCGAGATGGTATTCCGTAACAAGGATCAGGAGGAATTACAAGTTCTTGGAACCGTTGCGCCTCTTCAGGATGAAACTGGAGCTGTTACCGGCTGGATTGGCATTGCCGCGGATCCGTCGGAGCCTAAACAAGTTGAGGTCGAGTTGCGCAAGCGTGAATCGATCCTCGAGGCTGTGACCTTTGCGGCAGAACAATTCCTGAAAACATCGGATTGGCGTGAGAATATTGATAGTGTGCTCGAGCAGCTTGGCAGGGCGACCAACGCAACGCATGCCTATCTGTTTGAAGATCATATCACTGTGCAGGGAGAACCAGTCACATCCATGCGTTACGAATGGACTGCTCCTGGCTATCCCAGTGACATGGATGGTAGGAGTTTTCAGAATTCACTCATCCATCAGGATGGATTCGAGGAGCAGGTGGAGAAATTACAGCGTGGAGATGTGCGTATGGAGACCTTCTCCACTTTTAACTCGATTGAGAAGGAAAGCGCTGAGATGCGGGGCATCAAGTCCATTTTGGAGGTGCCGGTCTTTGTCAGTGGCAGGGAGTGGGGGGCGATCGGTTTCGATGATTTTGAGAATGAACGGGAATGGAGCCCGGCTGAAGTGGATGCTCTCAAAATCGCGGCGGGAATCCTCAGCGGGACGATCCAGCGTCAGGAGGTTGAATCAGCTATCAGTGAGTCTGAACGGGTCTATCGTCAGGCAATTCAGGCTTCCGGTGCGATCCCTTATTATCTTGACTTTCGTACCCGTGAGTATACGTTCATGGGTGAAAAGGTTGAACGGCTGACGGGGTATGCCCCATCCGAATTGACCCCCGACCTGTGGGAGCAGATGGAAAGACAGCGCGTGACACGCGGCAGCATGGCGCATCTGACCTATGAGGAGGCGGACCGTCTCACGGAAGCAGGAATCCTGCGCCACTGGGAATGTGATTATCTGATCGTCAATCGTCATGAGGAAGAAAAATGGGTTTCTGATTCGTGCGTTCAGATTCTTGGTGAAAACGGTGAGCGAATTGGTGTAGTGGGAATCTTGCAGGATATTACCGATCGCAAACTTATAGAAGCAGGATTGCGTAAACGCGAGTCTCTTCTTGGATCAGTGACGTTTTCTGCAGAACAATTTTTGAAGACCCCGGATTGGCGCAGGAGCATCAATGCCGTCCTTGAAAGGCTGGGCAGGGAATTTAACGCGTCCCATGCATATTTATTCGAGAGGCATGCGGGAGCGGATGGCCTGGTGATGAACTCCATCCGTTATGAGTGGGTGGCACCTGGGCAAAGATCTGACATGGACAACCCTGAATATCAGAACGCAAGCGAACGCGAGGAGGAGTTCAAACAATACTATGAAATTCTATATCGGGGCGAACCTTTTATAGGCAGCGCCTCAAGAATTACAGATGGGGAACGGGTCTGGTTGAATGGTGTCGGAATCAAAGCCCTGCTTGAAATGCGCATCATCGTAGATGGCAGGCAATGGGGCACACTCGGCTTTGACGATACGGTAAACGAACGCGAGTGGACGTCAATGGAAGTGGATGTGCTGAAGGTGGCGGCAAATGTACTGGGCGCCGCCATCAAACGTCAATTGGATGAGGATGCGCTGAAGAATGAACTGGCTGAACGCAAGCGTGCCGAAACTGCACTGAAGTTTTCAGAGAGTAAATTTTCCAAAGCCTTCCATACCACCCATGTGTTAACGACCATTGAAGATGAAAACCATATTCTCGTGGATGCCAATAACGCCTTTCTTGACGCTTTTGGCTTTGAACGCGATCAGGTGGTTGGGCGCAGCGTGCCTGAGTTAAACATCCTTTTCAATAACAACGATCTGGCTGCCCTGAGGCAGGCATATCGTGACAGCGGCGGTTTGAAGGATTATGAGATGCGGATTCGTCGAAAGTCCGGCGAGGTGGGCTATATACTCCTGTCGAGCGACAGAATCGATATCGATGATGCTGAATTCACCCTGACATCCGGCCTCGATATCACGGAGCGTAAACTTTCCGAAGTGGCTCTACGCGAAAGTGAGGCGCGTTTCCGCTCGCTTTTCGAACAATCGCATGACGCGGTGTTTATGCTGGACCTAACTGGACGGCATATTACTGCAAATCAACGGGCGGCGGAAATGCTGGGTTATACGGTGGAGGAGATGCAAAATCTGGCTATATCCGATCTGTCTGCGGAGATGCCAGAGAGTGAAAAAATTATGCAGCAATTGCTGGCAGGCGAGCACATTCCCACGTATGAGCGTCTATTTCGAAAAAAGAACGGGGATATCTTCCCGGTTGAGGTCAGCGTTGAGCTGGTGCGGGATGATAAAGGCACCCCGCTTCATATTCAGAGTGTCGTTAGGGATGTAACTCAACGTAAGTTTTCTGAATTACAGATCCGGCGACAGGCGGCGCGGGCTGAAGTGTTGGCATCGCTTTCACAGTTATTGACAAAGGTCACCCAGGATCAGCGTATGGTGTTCGATGCTGTTGTGCGCCGTTGCGCGGAACTGATCGGAGACGGGGCAAGCATCTTTTTGTATTCAGCTGAGAACGAATTTCTTGAACTCGCGGCGGTGTACAATCCCGATCCTCAAGCCATGGAGGTTTTCTGGGATGAGATCAGTCAAAGACCCATCCGATGGAATGAGGGAGCGTACGCAAAAGCCATCGGTGAAGTCGAGCCAGTCCTCATTCCCTTTGTTCCGATCGAGGAATTAATAAAAAAAGCAACGCCTGATCGCCAGGAATATTACAGAAGACTCCCCATCCACAGCATGATGCTTGCACCGTTGCATGTACAGGGAAAGGTAATGGGCGTGATCGGCATGGCAAGACATTCCCCCGGCAGGGATTACACACCGGAAGACCTGACATTTCTACAGGATATTGCCGACCGTTCTGCGCTTGCCATGCTCAACGCACAATATTACCGGGAGCTCGAGCAGGAGTTGCTCGAGCGTAAACGCGCTGAAGAGAAGTATCGCGATATTTTCAACAACTCCATTGATGGGATCTTCCAGAGTACGGAGGATGGACGCTTTCTCAGCGTAAACCCCGCCATGGCACGTATCTATGGCTTTGATTCACCGGAAGACATGATTGCCAGTATAAGTAACATTGCCGCCCAACTTTATGTTAATACTGATCAAAGGAATGAACTGCAAAGGCGTTTGTCTTCTGGTGAACGGGTGGTGGGATTTGAGACATTGGACTATCGTAAGGATGGGTCCACGTTCTGGGCATCCATGTCGGTGCAGGGGATCCGTGATGAGAACGGCAACATTCTGTTCTATGAAGGTTCAGTGGAGGATATAACGCCTCGCAAGGAGGCGGAAGCAGACCGTGAAAAGCTAATTAAGGAACTTGCGGAGAAGAATGCTGAAGCCGAAACCTTGAGAGAAACAACCTCCATCGTAACCTCTACTCTGGATGTAAGTGAGGCTGTGCAACGCATCTTGGAACAACTTAAGCGGGTTGTACCCTACGATAGCGCTTCGGTCTGGTTATATGACGGCAACACAGCCCGAATGGTAGGTTTGGACGGATTGCCGGTCCTGCAGGAAAACGACATGATATATACGATTGACGAGTCGGAGCCTGATCATCAGTTTATTAGCGATGATGTCCCCTACATCTTGATTGAAGATATTCAGGAAAAGTATACTCAATTTCGCCGACCACCTATCAATTACATCCACGGATGGTTATCCGTGGCACTTAAAGCACGCGGAAAACTCATCGGTTTTATTTCGCTGGATAGCCGTCAGCCAGGCAGGTTTACGGATCGCGATGCGCGCCTTGCACTTAATTTTGCCAATCAGGTCGCAGTTGCCTTGGAGAATGCACGTCTCTTCTCCGACCTGCAAAAGGAATTGGAGGGGCGTGAGAAATTGATCGATGAACTGGAAAACAAGAACGCTGAATTGGAACAATTCACCTACACGGTTTCCCATGATCTTAAATCGCCGCTGGTTACCATCAATGGTTTCCTCGGCTATCTGGAACAGGATGCCGCCTCCGGCAACGTGGAGCGCCTGAAAAAGGACATTCAACGCATTCAGGAAGCAGTTCTCAAAATGCAGAGACTGCTGAACGAACTGCTGGAACTCTCACGCATCGGCAGGATGATGAACGCCCCTGTAAATGTTCCTTTCAATGAGCTGGTGAAGGAAGCCCTGGATATTGTCCACGGGCAATTGGAGGCAAAGGGTGTGGCGGTTCATACCCACCCGAATCTGCCTCTCGTCCATGGAGATAAGCCGCGTCTGATAGAAGTTCTGCAAAACCTGATCGATAATGCCGCCAAATACATGGGGGATCAAAAAAATCCGCAGATCGAGATCGGTCAGTATGGCAACGAGAGAGGCAAGCCGGTGTTCTATGTCAAGGATAATGGAATGGGCATCGAGCCTGAGCACCATGAACGTGTTTTCGGACTCTTCAATAAGCTGGATGCAAGGAGCGAAGGCACCGGCGTGGGACTGGCATTGGTGAAAAGAATAGTCGAAATCCATGGAGGCAGGATCTGGGTCGAGTCTGAACCGGGAAAAGGTTCCACATTCCTCTTTACGCTTCCCCCTGCGGGGACGATGCATCCTAAACCCGGAGCCTGACATAATCCCGGAACTCTTCGGGATTCCATTATAATAAACTGTATCTCATCTTTGAGGAGAAAATAAAATGAAAAGAGCAGTCAGTATCAGCCTTGGTTCCTCCACACGCGACAAGGCGGTAGAGATCAACCTGCTTGGCGAAACAGTACGCATCGAACGCATTGGCACCAATGGCGATGAAGCGAAGGCGCGCCAGATGTACCGCGAAATGGACGGAAAGGTGGATGCCTTCGGTGTAGGCGGCATCGATCTCGGCGTGCATACGCCCTGGAAGTTCTATCCGCTCCACGGCGCGCTCAAGTTGGTGCAGGATGTGAAGCAAACACCGTATGTGGATGGAGGCGGGCTGAAAGAGACGCTCGAAGCGCGCGTTATGCAATGGGTAGAACAGAAGATCGGCGATCAGATCCAACCCAAGACGGCATTCCTCGTTGCAGGGATCACCCGCTACGGCATGACCGAGTCGTTTATCCAGGCAGGCTACCAATGTGTCTTCGGCGATTTGATGTTCGGTTTGGACATTCCCATCGCCATCCGCTCCATGAGCTCGCTCAAGCTGACTGCCAGGCTTCTCATGCCGATCGTTGGCAGAATGCCGTTGAGCATGTTATACCCCACCGGTGAAAAACAGGAAAAGGTGACGCCCAAATACGAAAAATATTATCAAGGCAACACCGTCATCGGTGGAGATTTCCTGTACATCAAACAACACATGCCGGAGGATATGCACGGGAAGATCATCGTTACCAACACCACCACACCCGCCGATGTTGAATTCCTCAAGAAGCGTGGAATTAAATATCTCATCACAACCACACTGAGTTTTGATGGTCGCAGCTTTGGCACCAACATGATGGAAGCAGCGCTGGTCGCCATTGCAGGGAAGGGGCGTCCGCTTACACGGGATGAATACAACGAATTGATCGATAAGCTCAACTTTGAGCCGCAATTGCAGGAACTGAATTAATTTGCGATTTTCGACACCGGCACTTGCGCCCGGTGCACGTGTTGACGATTTACGGCTAAGTGAACCGGATAAACCAAAATCGTAAATCTGAAATCGTAAATTGAAGGAGATTGTATGGATGCTATCGTACTCGCAGGCGGTATCCCCCAGCCTGACGAACCACTATATGAATACACAAAAGGCGACCCCAAGGCGCTGACCGACATCGCGGGCAAACCCATGATCCAATGGGTGCTGGATGCCTTGAGCGATGCGAAACACGTGGACAATGTCATTATTGTCGGGCTTTCGCCGAAGAATGAACTGGCTTGCAAAAAACCAGTCTATTATCTTTCCAACCAGGGTCGCATGCTCGCAAACGTTGTGACCGGTGTGAACAAGTCATTGGAGCTGGACAAGAAGACCAAGTATGTTCTGGTGGTATCTGCCGACATCCCTGCCCTCAAATCCGAGATGGTGGACTGGCTCGTGGAAACTGCCATGCAGACAAAGGATGATCTGTATTACGGTGTCTGCACGCGCGAAGTGATGGAAGCACGTTTCCCTGGCTCAAAACGCACTTACACAAAACTAAAAGGTATTGAACTGTGCGGAGCGGACATCAACCTCACACACGTCCGCATGACGACCGAACATTTGGATATGTGGGAATCCCTGATTGGCACGCGCAAGAGTCCGTTCCGGCAGGCAGGCATTATCGGATTGGGTACCTTGTTCAAAGTGGTCACGCGCAGCATCACATTGGAAGACCTGGTCGAGAAGGTTTGCAAGCGTATAGGCATTAAAGGACGCGCCATCGTCTGGCCCCATGCCGAAGCCTGTATGGACGTGGACAAACCGCATCAACTCGAACTCATGCGCGAAGACCTTGCCAGTCAGCAGCGTAAAGCCGCCAGGGCAGCAGCCAGAAATAAATCTGCAAAAAGCCCGAAACCCAAAACGGCAAAACCTGGAAAAGAGAAAACAGCAGCAGGAAAGAAAACCACACAGCCAAAACCCGCAGTGAAAGCGAAATCAAAGAAGAAATGAGTCTGCGTTCCATCCTTGAATTGGATGCGCGCCTCTCCAACGCAATGCGCGTGGCAGAAAAACCAGGCACATTACGTTCGGCTGCTGCCTTCCTTGCTCACTCCGGTGACTCGTGGTTTTGGTGGGCGGCGCTGATCATCCTGTGGTTTTTTAGCAACTCATTTTGGAAGAAATGGGAAGTGGTGGAGTTTGTCGGCATCGGCGTGCTGGCGGCTCTGGTACTGGGTATTAAATTTCTCGTGCGCAGGAGGCGTCCGGAAGGCGAGTGGGGGAGCATCTACCGCAATACCGATCCGCACTCGTTTCCCTCTGGTCATGCGGCACGGGCTTTCCTGATCGCAGTAGTCGGCTCTGTGCTGGGACCTGCCTGGCTGGGAATCCTTCTGTGGGTTTGGGCTCCGTTGGTTGCGCTTGCACGTGTGTCGATGGGCGTGCATTACGTTTCGGATGTGGTTGCAGGCGCGGTACTTGGCATTGTTGTTGCCATGATAGGCCTGCAATTCTACGAGCCGTTATTCTTGTGGCTCACAAATCTAATTGGTTTCCCGCTCTGGTAAAAATGACGGTCACTGTCCAAAGTGACCGTCATTTTTATGTTAACTCTTTACGGTTTGCAAATGTTCCTCGATGTGCGCAAGATCGCGTTCGACCCAGGTCTGCAGGGTGAACCCGCCGCCAAATGTGGCATGACGCGACTCGCGCGACCATCCATCCGCCGGCAGCCTCTCCAGGGTCATGGCAAGAGATTGCACACTGGCAACAAGCCCATCCAAGATGGCATTCAACGGCTCATCTCGGTCATAATGCTCCAACATATATGCATCGCCGTCGAAATTCTGGAACTCGGGATTGTCCTCCTGCGCGGTCCTTTGTGCGCGGAACCGATACACCAGCGTATGCACATCCCGTGTATGCGCGGCGATCTGATGGACGTTCCAGCCGCCCTCACCCAGCGGGGCAAATGGATCCTGCACAGCCATACACGCTTTGTGGAACTCCTTCGATGCTGATACGATTTTTTCCAACAGGCGCACCCGATATTCGTTTAACTCTTTCATTTCTCCTCCAATAACGCTAAAACTTGTTCGACGATATTGTCCCCTGTTTCCACTGCATACACCTTGATGCCATGTGGATTCAACTCGCGAGCCGCCTGACGCGTGAATCCGATCAATCCCTGCATGGATGCGATGAACGCCGTTTCATCCTTGACCGATTCCTGATTCGCCGTAACGAGATTGATTACCACCCCCGAACTTTGTTCTCTCATCACGCGCCCCACAGACTGGGTCATCAGGAAAGTTCCTGTCAAATTGACATCCAGCACACGGTGCCAGTCCCACTCATCCATATCCAACAGTGGAACGTTCGGCTGGACAGATGCATGGTTGATCAGGATATCGATCCTGCCGAACTCATCCTCCACCTGTTTGATGAGATTCTGTGCGCCGAGTTTTTTGGCTACATCTTCGATGTAGGCTTTGGCACGTCCGCCCTGCGCATGGATCTCGTCAACGACTTCCTCCACATTGATCGGCGAAATATCATTTGCTGCCACGAACGCGCCACGTTCAGCAAAGGCTTTGGCAAGCGCGCGTCCGCTTCCCTTGCCTGCGCCGGTGATAAGTACAACTTTCCCCGCAAGTTCCTTCATCTTTCCTCTTTCATTTTTGCCACTGGTTACCCATTCGACTCGCACAAAGGTATGCGGTCTTTATTCTCGTATGCATTCAAAGGTAACCCCAGATAGGGGGATGGGTCAAGGGTATTCTCGATCTCCAGTTCGTTCTTGAATTGACCATTGCCATCATCTTCAACAATCGAGAAATGAAGATGGACACCGGTTGGGTTGTTGGGGTCGCCGGAGTAATCGCCCTGGTTGCCCAGATAAGTCCCTGTTTCGATGAATTTTTCAATTGTGCCAGTGGGGAATTCTTCGGAGATGAACGAATTGCCGAATTGGTCAGCCATGTGGGTGTAGTACAGCCAGATCTGTGTGCCGGGGTGGAGCGGATCGCTCGGCACGCGGACAATGACCGTTGACTTCCAATCCAGCAGGCGGGTGAGGTAGCCGGGGTAGGCTGAAATGACGCGTGTAATGTTGATGTCGGTTTCGGCGAAAATGTCTATACCCTGATGGATGTGACCGGGGCGGAATGAGTCGCCCCACAGGAATCCCACAAAGCCATCAGTGGGGAAGACGAAGGGGGCAGACCCGCATTGGGAACCGGTAGACAGTTTCCAGTCCGGGTGGGAGGCGGGGTTCCGAATCCATGTGCGGAAGGAGAGCAGGCGCGCCGCGTTTGGACGGTACGTCTGATAGAGCGTATATCCCGCCGCGGCGAATGCTACGATCAGAATTCCGAAGATCATGAGCCTTTTTGACATAAGGCAGGATTATACCGCCTGGGCAGGTATCCAATTCTTTTGGAAAAGCCCAAAACGAAAAAGTTACACCTCACTTGAAATTTTTGATAGGTGTACTATAATCAGCCTATCGTAAGGGCAAACCCGTCGCGAGGCGGGGGCGCAAAGTCATGGATCTTCCAGTCTGATGCGTAGAGATTGGAAGACCGCCAGACCGCCGAAATAATTTTTCGGCGGTTGCTTGTTTAAAGGAGGTTCCGTAATAAAAACATAGTATCTAATAATTAATGCGAATTGAAATGTAAGTACATATTCTTGAAGAGGAGACAAGATCATGACTCGAAAGATATTTGGTATCTTTTCGCTCGTGCTGGTGCTGGCAATGACTTTTTCGGCGGTCACGCCGGCTTTTGCCCAGCCCAGTGCCAAGGCGGACAAGGGTGGACAGGTAAGTGAAAGTCCCAATGGGTTATACATCGTTGAGATGGCAGATGCACCCGTTGTGGCATATAAAGGTGGAATTAAGGGGTTGAAGGCTACTGCACCAAAGAATGGTCAGAAAATTGATCCGAATAGTTCCGATGTGGTTAACTATGTTAACTATCTGAAGACAAAACACGATGAAGCGCTTGGCAAGGTCGGCGGTCAAAAAGTGTATGATTATGCCTACAGCTTTAATGGTTTTGCCGCGAAGTTGACCCTTGAACAGGCAAATAAACTGGCTTCAATGGACGGCGTCCTCGCGGTGAACAGTGACGAAGTTCTCACACTGGATACTTCCTCGACACCTGACTTCCTTGGTCTGACTGCCGAGGATGGTTTGTGGGATATGGGTGTGACCGGCGAAGATGTCATCATCGGTATCGTTGACGGCGGTATCTGGCCCGAGAGCCTCAGTTTCTCAGACCGCACTGGAGAGAACGGCAACGCTACGAAAGATGGCAAGCTGGATTACCAGCAGATACCTGGCTGGCATGGCAAGTGCGTTCCCGGTGAAGAGTTTAATGCTTCCGACTGCAATCAGAAACTGATCGGTGCTCAGTATTACAACGCCGGTTGGGGTGGCAACGATGGTATCGATGCCACACTGCCTTGGGAATACAACTCCCCGCGCGACTTTGGCGGTCATGGTACACATACTGCTTCGACCGCTGGCGGCAACGAGAACGTTCCTACCACCGGTGCCGCATCTGTCTTTGGTTCGGTTAGCGGTATTGCTCCGCGCGCCCGTATTGCGGCGTACAAAGTTTGTTGGCAAACACCCACTGGCGGCTCCTGCTTTAGCACGGACTCTGTTGCTGCGATCGATCAAGCGGTTGCTGATGGCGTGGATGTGATCAACTTCTCAATCAGTGGTTCGCGCACCAATTTCCGCGATTCTGTTGAGATCGCCTTCCTGTTCGCGGCTGATGCCGGTGTGTTTGTGGCGGCTTCGGCTGGTAACAGCGGCCCAACCTCCAGCACCGTGGCGCACCCCGGTCCCTGGCTGACAACGGTTGCGGCTGGAACTCACAACCGTAACGGCGAAGGCTCTGTGACCCTCGGTAATGGGGCCACCTACTCTGGCGCATCCATTGCTACGGCTGTTTCAGCGCCTTTGATCGATTCTACAGCCGCTGGACTGGCCGGTGCAGATCCCACCGCTGTTGCTCTTTGTTTCTCATCTGCAGACGGCGGAAATGGGCTCGACCCGGCAAAGGTTGCTGGCAAGATCGTGGTTTGTGACCGCGGCGTGACTGCCCGTGTCAACAAGAGTCTGGCTGTTCAGGAAGCTGGCGGCGTGGGAATGATTCTTTTGAACACCTCGGTCAGCTCGATTAATGCCGATTTCCACTTCGTTCCAACCGTCCATCTCCAGAGCACTGACCGCGCGGCTGTAAAGGCGTATGCTGCCACCTCCGGCGCAACGGCTTCCATTGCCCAGGCATTGGTCGTGTTTAACACCCCTGCGCCTTTCACCGCATCCTTCTCGTCCCGCGGTCCGTTGCTGGCTGGGGGTGGTGACCTGCTCAAGCCCGACCTGATCGCCCCCGGACAGGATATCCTTGCCGCCGTGGCGCCTCCAGGAAATGCAGGACGTGACTTCGATCTGTACAGCGGCACCTCCATGTCCAGCCCGCACGTTGCCGGTCTGGCAGCCCTGCTCAAGGATCTGCATCCCACCTGGTCGCCGATGATGATCAAGTCCGCGCTGATGACCACTGGTTACGATGTCTTGGACGGCGGTACACCTGCCCCCAACACCAACCCGGTCTTGATCTTCCGCCAGGGAGCCGGTCACGTCCAGCCCAATTCCGCGGCTGATCCAGGACTGGTCTACAACTCTGGATTCAATGACTGGCTTGCTTTAATTTGTGCAACGCAACCGCAGGGATTGACCAGCACCTGTAACGGCTTGTGGGGTGCAGGCTACTCCAGGAATGCCAGTGACTTTAACGCTGCCTCCATCGCCATCGGTGATCTGGCTGGTGTCGAAACCATCACCCGTAAAGTTACCAACGTCAGCGGCAAGTCTCTCACCGTTTCTGCGAATGTGACCGGTATGGATGGCTTTAATGTTGCGGTCGACCCTGCCACCTTGACCCTTGCGAAGGGTGAGACCAAGTCCTTCATGGTCACCTTCACCCGCACCACTGCGACGCTTAACACCTACACCGGTGGTCAGTTGTACTGGACGGGAGACGGCTATACCGTCCGCAGCCCGATCGTGGTTCGCCCGGTTGCGCTTGCCGCTCCGACCTCGGTTTCCGGCAGTTACAATGTGACCTTCGGCTATACTGGTCCATTCACTGCAACTGCTCGCGGACTGGTTCCTGCGGAAGTCACACCTGGCACTGTCGCGGATGACCCAACCGACGGCGCTTGTAGTTTGACTACTCCCAATGCCCAATTGCTCCCGGTGACCATCCCGGCTGGAACAACCTATGCACGCTTCTCCCTGTTCGATGCTGATGTCAATCCTGGCACCGACATTGACCTTTGCGTGTTCAACAGTGGTGGTACCTTGGTTGGCTCCAGCGGCTCAGGCACATCGGCTGAAGAAGTTAACCTCACTAACCCGGCAGCTGGCAATTACACTGTTGTGGTTCAAGGTTGGGGTGTCGTTGGTTCGAGCCCGTTCAAGCTCTTCACCTGGTTGCTTGACTCCGCCTCGGCAGCTAACATGACAGTCAATGCTCCGGCTAGCGCTGTCCTTGGCCAAACCGGTGCGATCGACCTGACCTTCAGCGGCTTGACCGCTGGTACCAAGTATCTCGGTTCGATTGTTTACGGTGGTGCGGCTGGCATGCCGGCTCCGACCATCGTACGTGTAGATGTCCCGTAATACTGTACGTGTTCGTTCGATAAGTTAGAAAAACAGGCTGGTGGATTTTGTCCACCAGCCTGTTTGTTTTTAGGATCGGAAGTTTCTAGGTGTTATCAGGCATGCCCTCAACTGGGGGCAGAGGATTTTCGCAATAGAAAACATCCGAGCCTTTGCCTGCATGGTATTCATAATCTTGACCGTTGGCGCTTAATAAAATCAGAAATCCCGGTGTTAGCACTTCGGCATACAGCATTCCCGGCTGGGGGCATCCCAAACTGGAATTGGACCATGTGACTTCTCTTGCATCCAACACATTTATCTGTGTTACTGTGATGGAGAGGTGTTGGGCAAGATCTTCCTTTGCTTTTTTGATAAGGTTCTGCAAACTGGGAGTGACAGGTGTAGATTCCATATTCGGTACATCTCCTTGTGTTGAGGGATGGGTAGGCTGAATTTTTTCTGGTAAATGTGTGGATTGCACAATTTGAGTAGGCACAGGTGCTGGGATGAGGCGGGGAGTACAGGCTGTAAGGCATATCACAATAAGTACAGTCAGGTGAACGAACATACAAACTCCATATTTACGATATTGTCAATGCAAGCGGGTTATGGGTAATAAACTATATCGGGAATAAGCAAAAAGACCATATTGGACGTTGACACCTGCAATTTTAAGCGCATTTTTTCTCTTTGAATCAGCGTGAGTAGTGCTTATTTGTGTCTCAAGTTCATTTCCAATAGCCTCTACTGATTGCCAATTATGGAAAACAAAAAAAACTCCTGCCGAATTATCGACGGGAGTTTACTGCTTTCTACTCACTCACATCCCCATACAACTTCCGATGCACAACGCTCAATGCACGCACCTGCTCCGCCGCGTGATACGAAGACCGCACCAGCGGGTTCGACTCCACCCATTGGAAACCGATCTCCTTGCCATAGTCGCGCAATTCAGCGAATTCTTCCATCGTGTAGTAGCGTGAGATGGGCATGTGCTTCTTACTCGGTTGCAGATACTGACCGATGGTCAGAATGTCCACGCCCCACGAGCGCTGGTCGCGCATCACTTGTTTCACTTCGTCCATGGTCTCTCCCAAGCCGAGCATGATACCCGATTTGGTCAACACGTCCGGGTCGAGTTTCTTTGCGTTGGAAAGGGTCTTTGCCGCCCATTCATAATTGTCCTGCGGCTGGACGGTCTTGAACAAGCGCGGCACGGTCTCCACGTTGTGGTTCAAAATTTCAGGGCGGGCATCCATGACGATCTTCAACGCTTCGACCGAGCCTTTGAAATCGGGGATCAACACTTCAATGGAACAGCCCGGCAACAATTCTCTAATTCTTCGAATAACCATCGCAAAGATCGGCGCGCCGCCATCGCGTCGCTCATCGCGGTTCACGGACGTGATGACCGCGTGCTTCAATTCCATCGCCTTCACAGCCTGCGCAACGCGTTCGGCTTCGCCCCAGTCCATCAATCCAGGCTTGCCGTGTTTCACATCACAGAATGCGCATGTGCGCGTGCATACGTCACCGAGCATCAAAAATGTTGCGGTGCCGCTGCCCCAGCATTCCCCCAAATTCGGGCACATGGCTTCCTCGCAGACCGTGTGCAATTCCTTTTTGCGCATCAGTCCATGCAGCCATTCGTAAGTTTCGCCCGAGGGCGCGCGCACCTTGATCCATTCGGGGCGGCGCAATGGGCGGATATCGTTTTCGGGTTTGACCCGGTCTCTTGTAGGTGTGGCAGGCATAAGCTAAGTTTGATGCGTGGTCTCGATGCGGACAGGATCCAACTCGACCACCAGTCTCCTATTTTATTTTTCTGACTTTCAATCGCAAACCTTTGACTTCGACGACTTCCACCTTGTCTCCCTTACGGATTTTAGATGAGTCATCCATCGAGTCGGCTGTCCACAATTCAGATTGTAACTGGACCTGACCGCCCGCGTCGCTCCACCCGGTAACTGTTCCTGTTTTTCCAACAAAGGATTCAGCCCCCGAACTGACCGGCGCACGGAGCGCCCGTATGGCAAACATGAGAATGACAAAGAACAGCAAGCCGATCGCAAGTCCGGTGGCAATGACCAATGGGATCGACACCCGCAGGAATTCCGGCGTGCCGGGAGAGTTGAATAACACGAGCGCACCAACGATGAACGATGCAACTCCCGCCGCGGTCAGCGCGCCGTGGGTTGGTGCTTTAATGTCCAGGATGAACAACACGAATGCAGTGACGAGGAAGATGATCCCGAACCAGTTGACCGGCAGAACGCCCAGACCATAGATCGCGAGCGTGAGACAGACCACGCCAATGAACCCGGCCACCCAGCCACCCGGGCTTGAGATCTCGATCAACACTGCCTGCACACCGATCGCGATCAACAGGAAGGAGATATTCGGGTTGGTAAGCAGGAGCAGGAACTCTTCGATGAAGGTCATCTCAAGTGGTTCGGTGTTTTCAGTGTCTGTGTTGAGTGTGCGCGGACCGTCCTCCATCTGAACCGTAAAACCATCGAGCGCTTCGAGCAGGTCGTCAATATTATCCACGACAAAGTCTATGAGCCCGGCGTCGAGCGCTTCGGTGTTGGTCACAGCTTTGGCGTCATCGATCATCGCTTCAGCGAGGGCAAGCGCTTCCTCACCACGCGGGGCAACGAATTCACGAATGGCAGCTTTCGATATTTCCTTCGCTTTTGCGGCTGAAGTTGAATCCAGATTCTCTCCCGAACCACTGATCGGGCTGGATGCGCCGATGGAAGTCTCGGGTGCCATCGCGGAGGCGTGACCCGCCATGGTGATCATGGCACCGGCACTCCCGGCGATCGCGTTGCGAGGTGCCACATACACAACAACCGGCACATCGCTCGCACGAATCTCGGTGATGATCTCGAGCATCGTATCCAAATTCCCACCCGGTGTGTTGAGTTGGATGATCAGAACTTCGGCATTTTGCCTGTCTGCTGATTCAATGCCGCGTTTGATGTACTCCAGCATCGGCGGCATGATGGGACCGTCTGCGGTCATCACGAGGACGAGCGGCGCTTCACTTTGTGCGCTCACAGGCTGAAAAAAAAGCGAGATGGCTCCGAAAAGGATCAGAAATAGACCGAATGTGCGGCGAATGAGTTTCATCACTTGTACTCCATATGCTCATCATTATAATGTGGTTGGAGGCAAAACCATGACGACTCAGACGAAATTAATGACTCCCAAGACCCTCGTACGATTGGCAATTGTCCTTCTGGTGGTTCCACTGACGCCCATGATCATCTCCGGCGCGTGGGATTGGTGGGAAGCGTGGGCGTATGCCATTATCAACATCCTGGGCTTCATTGTCAGCCGAGTGCTGGCGGCGCGTCGAAACCCGGATATTATCACTGAACGTGCCCGTTCCATGGAATTACAGGATGCCAAGCCCTGGGACAAGATTCTCTCCCCTGCGCTGGCTTTTGGTGCGCTTATCATCCTGATCGTTGCAGGTGCAGACAAGGGATTCGGCTGGTCAGCGCCGTTTTCTCTCAATCTAAAAATCGCGGCATTGATCGTGATTGTTCTCGGCTATGTCTTTGGGTCCTGGGCATTGGTCGAAAATAAATTCTTCTCCGGCGTGGTCCGCATTCAAAGCGACCGTGGGCATCATGTCGTCACAACCGGACCCTACCGCATCGTCCGCCACCCGGGATATGCTGGTGCGTTGTGGACATATGTCGCCATGCCCATCCTGTTTGATTCCCTTTGGGCGTTCATCCCGACCGCGTTGCTGCTCGGCGTCCTTGTGCTTCGGACTTCGCTGGAAGATCGTACACTTCAAGAAGAATTGCCCGGTTACAGGGAATACGCCCAACAGACGCGATATCGTTTGTTCCCGGGGATTTGGTGATTTGTCTTTTTAAAATACACCTTCAAGATAGGCACGTGTACGTTTGTGTTGCGGATTGTTGAACACTTCCTTTGCGGGACCTGCTTCAACGACTTCACCCATGTACATGTAAATAACATAGTCAGCAAGGCGTTTCGCCTGCCGTAATGTGTGTGTCACAATCACGGTCGTATATTGTTGCTTCAACTCCATCAGGCGGGCCTCGATGTTCTGTGAGGAGATCGGGTCGAGTGCGGAGGTCGGTTCATCGCCGAGGATGATCTCGGGTTCAACAGCCAGTCCACGGGCGAGACAGAGGCGTTGTTGCTGTCCAATGGAGAGGCTGGTGGCGGGGTCATGCATCCGCTTGTTGACCTCCTCCCAGAGACCTGCAACTTCAAGGTAATGTCTCACAGCAGCTTTATATTCCCTGCGATCTTTCTTCATCTTGTGGATATTCATGCCATAAACGACATTATCGTAAATGGACATGGGCAAGGGCGAGGGACGTTGTGCCAGCAAGCCAACCACCTTGCGGACCTCGGTCACATCCACATCGTGGTTGTAAATATTCTCACCGTCCACAAGTACTTCACCGCTAATTCGCGTACCATCGGTTAATTCAAGAAAACGATTGAAGGTTTTTAGCAGAGTGGTCTTGCCGCAGCCTGAGGGTCCCATAATGACAGTGATCTGCTGCTTGGGGATCTCGATGTTTATATCCTTCAGGGCTTGTTGTTTCCCGTAAAAAGCATTGAGGTTTTTAACTTGAATATGTGTGTCCATGTGTTTCCTTGGTCTGTACCCTGAGCGCTGATGAAGGGTATCTGCGATAAACGTAACGATTCTCACCTGCACTCCCCGGCACTTGTAACCGGGGCAAGTGTGCATGCGGGTGCAAGTGTCGTCGCTTTGCGGCTCAGAATGACATTGTAAAAAAATTATTTCATCGTGTACCTGTTCAACTTCGAGGAGGTCCAGCGCGAGCCGAGGCTGACCGCTAAAACGATAATGGTCAAAATCAAGGCGGAGGCGTAACCGCGCTGCTGCACTTCAGGATAGGGTGAGCTGAGTTGGAAGAATACTGCGAGGGGAAGTGACGCAGTCGGGCGCATCAGTGATGTGACGATTCGATCCGTGTACCCAGCCGTGAACAAAACCGACGCCGCATCGCCGATACCGCGACCGAACGCCAGCAAAACTGCTGTGACCATGCCGGGCAACATTTGCCGCGTGACCACGCGTAGCGCCACTTCCAATTTTGTGGAACCGAGCGCGAGCGCAGCATGTTCCAAGTCTGCTGGCATGCGGCGGATGACTTCGTCCATGGCGCGTGCCATGATGGGAAGCTCGACCAGTGCCAGCACGATGATGCCCGCCAACAGGGAGGCGCGCAAGCCGATGGCAATCATCAATGTGAAGCCGAACGCACCGTAGACAATCGAAGGGATACCCCACAACACATCCAGCGAAAGGCGAACGTACTCGCCCCATTTTGAGTTGCCGAGGTAGGTTTTGAGATAAAGTGCGATTGGCAGGCTAAAGATGATCGCTAATACCGTCCCGCCGATGGCAAGGTACACCGACCCGATGATGGCGTTCAACACACCGCCTTCCTTGCCCATGTAAAAGCCGCCTTTTGGACTTTGTGTGATCATGTCCCAGTTGAGGGCTGGCAAGCCGCGGGAAACAATCGTCCATAGGATAAGTCCCAATGCGCCTGCAACGATTATCAGTGAAACCTGCATGATGGTTTTCATGAAAGTTTCCACCAGGTGACATCGCTGCCAGTGCTTTTTTTTCATGGTCATGTTATGTTCCTTTTTCCATGAATGTCACGCTGAGCGAAGCATCGCTGTTAAAGTGGCCAGAGACCCTTCGGTCACGACAACCGCTCCCGCTGGGCGACATCGGTTCGTACTTATACCCATGTTCGCCTCTTTACTCTTTGTAATACAAGCGTGGAAAGGATGTTGAAGATCAGGATGATCACCAATAGCACAAGCGCCGCACCAAGCAGTGCTGCATCATATAACGGGATGGACATCATCTCACCGTAGTTGTTGGCGATCAATGCGGGGAGCGGATACGCCGAGTCGAAGATCGATGCGGGGATCTGGACGACGTTGCCGACTACGATCAGGACAGCGATGGTTTCACCAAAAGCACGGGAGGCGGCAAGAACCACCGCGGCAATGATCCCTGGCATGACCTGTGGCAGGACGATGTTACGAATGGTCTGCCACTTGGTTGCGCCGACCGCAAGGGACGCGCTGCGTAGATCATTGGGAACGGTGGAAAACACTTCATAGACCACTGAAATGATCAACGGCGCGATCATCACAGCGAGGACAATGCCTGCAGCGAGGATGCTGAATCCCGTTGGTTGGTTGACAGCGAATATCGAAACAGAACCAAGCCATCGGTCCGAAAGAGGCGCAAGTACCTTTTGTACGAATGGCACAATGACGAGGAGTCCCCATACCCCGTAGACCACAGGAGGGATGGCGGCAAGCAAATCCAAGATGGGTTTGGCAATGGAGCGTGTTGCCATATGTGCATACTCTGCCAGGTAGATCGTGACAAGCAGGCATGGAGGTACCGCAAGTAATACACCAACCACTGTGACCCAAACCGTCCCAAGAATGAACGGGCGAAAACCAAAGAGACCATCATTCGGTTTCCAGACCTTGCCTAAAACCAGATCGGTAGTGGAATAAGCGCTGAGGATGGGCCAGGCACGGACCAAAAGTGCACCTGTAACGATCAGGATGAGGATGACAGGCAGCAATGTGATGATAAAAAACGTACGCTGTGCCATCCGATCCCGGCGGGTGCGGGGCAGGGCAGAAACTCTGTTAAATCTCTCTCCTGTTTGTACGCGGGGTATGGTCATTTCCCTCATTTGAGTTTTGCCAATGATTCAGCTTGCTGCTCAGGTGTAAGGGGCACATATCCAGCTGCTTCGAGGAACTGCTGACCATCGGTCAAAATCCATTCCAGGAAGGCAAGGGTCAAACCGGTGGGTTTACCCTTGGTGGCAAGGTTTTCAAAGCGGGCGGGCGGGGAAGGATATCTGCCATCTGCCACGGCGCCAAAGGCATCTTTCTTGGAGATAAGGTCTTCCCCTGGATCGGCTTTGCCATTGGCATTGATATCGAGAGGCGGAATGAGAAGACCGGGGACAATCGCTCCGTTGTCCAGATCAAAAATACTGTTCAGATTTCCATAACCGATGCCAAGCGGGTCTCTGAGAACCGTTTCCACTATGGCTGGTTCGCCATTGACACCGATACCTTTGAGATCCTCCTGGGCTTTTCCGCCGCAGTATTTCGCCCATTGTTCTGCTGCGCCTGCTGCATCGGAACGCGTGAAGACATGGATATCATCGGTGTTGGATGGATCGCCGATCACTTCACCCCACGTGGTGATCTCACCGGTGATATAAATCTTATTAAAAGTTTCCTGGGTAATACCTTTGGAAAAGATCTGGTCGCCAACCGGATTCTCGGCGCTGATGATGGGGAAGACCGCATCCTTGGTGACAGATACCCAGAAAATACCCTGTGCTTCCTCCTCCGGTTTGATGTCGCGAGAGATCATGCCGATATCCACCGCGCCTGCGATGGTATCAGTCATGCCTTTGCCTGCGCCGCCGCCTTGCACATCGAATTGCACATTGGGATGAATCTTCGTGAATTCCTCAGCCCAGACCGTCATCATGGGGTAGAGGGCGAACGCGCCTGAGACGGAGATGGTTCCTCTCAAGCCATCGTCAGATGCATTGGAGGTTGATGTTGAACCGCAGGCTGTCAACAACATGGAAAGCACCATCACAATCGAGAGCAGTGACAAAATTTGTTTTTTCATAATTTTTCTCCAATTTGTTAGATAGACTATAATGTCTATAATATTAGTAGACTTTTGAGTCAAAAAAACAGCAACGAAATATCCGTTGCTTTGAAAAAAACTATACCCTGGCCGCTTCGACGCGCTTCATCACTGTTGCAAGCGTTGTGTTATCCAAAATATTCGCAATGGCATTGCGCACATCACCCATCACCATGCGCAGACCACAGGTCTCTTCGTCAGGACAACCGCATGGTTCATATGCCATTTGCGAAACGCACCTGATTGGTGCCAATGGTCCATCAAGCGTTCGCACGATCTCTCCCAACGAGATTTCCTTTGATGGACGTGCCAGATAATATCCGCCACCGACGCCCATTTTACTTTGTACCAAACCCGCGTTCTTCAACGCCAACAAAATCTGTTCAAGGAATTTGGCAGGGATCTTTTCTCGCGCCGAAATTTCCTTGATCTGCAGCATGCCAGTGGGTGAGTTCTTCTGTACATCCGCCAGGATGATCATGGCACGCAAGCCGTATTCACCGCGTTTTGAGAGTCTCATAGTATGATTAGTCCTATAAAGCCTATTGAACTAATCATATTTTAGTATTTCCCCATCAAAGAGTCAATATGACATTAATCACTCCCACTCAGTTCTACTATTTCCACATCCTCCAATGCCTTCTGAACATCACGACTCTTTATGATGATCGCCACATTGCGGACTCCCGACCCGATGGAAATTTCCTCCTCCCTCAGGACAGACGCATCAAGCAAAACTCTGACCTGATTCTTCACCCCAAACGGACTTACCGTCCCAATCTTGTATCCAGTCACGTCCAACACTTCCTCCTCGGTTGCCATCCGCACGCGGGAACGTTTCACAAGTTGGCGCAATTTCTTCCAATCGATCTGACCTGGTCCTGCCATGAGAACCATCACAAACTCGCCAGGTCTCACTTGAAAGAGAATACTGCGCACGATCTGTTCAGGTCGCTGGTTTCGTTCAGATGAAGCTTGCTCGAAACTGGTAACAGGTTTTTCGTGTCGAAAGACGCGGTGGGGGATTCCCAGCGTATTCAATGCAATGCTGGCGGGAGGTGGTGTGTGGTCCATACTATTCGTCATAGATAAAACGTGATTGGGAAATCTTTCTTGTAGAGTAAAATCGGGCAATGTCAAAAATCAAATCACCACTTACATTGTTCTTCATTGCTGTCATTGTAATTGCTCTTCTGGCGTTGTTCGGACCGGAAGAGCAATCGCTCGGCTCCAACGTGCGGATCGTATACCTGCACGGCGCGTGGGTGCTCGCGGCGGAAGTGGCATTCCTTGCGGCGGGGGGTGCGGGTTTGCTTGGCTTGGTTGTCAGACGCGATAACTTCCACAACTGGTCTGCCGCTTTGGGACGTACTGGCATCGTATTTTGGGTGACCTATCTTCCACTTTCACTGTGGGCGATGCAAACCAATTGGAACGGACTCTTCCTCGTCGAGCCGCGTTTTCGCCTGGCGTTGATCCTTGCGGTGACAGGTGTGTTGTTGCAGATCGGCTTGTGGCTCATCAACATGGACTGGGTCACGTCGCTTGCTAACATCATCTACATTGTTGTTTTGCGGGTCATTTTCTCGACTGCCGATAACGTCATGCATCCGCCTCCATCACCGATTTTCAACTCGGGGAATTATGCCATTATTGGATTTTTCATTTCGATGATCCTGCTCTCCATGCTCGCGGCATATTTCCTGACGCGTTGGTTCCTTCATTTACAAAATAAGCCAAATTAACGAAAAAGACGCTCTGCAAAAGAGCGTCTTTTTTTACAAACTCAACTATTAGATGAAGATAATCTGTGCACCGTCTGTCATGTCCATGAAGTCACCGGCGGTTACAATGTCATCTACCTCGGGAAGGAAGTCATCCTTTTTCAGGTTGAACATGTCCACGGTCATTTTGCAGCCATACATCTTTGCTCCGCCATCATGAAGCATCTCAATGTACTCTTTTACGGCGGGGACACCCTGTTTCTTGATCTCCTTTTTCAGAAACCAGCTTGCAAAAGCGGTCATGCCGGGGATGATGCCGAGGATGTTGGGAATACCAAGGTTGCCGGTGGGCAGTCCCATCATTTTCATCTTCATACTGGTCAGCGCAACCGGAGCGATCTCCAGTTTGTCGACGCGGCTCTTGGTGACCAGGTCCAGACCCCAGAATGTGAAAAAGATAGTGACGTCAATGCCGTTGCCTAGAGCAGCCCAACCCATAATGAGTGCGGGGTAAGCCATGTCAATGTCACCTTTGGAGCAGATAAATGCGATCTTGCGGTTTTCTTCAGCCATGATGTTTTTCCTCTTCTTTTCTAAACCCTAAAGGCATTCAAGACCTTTAGGGTTTTTGATGATTAGAATTACACGCAACCCTCGGGTTTGCCGAGACCGGAGATCTTTGCCACTTTTTTGGCTGGACCTTTGGGGAACAGGGCGAATAATTCCTTGGTGGAAATTCCTGTGCCTGTTGTGATCTGGCGTAGTGTGGGGGATTTGCCGGATGCCATGCCCGTCTCGCGGCAGAAATCAATGATCTTCCAGTGATTTTCCGTCAGGGCTTCGATGCCCTCCTGTTTGGCAAGGACTTCAGCGATTTCCTTTGTCCATTGATTGGGGTCGGTCATGAAGCCTTCTTCGTTGAAGGCGATTGCAGTGAGGTCAGCTAACATTATGTTTTCTCCTTGTTATTTATTTATGTGACTTGATCAGTCACCAATAGCCTTGAGTAAATTCAGTGAACGATACAATCCGCGGCGGACTTTGGGATCACCCATCGCGCGTAGTAGAGCGAAGAGGGACACTTTTTCAGGCGTCTCTTCCTTCAAGGCGTCAGCGACACGAATGCCAAGGATTTCCAATTCCTCAGGTTTATGATCATGAACGAGGCGTTCCGCCACTTTGGCGCCTGCGCGGGCAAACCCGAAATATCCCTCACGTTCGAGACGGTCCAGTTCCATTGTCACTTGATGGAAGATGCGTTTGCCCATCTGCTGACCTTCCTCGGCGAGTTCTGCAACTGATTCGAGTTGGTCGAGTAGTCCGACTAAAAGGCGCGTATCACGGAGGACACGTTTGACGAGGAAAAGCAGGTCGTTGAGTTCGAAATCGTTGCCGACTTCAGCCAGCTCGTCGATGGAAAGCTTGATGACATGGTTGACGATCGGAACAGCATCATCCATCAACTCTCTCATGGATTGCTGTTGATCGCGTTGCGCTTCGAACTGCGCTGTGAGGTAATCCAGTTTCTGATTGATTTGAGCGAGATCGTTATCCATCGCGACTCCTATTTCCACTTGCCAGCCATGGACATCTGCGACTCGAAGGGCATCTCGCCGCCTTTGAGCAGAACGTTCCAGTAGATCCATTTGAACATCATCTTGCCCCAGTGGTTGGCAGGCGATTCTTTAAGCAGTGAGAATGGACCGAAGCCGGGCAGGGGGAACATGCCGGGGAGAGGTTCGACATCATAATTGAAATCGATCAACACACCTTTCTCATTGCCTGATTCGATGAAGCAGTTGGCGTGACCATCGAACTTGGGAAGTGGATCGAGACCTTCCATGTGACGAAGGATGTTCTCAATGACTACATCGAGCATGAAGTGTGCGACCGATCCTGCTTTTGACGCTGGCGCATTGCTGGCATCACCGATCAACCAGACGTTTTCCCATTTGACGCTTTGCATCGTGTTTTTGTTGACAGGCACAAAGTTCAATTCATCACCCATGCCAGATGCACCGATCACTTCCGCGCCCATATTGGTTGGGATGGATATGAACAGATCGTAGGGGATTTCGCGTTCGTCATAGGAGCGGATCACCTGTTTGGCGTTGTCCACTTCCATGATGGAATATTCGGTTTCAAGTTTGATGCCGCGGTCTTCGAGCATGCTACCCAAAATGGAGGATGCACGCGGCTTGGTGAAAGCGCCAGGAAGCGGTGTGGCAAAGGTGATATCCACTTTTTCGCGGATGCCGCGTTCTTTGAAGAACCAATCAGCGAGGAAGAGAAATTCCAACGGCGCAACGGGACATTTGATGGGCATCTCTGCCACATTGAGCACCAGTTTGCCGCCTTTCCAGAATTTTAGGTGACGCGCTAATGCTGCGGCGCCGTCGGGTGTGTAGAAATCGAAGATGTTCTTGCGCCAACCGCCGCCATCTACCAGACCTTCCATTTGTTCAGGGCGGATGGTACTGCCTGTTGCAACGACGAGGTATTCGTAACTGATGGATCGGTTCCCGCTTAACTTGACACGGTTTTGATCCGGCTCGATCAATTCGATCTCACCGAAGATCACCTCCACGGTTGGCGGAAGGAAATTGCGTTTGGGTTTAACAACATCAGCGGGGGAGTAGATCCCAAACGGGATGAAGAGGAAGCCAGGCTGATAGTAGTGGCTCTCATCTTTATCCACGATAACGATGCGCCATTCCTGCGGGTCCAGGGCGTCTGCCATTTTATTGGCAACCATCGTGCCGCCTGTGCCTGCTCCGAGAATTAGAAATGTCTTCATTAAGTGAATCTCCTTAAAAAGATTATTCGAGTGCGTTTACAAGTTCAGCGCGTTTTGCCAAATTGTCATGCATGACCGCGCGTAATAGGTCGAGGGCTTTGATAAGCCGGTTGTCGGCGAGGCTGTACACGATCACTGTCCCCCGTCTTTCGGTGGTCACCATACCTCGCTCACGCAGGACTTTTAGATGTCGTGAAACTAGCGGTTGAGCCATGTTCAATTCGCTGTAAATGTCAGTAACATTTCGGGAACCCTGCGAGAGCGCATACAGGATCATGATGCGATTCGGGTCAGCGAGACCGGCACAAATTTCAGCATGTAATTGAAGGATTTCGGTTTCAAGCGTATTGTTCATGGTTGCACCTTGCCGTATATTCGTATATATCCATATTGTTGTGAAAATTGTAACAAAGCGGTTTTGTGCTCGATAGTACTTTTAATCACAAGACTCAGGGTGACAGATGTAATGAGACCATGTTTGTCTCATTTGTCGAATA
>CAYTDB010000026.1:45647-53840 GCA_964436455.1 uncultured Anaerolinea sp. | reverse complement strand
AGGCGTCGGTGTTCGTGTTGGATATGCACAACGAGTATGGCTTTGACGATGTGGCATCAGATACGAAAAAAGCCGTGACGGGACTGAAGACCAAGTTCAAGTCGAAGGTGCGAATCGTCGGCTTGGGAGGCGGATCCACCATCAGGGGACAGGTCCCAGATTTTAATTTGGAAATCTCAACGGGAGACATTTCCACAAGTGATCTTGAAACGTTGATGCGCGAGTTGAACCTGCGGGATACCACTCCGACGACTCTCAACGCGTTGTACAGTTCATTCAGGGATGAATGGTTTGCGAGCTTCAAGCGGATGAACCGCGAGGAGATCGAGGTTGAAGATGAGAAAGGGAAGGTGAAGAAGGTGCCGCATCCTGATAGTGTGGCGGCGTGGGCGAATGCGAACGGTGTGAATGTGGCGGCGGCGGAGGCTCTGCACGATAAGCTGCGTCGGTTGTTCGGCAAGCCGTATATCGTGGATAAGCCCGCGGCAGACAGCGTGAAGGAGATCATCGGGTCGCTGGAGAACGGTCAGCATGTGGTGCTGTCGTTTGGCGAGCACGAAAGCGACCTGGATTACCTGCTGGTGTCGAACTTGTTGACAAGAAAGATACGCAACGCATGGGAGCATAAGACCAACGCCTTCAGAACGCACGGCAAAGAGGAGCCGCGCCCGCTGGTGATCGTGGTGGAGGAGGCGCACAAGTTGTTGAACCGCGAGATGGCGGCGCAGACGACCTTCGCGACGATCGCACGTGAACTGCGAAAGTATTACGTGACGCTGTTGATCGTTGACCAGCGCCCGTCGCAAATTTATGACGAGGTGATGTCGCAGTTGGGGACGCGCATCTCAGGCTGGCTCGGTGACGAGGACGATATTCACGCGGTGCTTTCGGGTCTGGCGGGACGGGAGGCTTTGCGCGGCATGCTGGCGCGACTCCAACCGAAGGAGGAGGTTCTGCTGCTCGGTTGGGGTGTCCCGATGCCGCTGCCTGTGCGCTCACGTCGGTATGACGAGGAGTTTTGGAAGGAGTTGTTGGGAGGCAAGGAAAAGAGGAGTAAGGAGCAGAGTTTGAAGGAGTTGGGGTTTGGTGGGTAGGTTGTTGCATTGTGCAACCATGTTTGACACAATGCTGGTGGAAAGGAAGACGCCATGAATATTCTTCACGTTCGCAGCGTGCCTGATGATTTGTACGCACGATTGCAAAAATTAGCCCAATCAAAAAATCGCTCTTTGAGCACCCAAGTCATTATTTTGTTGACACAGGCAATCGAAGATGAGGAGCGGCGCAAGAAGCAAGCGAAAACATTGAATTCCATTCGCCGTCGCCGTTTCACGCCCCCTAAAAATGCGCCCACTTCGCTTGAAGTGTTGAAGGAAGATAGGTCTCGATGACCGAGTTTGTTCTGCGTTGCGTTTTGGATGCCAGCGTTGGTATAAAACTGTTCATCGAGGAAGAGTTTTCCAACAAGGTTGAACGGTTGTTTCCTAAACTAGCCGAAGACCCACAGGCGGAGATTCATGCCCCTGATTTGTTTTATATCGAGTGCGCCAACATCCTGCTCAAATATACCCGCCGTCATGACCGTCCGCTGGAAGACTCGTTGAAGGACATCGCGGATTTGAATGACCTTGCACTGAAATCCACTTCCACTTCTGAATTAATTGAAGAGGCGCTTGAACTTGCCCACGAGAAAGACCTGACAGCGTATAACGCTTGTTATGCCGTACTCGCACGCCGATTAGCGCTCCCGCTGGTAACTGCGGATGCTCCGCTGGCACGTGCCGTTGATTGGGCGGTTTGGATTGGGGACTTTGAGGTGTAACTTTTAGTATTACATCAGCGCGGGAAGTTCGTGTGAGGAAGGAGGAGTGATACATCTATCTCAGGGGAGATGTCACGCAGCTTTCCCGCCAAAATACATTTGACACAGTTCCATCCCTGCAATATCCTCTCGGATATGTCCGCAACGAAGAACTTTCAAATGAACGCGTGGGATATCCTGCGGGAAAACTCCCTACAGATTCTCAAGTATGTGATTGGTGTTGTCATCACAGGTTTGATCTCATGGTGGCTGGCAGTCCTCTATGTAGTATAAAGCCTGTTCTCGAACGTGCTCTACAGGGCGTGGGTTTGTCCATATTGCGGACACTATGCTTTGGGCACCTGCCCCGCGGGATTCCATATTCTGTCCGCACGGCGGTTTATGCCCAAGACTGGCAAAAACATCCGTAGTGACTTTCGCAACAACTTGTATATCATGATCCCTGGCTGGTTCGTACCTCCAATCGTGGCTGTGTGCTTGCTTGTTGTTGAATTCTCCTGGTCCGTTCTGGTGCTGCTTGTCGTTTTTTGTGTTGTCGCGTTTTGGCTGCTGCCTGAAACATCCAAGGAACACTGCGAAGGATGCGAGACCGTGGATTGTCCACCACGTTCGAAAGCGGTACAAGCTTCCAAGTGATACATGAAGGTAATCACCCATATACAGAATATCCGAAACCGTATGGCTTCGGATTTTCTTCTTATTCACCGATTGATCGGTATTGATTTATGAAAACGCCTGGATTCCCGTCTGCGCCCTGCCAAGGATCAATGCGTGGATGTCATGTGTCCCTTCATAGGTGTTAACCGCTTCAAGGTTCATCACGTGGCGGATGACATGGAATTCATCCGAGATGCCGTTGCCGCCGTGCATGTCACGGGCGTTGCGTGCGATCTCCAACGCCTTGCCGCATGAATTGCGTTTGACCAGCGAGATCATTTCAGGGGTGGCTTTCTCTTCATCGATCAAACGCCCCACCCGCAGCACACCCTGCAATCCCAGCGTGATCTCCGTCATCATGTTTGCCAGTTTCAATTGGATGATCTGATTCGCCGCCAGCGGACGCCCAAACTGCGGACGATCCAACGTGTATTGTCTTGCCGCGTGCCAACAGAACTCAGCCGCCCCCAAAGCCCCCCACGCAATTCCATACCGCGCCTTGTTCAAACACCCGAACGGACCCTTCAACCCCGAAACGTTCGGCAGCAAATTTTCATCGGGCACAAACACTTCGTCCATCACGATCTCCCCGGTGGAACTCGCACGCAGGCTGAACTTTCCCTTGATCTTCGGCGCGCTCAATCCCTTCATCCCTTTTTCGAGAATAAAGCCGCGGATCTCACCATCCAGTTTTGCCCACACCACGAACACATCTGCGATCGGCGAGTTCGTGATCCACATCTTGTTGCCTTGCAGGATGTATCCGCCGTCTACTTTTTTAGCGCGGCTCTCCATGCTGGCAGGGTCACTGCCGTGGTTCGGTTCGGTCAAGCCGAAGCAGCCGACCCATTCACCAGTTGCCAGCTTTGGCAAATATTTATTGCGCTGATCCTCCGTCCCGTAGGTGTGAACCGGATACATCACAAGAGAGCTTTGGACCGACATGGCTGAGCGATAACCGCTGTCCACGCGTTCGATCTCGCGGGCGATCAATCCATACGCAACATGATTCAAACCCGCGCCTCCATATTCTTCGGGGGTGGTTGGTCCCAACAACCCGATGCTTCCCATTTCATTCATGATCTCCCTTTGGAAGACCTCCTCCCGATTTGCCTCCAGCACGCGCGGCATCAATTTATCCTGACAATACCTGCGTGTTGTATCACGGATCATGCGTTCTTCGTCGGTTAATTGGTCGTTGAATAAAAAGGGATCGTCCCATTTGAAGGTTTGTTTTGCCATATCTACCTCATGATTTGAAAATATGGAAGTGATTGTATCAGAATGGCAACCCGATTTACCACCGTGCATGGGTATAATCCACGCCATGTTCACGTATCTGGGTAACCTTCTCAAGATCATACGCGGCGACTTTACGCTCGACCCGCACATCGCCGTCTATTATGTGACGATGCAGTGCAACCTCAATTGCATTTATTGTGAAGATTTTGGCTCGCGACGCAATCACCTGGTCACACCTGCTCACCCGCTCGAAGACGCAAAGCACATACTGCAAGTCATCCGCACAGGAGTGGACCGTCTCTGGCTGACGGGCGGCGAGCCGTTGCTGTACCCGCAATTATTGGATTTACTTACCTATGCGCGGGATGACTTACGCTTCCATGAGATCAGTCTCATCACGAACGGTACGCTTCTTTCTCAAAACCGACAACTGCTTCCGTTTCTAAATAACCTGATCATCAGCCTCGACTCTGTTGACCCACAAACCCTGAATATGGTCAGTGTGCCCGATGCCTACGCCGAAACGGTCATTGCCAACGCGCGTGAAGCTGCTTCACTTCAAAGGGAATATAACTTCAAACTGATTCTCAACGCTGTCATCACCCCTGAGACACTTCCCAGCATGGACAGGCTCATCGCGTTCTGTACGGAGAACCATGTCCACATCTCATTCTCGCCGCAGGCAGTGAATAACCTTCCGCGCTATGAATTGGTCACATCGAAAGAGTATCGTGCCTTCATCGAGAAAGTGATCGAACTCAAAGGACACGGCGTGCCAATCCTAGGCAGTTACACCTACTACAACACCCTGCTCGACCAAATTCCCTATGAATGTTATCCCACTCTTGTGCCACGCATCATGCCCGATGGCTGGCTCGCCTATCCCTGCCGTCCCATGGAGAAGGCAGGCGGTGAGCAGGGCGGACGTGCGGTTAATTTGTTGAGTGTGGATACATGGGAGGAAGCGTGGACGATTGCCAGACGAAAATATGGCGAAGCACCGACTTCGTGTGTCTCGTGTTTCCAGCAATGCTATGCAGAACCATCGTTGATGCAGGCGCATCCGTTTGAATATTTGAAGGAACGATTACGCGGGAATGAATTAACTGCTTATGCCCCAGGGTAATATCAGACCTGACAGGTTTTATCGTGTCGAAATCAATCATGGGTATCGTGAATGAATATCAACTCGGCTAAACAGGGTTCCCTGGAAACCTGTCAGGTCTTAATTATTGGCGGAGGTGTGGCGGGGTTGAGTGCGGCATTGCATCTTGCCGAGCGGGGACTCATGTCATTGATCCTCGAAGCGGATGAAAAATTCATTGGCGGCAGGTTGGCGGGTGGGGAGACGATTCGGATCAACGGACATTCCTTTCGGCTGGAACATGGCATGCACGGCATCTGGTCACAATATCGCAATTTGCAGGCGATGCTGGCGCGCCATAACCTGCGCCCAGTCTTTGTCCCTGCACAGGAAGAAAATTGGATCTACAAATACGGTCCGCTTGTGCGTATGACTCCTGTTGGTTCCAGAATCCGGCGTTCGTTCATCCCGCCTCCGTTCCATTATTTGCGATTATTCCTGAGCCTACGCTTCCTGTTGATGCTTTATCCGCGCGATTGGGAATCGTTGTTCGCCGTGTGGTCTGGGCTGATCATGGCGGTGGGGATCGATCCATTTGCGGAGAATCAGCCGATGGAGGGACTCACGCTCGGCGACATGACAAAGCGATGGTCGCCAGCGATCAAGTCGCTTTTTCTTGGGCTGGCACGCAACGGACTTTCATCACATCCTGATGAGGTCTCGATATCAGGTTTCATCGCCTTTCTACGCTTTTACACATTGATGCGCCGCGATGCATGGATGTTCACTTATCTTCCCAATGATGGCGGAACAAGCGTCTGCGAACCGCTTGCAGAGAAGATAAAAGAACTCGGAGGAGAAATCAGGCTTGGGTCCATCGTGAAGCGGGTTGAAAGGCGAGATGAGAAATGGCTTGTTGAGTGGGAAACGGCGGAGGGTGCAGAGTCCGCATTGGTGGGTGAGGTCATCCTGGCAACAGATCCCAATAATGCGAAGAAGGTTTTGGGCGCGAGTTTTGGCGAGGACGTGGATAAGTTGTTTTTCCCGCGTGCGTTGTCGAATGCGGTTATCCGGTTGTGGTTTGATGCAAAGCCAAAGAAAAGTGCGGAAGCAGGAATCTTCACAGGCGATTTCACTGTGCATAATTATTTCTGGCTGGACCGTTTGTATGACCCGTATCGGCGTTGGGCGCGTGAGACGGGCGGGAGCGCGATCGAGACGCATGTGTATGGTCCTCCTGAGGTGCTGGCGCAACCCGATGCGGCGTTGATCACGCGCGCAATTGATGATGTGCAGCAGGCGTTCCCTGAATTGCGCGGACACCGCGTGGGGCAACATTTGCAGAGGAATTCCGAAGTGCATACACTGCCAGAGGTTGGAGCTAAGGATGCGTGGCTGGGAACGGTTACGCCTTGGAAAAATCTGTTCTGCGCAGGCGATTGGGTACGCCACCCCGCTCCCGCGTTCTTTTTGGAGCGTGCTTGTTTAACAGGCATCGAAGCCGCGAACGCCGTGCTTGAATCGCGAGGGTTGGAGAAGTTCGCGGTGATCGAGTATCTGCCGCCCGAGCCGTTTGTAGCCTGGATCGAAAAGTTGATGAAGCGCGGCAGGGCAAAGAGGCGGGCAAGAAAATTGAAGAAATAACTCGAAAAGATTCTCGCTTGTCGAAATTCTTCCTATGGACAAGTATTACGTAGATAAGACGTAAACAATGGACTTTGCTGCATCTTCATGTACAAGGTTTGATGTACGCTCTCAAATAATGATCACCCGCCCGCGATTTTGACCTTATATCCCAGCTTCTGCAAAATGACTGCGATCTTTTCCCGCTGTTCGCTTTGGATCTCGATACTCCCATCCTTGACCGTTCCACCCACGCCGCAATCCTGTTTGATCTTCTTTGCCAGTGACTTCATATCCTCTTCTGAAAGCATAAGATTTTTTATCAGCGTAACAGACTTCCCGCCACGACCTTTTGAGTTGCGATGCAGGTAGGCAGTCTGCTGTTGAGGCGGCAGGGATTTGACGCTTGTATGCTTTTGTTCTTTCTTTCGCTGGTCGCCGTTATCGGATGACCAGACAGTGCGGGCATTGTTTTTGTTCATGCGGCTAGTGTAGAAGAGATACGAAACGATGTCAATGATTTGTAATGCCAACTGTCGGGTATACTCAAAATATGGATTCTGATTACAAGCAGCTTATCCGTGAGCGTATTCTTGCCTCTGATACTTTTATTCGTGCGGTGTTCAGTGGCGAACAGAAAGGGGCATCCGTATCGTGGGTGAAGGTTGTGGTGCGCCCTGTGGAACTCAAAGGACAAGTCCATTTACAGTTTTCGTATTTCGACGAGAAGAAAGATATCACCAAGAACTACCTTGACGAAGCCGCATCCAAGGTGGATGAACTGCTCGCGCTTCCCTTCCGCAACATTTTCGTCGAGAGCAGCTCGGGCAATGTGCAGGTCAACTTTACGCAGAAGGGCAAGGCGCTGGTCAGTAAGTCAAAGCCAACTGTGGCGAACGCTGACCTGTCACATGACCGCCAAAAGAACAAGTTGCTGACTGATGAAAACGCCGCACCGTTCCTCAAAGCCGTGGGCATCATGACCCAGGATGGACGCATCAAAGCGGACATGCAGCGCAAGTACAGACAGATCAACGAGTTCCTGCGTCTTGTGGATGAAACCGCTTCGTTCTACGCCAAAAGCGGACGGCCCTTCCATGTCATTGACTTTGGCTGCGGCAATGCCTACCTCACCTTTGCGATCTACTTTTATTTGCACGAGATCCTCAAACTGGATGCCCATGTCACTGGTGTGGATGTCAATGACGATCTCATTGACCGCCACAAACAGAAAGTCGCGTCACTGGGTTGGGAGCACATCTCATTTCAAACCGGCTACATTGCCGATTACAATACCGACACTCATCCAGACATGGTCATCGCCCTACACGCCTGTGACACAGCCACCGACGATGCCATTGCCCAAGGCATTCGCTGGGGCAGCCAATTCATCATCTGTGCGCCATGCTGCCAGCATGACTTGCAGGAGCAGATGGCGCGTATCGAATTGCCTGACCAATTTGCATCCGTGTTTCAGGATGGTATTTTCTACGAGCGCATGGGCGACATCCTGACCGACACACTCCGCGCGACGATACTCCGCATCATGGGCTATCGCACCGATGTGACTCAGTTCGTGCCCATCGAACACACCGCCAAGAACCTGATGATCCGCGCCGCGAAAACGTCCCAGCCTGGCAACGAACGCTGGGTTGAGCAGTATCGAAAACTGAAATCTTTCTGGGGCATCACGCCGTACTTGGAAAAACTTTTGGGTGAAGAATATAAATACTTACTGTCACTCTGAGCAGAGCGAAGAGTCTCT
>CAYTDB010000026.1:0-45547 GCA_964436455.1 uncultured Anaerolinea sp. | reverse complement strand
ATCGGAAGATTAAATTTGGGATGTGTCATGTTTTACTTTGCCTTTGCCAGACTAACTTTCTCTTTTCCGATGCGGTAATTACCGTTCTGTTTCATCACCTGATCGATCAGGTCTTCGGGGATGTCCACGAACGTGAATGTGTCCTCGATGCGGATCTTGCCGATGGTGTAGCCCGGGATGTTCGCGTGGAATGCAATTGTACCGACGATGTCATTCGGGCGGATGCCGCTGGATCTTCCCTTGTTGATCTTCAAACGGATCATGCCTTCTTCATGCGACGAGTCTCCACGCTTGCGGTTGGCAGGACTCTTGATGGGCAGTTCGCGTCTTCCGAAGGTCTCCCTTCCTGCGTTTTTGGGCTTATATTGTTTTTCATTGCTTCGATAGTCAGACTTGACCTCCCCTACCTCTGCAATGGGACGCTGCTTTTCATCCGCGCGTGCGATCTTGATGGCGGCGGCGGCAATGTTGGTTACGTCAAAACCGGCATCGATCAGTTCCTGCACCATTTCGAGTTCGCGCTTGTAACGTCCTCGCCCGAGCCAGATCTTCAAATTCTCGACCACCTTGCTCTCGCGGTAACGGTGGATATCTGCGACGGTAGGCAGTTCCATCTTTGTGACGGTTTGTTTGGTGAGTGCTTCCACTTCGCGCATACGGCGTTTTTCCTTCGGAGAGAGCAGTGTGATTGCCACCCCGGCTTTTCCGGCACGGCCGGTGCGTCCGATGCGATGGATGTATACTTCCGCGTCATCTGGAAGATGATAGTTGAATACGTGCGAGATGTCGTCAATGTCCAATCCGCGGGCGGCGACATCGGTGGCAACCAATACTTTCAATTGGTTAGCACGGAATCGTCCAAGGACGCGTTCGCGGGCATTCTGGTCGAGGTCGCCGTGAATGGCTTCGGCTGGGATGCCGCGTACAACGAGTTCGTTCGCGAGAGTGGCAGTCTCTGCACGGGTGCGGGCAAAGATCAGAGCGCTCTTGATCGGTTCGATCTCGAAGAGACGTGTAAGGGCGTTGGTCTTATCCGATTCGTGAACAAGATAGTAGCGCTGTTCGATGGCTAAGGCGTTGGTGGTGTCTCGTTTGATGGTGACAGATTGAGGGTCCCGCATGAAGCGGCTTGCGAGGGAGCGGATGCGCGGAGGCATGGTGGCGCTAAAGAGCGCAGTCTGCCTCTCCGCAGGCGTCTCCGCAAGAATTTTCTCGATGTCTTCGATAAAGCCCATGTTGAGCATTTCGTCGGCTTCATCGAGCACGAGGGTATGGATATGTTTGATGTTGAGTGCATTGCGTTCGATCAAGTCGAGCAGGCGTCCGGGCGTGCCAACAACGATATCCACGCCGCGGTTGAGACGACTGATCTGCGGTCCGTAAGGCTGACCACCATAGACGGCGAGCACGCGCACATTGAGATGTTTGCCATACTCGGTCATCGAATCGGCAACCTGCAGGGCGAGCTCACGCGTGGGGGCGAGGACCAGTGCCTGTACATGTCTTTGTTGTTGAAAACTATGGAGAATGGGGAGGGCGAAGGCGGCGGTCTTTCCAGTGCCGGTTTGTGCCTGACCGATCACGTCCACGCCCGTGAGCATCAGCGGGATCATTCCCGCCTGGATGGGCGTTGGCGTGGAATAGCCAAGTTCGGTAATTGCCTGCATGACCTCGTCACGCAGGTTCAGGGAGGTAAATTCGATTGTCATCTTTATCCTTATATGTAGCGGGATGTTCCGATGACTCCGTTTAACCACCTTCCTGCCAATCAAGCCTCGCTTTTCAGCTTGGCTCGCCCAACAAAAAAGCCCGACACACGTTCATCGGGCTATCATTCAGAGTGACCAAAACAATTCCCAAGATTTATGCTCTTCACAGAGCGGCAAGAGTTTATCACACAATTCGAAAAAAGATAGGGCAATTCTCTGATTGGATAACCTGTCAATGACGCAAACAATAATATTCCGCTTCATCCTCATCTATGGTACATTCAACAAAATACTGGAGGTGACTTATGCAAATACTCGGGATCGATGTTGGCGGCTCAGGGATCAAGGGTGCGCCAGTGGATATAGCAACTGGAGAATTAGCTGCCGAACGACTCCGCATCAAGACTCCGAAGGGGGCTGAACCCCAGCCTGTGGCAGATGTCGTCGCTGAGATCGCCAAATCCTTCAACTGGAGCGGACCGATCGGTATTGGTTTCCCTGCGCCGATCAAAACAGGAGTGGCGATGATGGCGGCCAATATCTCCGAGAAATGGGTGGGGACAAACGCCGATGAACTCTTTACCAAGACAACGGGCTGCCCCTCCACCACAGTCAATGACGCGGATGCGGCGGGGCTGGCAGAAATAGAATTTGGAGCAGGCAGAGGTCAGCCCGGAACCGTCATCATGATCACGCTGGGAACGGGCATCGGCACAGCCATCTTCCATCGCGGAAAGTTGTTACCAAATACTGAATTTGGTCATTTGGATATGAAAGGCAAGGATGCTGAACACCGCGCCTCTGATGCGATACGTCAACTGGAAGATCTATCCTGGAAGAAATATGCCAAACGTTTGAATAAATATCTTGCAGAGATGGAAAAACTTTTCTGGCCCGACCTGTTCATTGTCGGCGGCGGGATCAGCAAGCAATCTGATAAATACATTCCTCTGCTTAGGATTGAGACACCGGTCATCACTGCGCAGTTTTTGAACGAGGCAGGGATCGTCGGTGCGGCGCTGGCGGCGAGGAAAGAGCAATAACCCCTCTACATCAGCGGCTGGGATCCTTAAGCTCTACTTCAGGATTTACTGCAAATTTCGAAAGCAGAGCTTTCGGATTCCTTTGCTCCGTACTTAAAAAGAAGATTCAAATGACAAATGACGGATGTTTCAAGACCATCCGTCATTTTCTTCTAAAAACGGCTCTGGTTTATATAATGCCCACGGGTATAATTCCATGCAATGGACGCTAAAAGTTTGCAAGTTCTGGAATACCCGAAGATACGCGAGCGGCTGAGATCGTTCTGCGACTTTTCCGCTTCGATGGAGTTGGCGCGCTCTCTCGAGCCGACCGATTCGTATGACCTTGCCCTTGCCCGTCTCGCCGAAACAACCGAGGCGCGCAGGTTGTTCTCCATGCAGGATGTGGGCATTGGCGGTGCGCACGATATCCGCCCGGCAGTTGATTTGGCCGCGCGCGGCGGCGTGCTCGATCCGCAGCAAATGCTGGATGTGAAATCCACGCTGATCTCGTGCCGCGAGTTGAAGAAAACGTTTGAGAAAAAGGTGGACGAGTACCCACGCCTTTCCCAAATCGCGGAGGGACTGCCCGAAACGCACGGCATTGTGGATGCCATCACGCGCATCCTCTCAGATCGCGGTGAAGTATTAGATTCTGCCTCCCCGAAACTTGCCACGCTAAGACGTGAGATCAAGATCGCGCACGACCGGTTGATGTCGCGTTTGCAAAAATATCTGACAGATTCAGGGAACAAGCTGCAGGAACCCATCATCACTCAACGGGACGGGCGTTATGTCATCCCATTGCGAGCAGAATTCAAGGGGCAGATCAAGGCGGTTGTCCACGACCAATCTTCCAGCGGCGCGACGTTGTTCGTTGAACCGTTACCAGTTGTGGAACTCAACAACACGGTACGTGAATTGGAATTAAATGCACGCGATGAAGAGCGGAGAATCCTTCATGAACTTTCCGTTCAGATCGGCGAACATGCACTCGAATTCAAATACGGCGTGGAAAACCTCGCGGTGCTCGACCTGGTTTTTGCGAAGGCGAAGTATGCGGAGGAATTACGTGCTAGTGAGCCGGTGTTGCATCAGACGAAAGAGGAAAGACGAAAGAAAGCAGAAAGCGGAAAGCAGAAGGAAGCGGGTAGTGATCAGTCGTCAGCCGTAAATCGTAAATCGCAAATCAAGTTGCTTCATGCTCGTCATCCCCTCCTCGACTCAGCCACCGTCGTTCCCATTGATGTTGATCCCAGACCCGGCACACGTGCCATTATCATTACCGGTCCGAACACGGGCGGCAAGACGGTTTCGCTCAAAACGGTTGGTCTTCTCGCGCTCATGGCGCAAAGTGGATTGCATATCCCTGCCGAGAGTGGTTCGGAGTTACCGCTATTCCACGATGTCTTTGCCGACATTGGTGATGAGCAATCCATTGAGCAATCGCTCAGCACGTTCAGCGGTCACATCACAAATATCATCCGCATCCTCAAACAGATCGATGCGCGTTCGCTGGTCATCTTCGATGAACTTGGGGCAGGCACCGATCCGCAGGAAGGCGCGGCATTGGCGCGTGCCATCCTCAATCACCTGCTCGAAACGGGATGTACGACCCTCGTCGCCACGCACTACCCCGAACTCAAAACCTTCGCACATGCCACGGAAGGTGTGGTCAACGCCTCTTTAGAATTTGACATCAAGACTTTGCGTCCGACCTATCATCTCGAAATCGGACTCCCCGGACGCTCGAACGCGCTCCTCATTGCACAGCGACTTGGTCTTCCCCAGCCGATCATTGAATCAGCAAAAGGAGAGATCAACCCCGACAATTTGCGCGCCGACAAACTGCTTGACGATATCCGCAAGGAACGCAACCGTACCTCACGCGAACGCCAGAAACTGGAGAAGGCGCGCGACAGACTCGAAACGCAGACAAAGGAACTCGAAGGACGTTTGGAAAAGATCGAAGACGAACGCCGTGAAGTCCTTGCCAAAGCCCGGGCAGAAGGTGAATTGGAAGTTGCCATCCTCAAGCGAAATATAGATTCGTTGAAGTCGCAGTTGAAGAAGGCAAAACAGCCGCTTGAGGCGTTGAAGGCACTCGAAGAGAAGGTTGAAGTTATTGAAGAAAAAGTGGAAGCGCCTGTTGAAAGGCGACAGACGATAGATCATGGACCATCATTGTCCATCGTCAATCGTCCATTGTCTCTCGGAGAGCGGGTCACTGTCAGCACGTTGAATGCTGATGGGGTGGTGACAGCTTTGGGTGAGTCTGACGCGGAGATCCAGATCGGGAGTCTGCGCGTGCGGGCGAGGCTGGTCGATTTGGCGAGAAAAGGTCAGGAGGTCGAGAGTCCAGAAGAAAAGAAGGAAGTTAGAAAGCAGAATGCAGAAGGCAGCACTCGTGTGCCTGCTGGAACAACATCGCCGGGGTTGGAGTTGAATCTGCGTGGCAAGCTGGTGGAGGATGGTCTGGATGAGTTGGAGCGTTATCTGGAGCGCGCCTATTCGGCTGGTTTGCTGTTCGTGCGGATCGTGCATGGCAAAGGGACGGGCAAGATGCGCGACGCGGTGCGCAACGCCTTGAAGGATAGCCCGTATGTGATCTCGTTTGAGGAACCGAAGGAAAACGAAGGCGGCGCGGGCGTGACAGTTGCGAAGATGGCGAAATGACAATATAATGTTTTGAAATCGGGAGACCCGTATGTCTTTGGATGATGCGATCAAGAAAATGTCAGATGTGATCAAAGGTGTGAGCGCGAGCGCCGAAATCAAGACCGTTAAGATGTCTGATGAGGAGGCGCGTTTGAGCGTCTATGCTGCTGCCGGGGACATTCAAGGCATCAAGGACGCGACCTTCAAACCCGCCATCGATATGTTGAACAATGACGGTTTGGATATTCAGGTATTCGTGTACGACAAGGATGCACCGCCGCTTAAGGGGTAGAAAGTTGCAAATTGAAAGGTTGGAAAGTTGAGACTCCCACAACGGGAGTCTTTTTATTTGCCAGTGACCGCGACCGCGCGCCAAACGGCATTGAGCGCTGCCAGCCCGGTCATGCGGTGGATTTGTGCGGCTTCATCGGTGAGGTAGATGTCACCCTGTAAGGGACGGTCACTACGGGTGTAGAGTCCACGGTCCGGCAGGTCGGAAACGGCAGCCCAAAAATTCCAGAGGGGGAGGTCATATTCGGAGGCGAGCAGTGCCATGTCACGGTTGATGCGTTCGTCTTTTTCGCGGTTGTCCGCTTTGGTGGCAAGGATCGGTACCACGCCTGCATCCAGTAATTGGTTGATGATCTTGCGCAGGTATTCGGTGTTGCGCGACTCAAAATGTGTGCCAACCTGGATGATGACAAAAGAGGGATGATGAGTCCGCAGTTCACATTCGACGGGAGTCTCAGCGAAGGTGCATCCGTACTCACCGCGATGCCACTGAGTCCACAATAATGCACCGGGCGTTGTACCATCCTGTGACGTGGATGTATCGCGATTGAACGAACCTTTGAACTGTTCGACCGTCTCGCGCAGTTCGGGCGAGAGGTTTTGCATCAAAGTCTGGTCTGTTTCGAACACACCAAAGAATTCGCCGGGGCGTGTTTGACAATCGCCAAAGATCGAAAAGGCGTACGGGTTGTTGCCGAGTGATAATCCGCGTTCATAGACATTTTGCAGACTTGGGTCGATGAAGGATGGAATGACCGACCATGTTTTCCATTCGGTTGGGTCGAGCGCGATTGGTTTTGGGGTTGGGGAAACGGATTGGGGAACGGATGTTGAAGTGGATAAATGGATGGATGGAGTAACGGACTCTGTCACAGATTCACGGACAACAACGGATGGATAAACTGACTCTGTAGCGGACGCTTCCCACGTACTGGGAACGGATGGCGTCGGTGTGACACCACATGCAGATAACAATAAAAATGCTATTGCGACAACCATCGGATTCAGTTTCATCGTGAAAAGTATATCCATAAACATGAAGTCTACATGAGATTTTATGCTAAACTTGCGCCCATGATTTACCAGGGACTCCTCCACAAATACGTACATCTACTCGACCTCCCGCCTCATTCGCGGACCGTGAGCCTGCTCGAGGGCAACACACCTTTGATCAAGGTGGACAACTTATCCCGCCAACTTGGTGGCGACCCTTCGACACTCCCTTCGGTCGCAGGACAGCGCTTTGAATTGTTCATCAAGTACGAGGGCCTCAACCCAACAGGTTCGTTCAAGGACCGCGGCATGACGGCGGCTGTCAGCGAAGCGTTGGGGCGCGGTGCAACGACTGTTATTTGTGCTTCTACGGGTAACACGGCTGCCTCAGCCGCAGCATACGCGGCACGCGCTGGGTTGAAGTCCATTGTGTTGATTCCACAGGGAAAGGTCGCGGCGGGGAAGTTGGCGGGTGCGATTGCCTATGGCGCGCAAGTCATACAAATTGACGGTTCATTCGACGATGCGTTGACGATGGTCGTTGAGATCACGAACAAGCATCCGATTTGCCTGGTGAATTCGATCAATCCCTATCGCATCGAGGGACAAAAGACATCTGCGTTCGAGATTTGTGACGTACTCGAGTCTGCTCCCGATTGGTTGTGTTTGCCTGTGGGCAATGCAGGGAACATCACATCGTATTGGGCGGGGTTCAAACAATACAATGAAATTAAGTCCACCGGTTTACCGCAGGTGCTGGGAGTACAAGCCGCGGGGTCCGCTCCGCTTGTGTTGGGACATCCCGTTGAACATCCTGAAACCGTCGCAACCGCAATCCGCATTGGAAAGCCTGCACGTGGGGAACAGGCGTTGCAAGCCGCAGAAGAATCCAAAGGAAGAATTATCGCGGTCACCGATGAGCAGATATTGAACATGCAAAGATTGCTTGCCCAACTCGAAGGTATTTGGGTGGAACCTGCGTCTGCTACGGGGTTGGCGGGGTTGGCGCAAGAGGTTGCAAGTGGAAGGTTGCAGATTGCAGGAAAAAGAGTGGTTGCGGTCTGCACTGGTCACGGTATGAAAGATCCTGACATCATTACGAAGGATATGCAGAAGCCGCTGGTCGTGCCGACGAAGTTGGAGGCGTTGGAAGAGGTGATATTGGGATGACTCTTTACCACGAAGGGCACAAGGGACACCAAGTTTAAACGAATGAGGATCGAGTAGTCTTTCCGAAGATTCTCTTCGTGCACTTCGTGTCCTTTGTGGTAAAAACTATGAAAATCAAAGTCAAAGTCCCTGCAACAACAGCCAATCTTGGACCGGGGTTCGATGCCCTTGGTCTTGCGCTCGATCTTTGGAATGAGGCTGAATTCACCGAAACTACGGATGGTCAAGTCACGGTAAAGGTTAAAGGCGAGGGGAAGGATACACTTCCGTCAGATGCGAGCAATGCCATTGTGGATGCGGCTTTATCGGTTTATCAATTAGCAGATAAACCCTGCCCAGGGTTGCATGTCAAGTGTATCAACCGTATACCGTTGGGATCGGGGCTTGGTTCGAGTTCAGCGGCGATGCTGACGGGGATGCTCGGTGCGAACGCGCTGTTGGGGAATCCGTTTTCGCGGGAGGAGATTCTCAAACTTGCGATCGAAACAGAGGGGCATCCCGATAATGTGGCGCCTGCCATGTTAGGTGGATTGGTTGCTTCGATCATTCATGAGAACCATGTGGTCTCATTGCGATTGACCCTCACCAGCAGACGCTCACCAATCCAGATCACTGTGGTCTTGCCTGATTTTGATTTCCCCACCAAACAGGCACGCGCGCTTTTACCAATTCAGATCGACCGCAAGGATGCCATCCATAACATAAGCCGTGCAGTGATTGTGACCGAGGCTTTCCGTGTGGGTGATATGGACATGTTAGGCGAAGCGATGGAAGATAAACTGCACCAGCCGTATCGTATCCCATTGATACCAGGAGCGCAGAATGCAATGAACGCGATGAAAGACGCAGGTGCTTCGGCGGTGGCGTTATCGGGAGCGGGTCCCAGCTTGATTGCATTTTCTTCGAAAGCCGAAACAGGCATCGGAGAGTCCGCGAAGCGTGCGTTCGCGGAGGCGGGATTGAATTCGAGAGTCTATCAATTGAAGATCAGTCGTTGGGGTGCGGAAGTCAAAGAGTCACGAGTTCCATAGTTTGGCAAATTTTAAAATGCGCGGGCGGATGTAATATGCATACGGGTCGGCAACGGGTCTGCGTTCAGTGATTAATTTCATCGCGGCATATGGATCAAACCCCTGTGCGATGAGGATGCATGCACCCATCGCCACGCCGCGGTGACGTCCGTAGGCGCAGTGGGTGTAGACCTTGCCGCCTTCGCGGATCGTTTCGAGAGCGGCTTTTGCACCGTGAATCAATTTACGGATCGAAATCGGGAAGAGGGGACTATCGATGGAACGAAGCCAGAGGGTTGAGATGGGTTGATGGTGAGAGTCAGTTTCGGGTCCGCACCAGAAGCGCATGTTGATAATAAGTTGCACGCCAAGTTCGCGCAATTGATCGTAGTGGTTCGCTGAAGGCATACTACCGACAAAAAGATCATCCGTAATTTTCGAGAAGTTCATATGCAAAATCGTATCATAAAATTTATTCGAGCACCTTTATCCTGCCTTGCGTGCCATCGACGCGGATTTTTTGACCGTCCTTCAATCGAAGGGTTGCCTGATGGACACCGACCACAGCAGGGATGCCGTATTCGCGCGCAACGACAGAGCCGTGTGTCATCATGCCGCCCACTTCTGTGATGAGTCCGCCTGCGGACATGAAAAGCGGAGTCCAAGCGGGGTCGGTGCCTGGGCAGACGAGGATCTCGCCAGGGGCAAGCTGTGTTCCACGCGGGTCGAGTACTACATGGACAATACCTTCGACAACGCCTGGCGACACGGGACTGCCCGTGATGACATCGCCAGTATCCGTCTCCGCGCCGATGCCTTCGTAAAACGCACGTCCATCGCTGATAAGTACACGCGGCACTTGCCTTCTTCGTAGTTCGCGCTCGTAGATGGCGCGCCGCTCGGCGATGAGCGATTTCCAATTCTTTGAACCGCCAAGAGCATAAAGGTCGCGAATATCTAAATTATTTTCTTGGCGATCACTTCGACTTTGCTCAGTGCGAGCTACGCGTGCTTCACGGTTGGATGATCTTGATAATTCCTCCAGCTCGTTAAATGTCAAAAAGACCAGATCATCGGCTTGGTTTATCGTGCCTGCCTCAACAAATTCCTGCCCAGCTTCGAGCATTACCTTCTTCGCAATACCCATCGTGCGGACAGCGAAAAACTTGGGGCTTTCACGCGCACCCATCAGCAAGCGGATACGCTTTGCCGCGGCGCGTACGATCTTCGCCTTGATGAATCCGCCGTGTTGCTTTTTCACACTGGCAGCAATTTTCTCGGTCGCATCCTGTGCGGCACCCTCACCTTTGGCAAACTGAACATCAGGCGCAAAGGCTGGGTCAATTTGAAGATAGCTTTGCAGGGAGTGCATCACGGGTGTTGGGTCTTCACGCCAGCGCGGTTGACCGAAGTCAATTTCACCGACGCCGCGCGCACCGTATGTTTCAAGGAAACGTGCAATAACCTTCTGCGCGGCGGAGGGGAGAGTCCCGCTCAGGAATTGGCTTGCAAGCATCGGGGCGGATGAAGCGGCGAAGAGGGATTTGGATTCATTGTCCGCACGGATCGCCTTCGCTGTTCCCCATAAAGCCAGGTCCATTTGGGTTGTTACATTGTTAGGCAGACCGCGCGTTACTTCCAAGGCAAGATTCGCGTCTCCTGAGAGTTTGGTCAGCAATGCCAGCGCTCCCATGCTCGGGCCAAAAATGGGAATGAAGCGCGGCAGTAGGAATGCAAACACGTTGGCGATGCGCTCACGCATGAAGGCCACAACATTTGCCAATCGTTCAAAACGATCTGATGCGGGAGGGATTTGTGCCGAGGCAAGATATGACTCGATATCTGCATCGAAGCGGACGCGTGCAGTTTCGGGGCGTGCCATGTTGCGTATGAATTTCAACATGATCGGTATGGCAAAACGGATGAGCCGCCGCGCAGTACTGAATTTGAATTTGCCTTCGCCCACACCGATACGCGGGTCTGCGGCGAGCGGTCGCAAGATCTGTTCCACACTCGGTTCAACAAAGCTAAACGCGCCCTTGAATATTCGGCTCCCAAGGGGATGCCGCATCAGGTCGCTGATCCTGACCCAGATCCGCTCACCTGCTGGAGCAAACAATTCAAGTTCTTCTGGCTTGATCGTCATGCCGAACATATTGCCCGCACCAGATGCCACATGCCGAATACCATCGCTCCCCAATGGCGTGATGGGACCGACCAATCCCTGCACGGCTCCAAATGAAAACCAGACGATGAGCGGGTCGAATGAGACCTGCGGCACGGGGAACAACGAAGTGATGCCGCGCGATTGCAGGATGTACAGTTTGCCATCCGCGAACGCCCATTCTATATCCTGCGGCGCGCCGTATTCTTTTTGGATTCGCTGTCCCGTTTCTGCGAGTTGCTGGATTTGACTCTCGGTGAGTGTTTGTTTGATTTCGGATTTTTCTTCGATGCTTTCCACGCCACCGCCTGGTTTGCTGCGAGTGGAAATGGATTTTGAGCCGAGGGATTTTGCCCTCACCCCCCACCCCTCTCCCGCGGGGAGAGGAGCCACAAGGAAATGATCTGGCTCCACCTGACCAGAGACCAGCGCTTCGCCCAACCCGAAAGTTGCATCTATGACCGATTCACCCAACGCCCCTGTAAGCGGATTCGCTGTGAACAGCACGCCAGAGACATCACTCTGAACCATCTCCTGCACCACCACAGCCAGAGACACATCCTCATGCGCGATCTGGTTTCTCATTCGGTAGCCCATCGCCTGCGCTGTCCATAGACTGCTCCAGCAATCAATTACTGCTTTAAGTAGTTGTTCATCACCAATAACGTTGAGATACGTATCCTGTTGACCCGCGAAAGACAGGTCGGGCAAGTCTTCGGCGGTAGCGGAAGAACGGACTGCTACGCCCTCCCCCCAACCCCACTCCCTGTCCCCTTCGGGGATGCTTCGCGAGGAGAGGGACTCAGGGTGAAGGAGATTTGCATAAGCAGTTTGAATTTCCTGTTTAGTTTCGGAAGGCATGAGCCCTTGCGCAAAAGCAAAGCGGATATTTAGAGAGGCACCATCGAGTCCATTTGCATCCACAGAATCCAATTCATGGATTGTCGCGTGGATTATGTCTTGCAGCGCATTCGCTTTGACGAATTCTCGATAGGCATCAGCAGAGATGATGAAACCACGCGGAACGTCAAAGCCCGCACACGTGAGGCGGACAAGGTTCGTGCCTTTGCCGCCAGCAGATTCCAGAGTCGCTTCCTGTGATGTGAAGGGGATAATGAACATGAGGGTATTATGTCACAAATCGCATGGTGAATCCAATTCACCAACTTGTGGCACTGTATCCTGAAAACTTATGGATGAGTCCCGCAGTTCGGAAACTTTGGCAAGCACTTCTTCGGGCATCAGAGAAACATTCGTTATATGAAATACCCAGTCTATATCTTCCTGATAGTCGCGGATTGTTCCATCACCTTTCAAGCCGCCATCGATAAACCATAAATTGAAATTAATGGACATGAACGCGTCGGGATAATACTCCCCACCATGTTGTGCGATCAAATTTCTATCCACGAAATAACGGACGGTTCCGCCTGTGACTTGTGCGATCAACGTGTGCCACCCCGAGAGACGTCCCTGCTTCGAGCTGCTGAGATTGTCTGCGTTCCACGGTTCGATCTGGACGGTTTCCCAGGTGGTGACATGCATTGTGTTCGGCGCTCCGCCCCAGCCTCCATTGGGGAGATATTCAAAATCCATTTCGCTGTAATCGGGGTTGAAGGGTTTATCGTAAGGTGTGATCAAGTAGAAGGTTTGGACGACCTGGTCGCCGTCAGAACCTGAAGCAGGCTGATCGTTAAAACGGACGCGTGCCGCGTATGTCCCTTCGAGATATTTGCGTTGATGACAGATCTGTGTCTGGAATGTGTTTTCGCTCGTCCCGTCGGTGGAGGAGGTCATGCGCAGAAGACGATTGCCGGGCTGGGACGGGTAATCCATGAAGGAGACATTTCCTTCACGGAAGGACGCGCCGGTCACACCGGGCCAGCCCTGTCCGCTGCGGATGATCCAGCCATTGGCGGTCATTTCATCCGTGGCAGTGTAGGAGAAATCGTCGAAGAGAATTTGGGTTGGAGCGTTGTCTGTTTCAGATTCGGCGGTTTCAACTATTTGCTTGCTAGAGGTGCATCCTGTAATAAACAAGAACAAAATGCAAATAGCATAAGGTGTGGCAGGTTTTTTCATGGGGAATTTCCTGTATGAGGATCAGTATAGCACCGAGATTTTCCCTGTTTACATTCTGATATACTCCCGGACACATGCAAGCCAAAGATTTAAATTCCACGCCTTCCTTTTATATCCGCGACGTTCCCATTTACGGGGATGTGATCCTCGCGCCCATGGACGGTTACTCCGACTGGCCCTTCCGCTCTTTGTGCCGGAAGCTCGGTTCTGCAATGAGTTATACCGAGTTCGTGAAAGTGGAGAAAATTCTCAGCCGTTCAAAGGAACCTGCCAAGCGACTTTACTTTGAAGAAGCCGAACGTCCCATCACGTTTCAAATATACGGAGACGACCCAGACTTGATGCTCAAAGCTGCGTTGAAAATAGAGCCATTGAATCCAGACATCATCGATGTCAACATGGGTTGTCCCGCCAAGTCCATTGCGGATCGCGGCGCGGGCGTGGGAATGATGCCCACGCCGGTCAAGGTGGCACGCACGTTTAGGAAACTGGTGAAGACGCTCAAGGTGCCGGTCACGGGAAAGATCCGTTTGGGGTGGGACAAGATCAAAAACTATAAATTGATCGCGCGCATCGTGGAAGAGGAAGGCGGCTCGTTGATCGCCATTCATGGTCGAACCAAGGAACAACGCTACAGCGGTGACGCGGATTGGGACGCGATTGCCGAGCTGAAGTCATTGGTCAAGATACCGGTCATCGGTTCGGGCGATGTGAAGAACATGGCAGACATCCAGCGCATGAAGCAGTACACGAACTGTGACGCGGTCATGATCGGTCGCGGCGCTATCGCCAATCCATGGATCTTTGCGGGACTGGATCGCGAACAGGTTTCGCCCGAATTATTAAAACAGACTGTTCGTGAGCACCTGCAAAAGAGTGTCGAATTTTATGGGGAAGAGGATGGTCAACGGTTGTTCCGCAAATACGCCGTGCAGTATCTGTTGCTTCGTACTCTTGACCGTGAATCTCGCAAGGAAATTTTGAAGGAACGTCCGACGGGGGAGTTTTTGGAGTTGTTGAACCAAGTCTACGCGATGACGACGTGATTAGAACATAAATTCTGTTATACTTCCCTCACCCCCAACCCCTCTCCCACAGCGAGAGGGGGGAGTTGAAAATATGGCAAAAACACAAACACGATATGTATGTCAGGAATGTGGACGCGTTGCCGCGTCGTACATGGGAAAATGCCCACAATGCGGATCGTTCAACAGCATGGTGGAGGAAGTCGTTCACGATGAGTCGTCGAAGAAGACCAAAGCGGTTCGCGGACTTACGGGGAGATCTGTTCCCCGTCCGATAAGCGATGTCTCCTCTGACAGTGAAGACCGCATCCACCTTCCGATTGGCGAATTTGCACGCGTGCTCGGCGGGGGAATCGTGCCGGGGTCCATTGTGTTGGTCGGCGGTGACCCAGGTATCGGCAAGTCCACGTTGATGTTGCAGATGGCAATGGAGATGGCATCACAGAAACGCGTGTTGTATGTATCTGGCGAAGAATCGGAACGACAGATCAAGATGCGTGCAACGCGTTTGAATGGAAAAAATGCGTTACCGAAAAATCTTTTATTGGTCACCGAAACCAATCTCGAAGTCATTCTCAATCACATCAATGAGACCAAACCTGAATTACTGATCATCGACTCGATTCAAACGGTATACCTCTCTGAATTGGATTCCTCTGCCGGCTCCGTCTCACAGGTACGCGAATGTTCCTCACAATTGCGTGAATTGGCAAAGACCACTGGCGTTTCGGTCTTTGTCATTGGGCATGTCACCAAGGAAGGGAACATTGCTGGTCCGCGTGTGTTGGAGCATATTGTGGATACGGTTCTCTATCTCGAAGGGGACCGCTTTCAGGCGTATCGCTTGCTGCGTTCGGTCAAGAATCGTTTCGGAGCAACATCTGAAGTGGGCGTGTTTGAAATGCGCGAAGGCGGACTTGCCGAAGTGACCAATCCATCAGAAGCATTTCTGGCGGAGCGCATGATCAACGCGGCTGGGTCCTCCATTGCGGTGACGATGGAAGGCACGCGCCCAATCCTTGTTGAAATTCAAGGACTCACATCTCCGACCCAATTCGGCAACGCCCGTCGCACCGCCAACGGTGTGGACTTCAACCGCCTGCTTCTCATCACGGCAGTGCTGACGCGTCGTGCCGGGTTCAAACTTGGCGAGCAGGATATCTTCGTCAACGTGGTGGGTGGCTTGCAAATTGACGAACCCGCCGCCGACCTTGCTGTAGCAGTGGCAATTGCCTCCTCATGGAAGGATATCCCTGTCAAAGCGGATGCGGTGCTGATCGGTGAGATCGGCTTGGCAGGTGAACTGCGTATGCCCAGTCAGATGCAGGCGCGCTTGAAGGAAGCCTCCAAGTTGGGTTTTAAAACCGCCATCGTCCCCAAGGCTTTGCGGAAAGGCGAAGGGTATCCAAAGGGGATCGAAATCATCGAAGTCCGCTCCGTGCATGAGGCGTTGAACGCAGCCATGAAGTCTCCCAATGTGCCGAAAGAGAGGCACGTAGCGCAGCACTTGGCATCATCCTGAGCGGAGGACGGAGCGTAATTTGCGAAGTCCGCAGTCGAAGGATGCAACCAATCTCCTTCCATCCCGTAATTAGACACAGAAGGAGATACTCATGAACGTCAAAATTATTTCAGCAATTCTTGTGCTTGCTTTTGCGAGCCTTGCTTGTGGTTTCGATATCGACCTGCCTGAGCGCGTAGCGCCTGGGGAGTTGGTGGAGGAATCCATAACGGTGGCAGGCTCGGGGTCCGATGAGATGCGTTTGATCATTTCGTTTGGTGCGGGCACCTTAAAGTTATCCCCCGGCGCGGTAAATCTTTTGGATGGCACGGCGGTCTATAACATCCCTCAACTCAAGCCTGAGATCATCCGGGGAGATGGAAAGGTCGAGATCAAGCAGAGCGATTTCAAGAATATCGTTAATTTCAAGGAAATCAGAAATGTATGGGACTTGAACCTTGGCGCAATGCCCATCGATCTGACCATCAACGCGGGCGCCTATAACGGCGAGTATGAATTCGGCGGGCTCTCGCTCACAAGCCTGACAGTCAAGGACGGCGCGTCGAGCGTGGAGTTGTCGTTCTCGGAGCCGAACCAAACCAGGATGTCTATCCTGCGCTATGAGACAGGCGCCTCAAACGTGACTTTGAGCGGGCTCGCCAACGCGAACTTCTCCACGCTGATATTTTCCGGCGGCGCCGGCGATTACAAACTGGACTTCAATGGAGAACTGACAAACGATGGCATCGTGAACGTCGAAGCTGGCGCGGGTAATGTTCAATTGATCATCCCCAAGGATGTGAATGCCCGGGTGACGGTGGAAAGCGCGTTGGCTGGCATCAACCACAGTTCAAACTGGTCACAAAGTGGGAACGAATATTCCCAAAACAGTGAAGGACTGATGCTGACGATCATCGTCAAAATGGCGGCTGGAAACCTGACCATTACAGACTGAATTTCCTTCCTTCTCCCCCGATATACCGGTCGGGGGATTTTTTAATTTGGAGTAAAAGGTCATAATTCGTCCATGACCTCTATCACTTGCAGGGCGAAAGATCAGGCAATAAAATCGTGTTAAGAGACAGGTATTATCTATTTTAGTTAGAAAGAAAGAAGGTAGCCATGCAGATCACTCGTCAAGCTGACTATGCGGTTCGCGCAGTATTGCACTTGGCAAAGGTGGGGAATTCCGAGCGCTCCGCCACCAGTACGATTGCAAAGGAACAAAACATCCCGCCTTCGTTTTTGGCAAAGATCATTTCGCAGCTCTCCATTGCGGGTCTGCTCCACACCTCGCGCGGCGCGCGCGGCGGCGTGACGCTTGCCCGTGACCCCAAGGACATCACCTTGCTTGAAGTGGTGGAGGCCATTGACGGTCCCATCCAGTTAAATGAATGTGTGGGCGATAACGGCGTCTGCACGTTCGATGATAATTGCCCGATCAAGCCGGTTTGGTGCGATGCGCAGGATGAACTGGTGAAACGTCTGAAGGGCACCAACTTTGCAGACATGCTCGTGCAACCTGCATAAGTAATATAATCAACAAAATTCCTCCCAAAATCATTGGGAGGAATTTTTTAAGTTGTAATTCCGAATTGAGGGTATTGAAAATGAAAAATACCATCTCACGATTTAGCCTCGGCGTTATCCTTTTATCGTTTTTACTTGTTTCCTGTGTTTCTTCCAGACAGAAATCATCTTCTGGATTGGCGAATACCCCCAACCCGACTGAAAAATCCCAGGTCGGAACCGCCCAAGCTTTGTTGAAAGAAACCCAACAAGCGCTTGTCACCACCACACCCACAACTGTTCCCACTGTAACTTTCACGCCTACTCCCCAAATATCTTTATCAGGAACATCATTAATATTTCGCGAAGATCAAACCACTGAATTCATAGATCACAAGGCTGGAATTGAATTAACCATTCCAGTTGGCTGGCTGCCGGTACGACCCAATGAAAGCGAATACTACAGTGCATTTGCTTTGGATGTTGTCCAGAAGAATCAGGAGATCATCGACCGCCTGGCACAGATTCAATCTTCGGATACCAATTTTTTTCGGCTTGAAGCCATTGATATCCGCGAAGGACATATTCAGGATGGAATTCTGACAGGATTTAATGTAATCTTTGAAGAGGATGATACACGGGCTCTGGAAAAGTGGGCTGAAGCGGAAAGGAAAAAGAAACAACCCTTCGAGAACTTCAAGTTCATATTATCAAGTTATCCTGAAACAGCCAGTGGTACAAGGGTTTTGGTTATTGAGGAGAGTTGGGCTTCAGGTAAATCCAATACCATTTATTACAGAGGTGTCTTTTTCAGCCTGCCCACGGGGACCATAGTGCTCGACTTTTATACCAACGACAAATTCAAGGAGACAGTGCTTCCGGATTTTGAGGAGGTTGTTGATAGTTTGGTGGAGATCGGGCAATAACAAGTGCCAAGATCCCTCCCGGCAAATCTCATGGGAGGGATCTTTGATTCCTGAAATTTCGTTGTTGAGTTTTTACACGCTGGAAAAATCCTCTTTCCAGCGTGTACTGACAAATTTGTGAATGTAATAGGTATACGGTATTCCCAGATTCGTCTCAATCAAGGAGTTGATCACAATCGGCTGCCAGACCGCAGGACGGATACCGTTGATGAGCAGGGATGCCTCCCATGCGAACTGTACACCAATTCCAATCGCCATCAGCCAGAGGCTGTTAACATTATCTTTTCCACTCAGATTCCTGATAATAACGATCAAATATCCGGCCAGCAGGATCAAAGCCATCGCGCCGTGATAGGAACCGATGCCGCGTGAAATTGAGATTGATGGAAAGCCTGGTCCAAAATTCGTACTCAGTTGACCTACAGCAATCCATCCAAGGATGGGAAGCAATGACCATTCCACAGCGTGACCCTCATGGTCGAGCAGGAGCCAGATCCATGCGAAATTAGTCAAGCCATAACTCATGCTCAACCAAAGCAAAAACCAGAATGTGTTTGCTCCTTCAACATGACGTGTGCCCAGTAAATGATAAAAAAATCCGTAATCGACGACAAAATAGACTACACCCATGAAAAGCCCAACGATGACAGCCATTCGTTTTTTGAAGTAAAGCAGGATTCCCGCAAAGATCAATAGCCAGATAATGTCAAGAATGATATAGAGGGAATTGAGCGTGCGTGCCACGGTGAAATCCATTTTGTATGCTCCAGAGGTAGTGACGTATAATAAATTCAAAGATATTAACCCAAATCCAACAAGGAGGTTTTCATGAATAATCCCCGCGTTGTCCGCGCTCCACGCGGAACCGATCTCACCTGCAAGAACTGGCTCAGCGAAGCCGCATACCGGATGATCCAAAATAATCTTGACCCTGAAGTGGCAGAGCGACCGCAGGACCTCGTTGTCTATGGCGGGCGGGGACAAGCCGCGCGCTCATGGGAGGCGTTTGATGCCATTCTTGAGTCGCTCAAGAATTTGGAAGAAGATGAGACGCTTCTTGTGCAATCAGGGAAACCTGTTGTCGTGTTTAAATCACATAAAGACGCACCCAAAGTATTGATCGCCAACTCAAACCTTGTCCCGCATTGGGCGACATGGGAACATTTCGACGAACTCGCCAAAAAGGGACTCATCATGTACGGGCAGATGACTGCCGGTTCGTGGATCTACATCGGCACACAGGGAATTCTGCAAGGCACGTATGAGACCTTCGGCGCGCTGGCAAAACTCAAAGACTGGGATTCGTTGAAAGGCAAATTCGTTCTCACTGCGGGTCTTGGCGGGATGGGCGGCGCTCAGCCATTATCCATTACGATGAATGAAGGTGTGGGACTCATCGTCGAAGTTGACCCCGAACGTGCGGAGCGTCGTCGTGCGATTGGTTATGTGGATATGGTGGTGGACAATCTCGAAGAGGCAATGACTCTGGTGGAGGAGTTCAAAGATAAGCAAGTACCGAAGTCCATTGGATTGATCGGCAACGCGGCGGATATTTATCACGAACTGTCTGAGCGTGGAGTCGTTCCCGATGTGGTGACAGATCAAACGTCCGCGCATGAGGCGTTGATGTATGTGCCGTCCGGGTTGTCGGTTGTTGCGGCGGATGAGTTGCGGAAGTCCGACCCTGAAAAATATAAACAGATGGCGATGGATTCGATGTCGAAGCATGTGCGTGCGATGCTGGCATTTCAAAAGGCTGGCGCGGAAGTTTTTGATTATGGTAATAACTTGCGGCAACAAGCATACAACAATGGCGTGACGGATGCGTTCGAGTTCCCAGGCTTTGTACCCGCCTATATCCGCCCGTTGTTCTGCGAAGGCAAGGGACCGTTCCGCTGGGTGGCGCTTTCGGGCGACAAGGAAGATATTTACACGACCGACCAAGCCATCATGGAGTTGTTCCCCGAGGATGCGCATTTGCATCGCTGGTTGAGGATGGCGAAGGAGAAAGTCCCGTTTCAAGGATTGCCCTCGCGCATTTGCTGGTTGGGATATGGCGAACGCGTCAAGGCAGGATTGAAGTTCAATGAACTGGTTGCAACAGGAAAAGTGAAAGCACCGATTGTGATCGGACGGGACCATTTGGATTCAGGTTCGGTCGCTTCGCCGAACCGCGAGACCGAAGCGATGAAAGACGGTTCGGATGCAATCTCCGATTGGGCGATTCTCAATGCCTTGATCAACGCTGTGGGCGGCGCGACGTGGGTTTCGTTCCATCATGGCGGCGGGGTGGGGATGGGGTACTCGCAGCACGCAGGACAGGTCATCGTGGCGGATGGGAGTCCCGAGGCAGCCCGCAGGTTGGAACGAGTCCTGACGACGGACCCAGGCATGGGAGTGGTCAGACACGCTGATGCGGGATATGAGATCGCGATTGAGGCTGCGAAGCATCATGGAATTAAGATGCCGATGCTAAAATGATTCGGATTTATAGTAGATGGTTAACCATCGAGACACGAAGCTTGATAATCAATTTCTCCGTGTCTTTGTGTCTCCGTGGTTAGAACTTTCCACGATAAAGAATCATGACCGAATCCTCAAAACTGCTTCTTGTAGATGACGACTCAGGCATACGCGCCAGCCTGTCCGCTTTTCTCACACGCGCGGGCTTTCAAGTGGAGTCGGTCTCGGATGGCGCACAGGCATTGTCTGCCCTCGAAAAATCCAAACCCGATCTCATTGTGATGGATGTGCTTATGCCGCGCATGGACGGACGCGAAGCATTGCGTCGCATGCGGCAGGCGGGGAATCTCGCGCCTGTCATTTTGCTAACCCAGGTTGGCGAAGCGACCGAACGAGCGATGGCGCTCGAAGAAGGCGCGGACGATTACATCAACAAACCCTTCGAGCCGCATGAGTTGGTGGCGCGCATCCGTGCTGTGTTGCGGCGGTTACGTGCTGGCGCACAACCCATCGCTACGGCATGGATATTGATCAGCGGGGAGTTGCGTCTCGACAGGCGTGCGCGGCGTGCATATTTTCGCGACCGCGAGCTCGACCTCACGCCAAAAGGAATGTTACTGCTTGAATATCTCATGACCCATTCCGATGAAGTCATCAGCCGCGAACGATTGCTCGACGTGGTCTGGGGCTGGGAGAAAGCCGTCGCCAGCCGCGCCGTGGATGCGCGCATCGCCGAATTGCGCCGCGCCCTCGAAGACTCAGCCGATGATTCAACATTCATCGAAACATCCGCGGGCGCGGGTTATCGCTTCATCGCCAAAGTGGAGCGCGGCGCATGAAACGCAAACTCACTCTCGCTGTTATCGCTCTTCTGCCTGTCGCGCTCGGTTTCATCGCTTGGCAGGTCTATCACAACGGTTGGCTCACCGATTTCATCATCTATCTGCGCGCCAGCCTTGGTCTGTTTCTTTTTCTTATTGGCATCCTTCTCACAATATTGATCGGCATTGTCATAGTCATTTATCTTTTCTTTGAATCGCGCACACAAAAAGAATCGGATTCTCTCTCGAGTCGTTCGTCAACGGAGCATCGTCAATTTTTACAGAGACTCGATCATGAACTCAAGAATCCATTGACGACTTTACGAGTCGAACTCGCCAATTTGGATGAAGAACCGCTTCTGACTCAACCGACATCTGATCCTGTTCAACCAACCGAATCTCCTCTCAAACGGATTCGCACTCAAGTGACCCGCCTCAACGACATGGTCCTGCAACTTCGCAAACTCGCCGACCTACAGACCAGCGAGATCGAACAAAATCCCGTCAAGATCGATGAATTGCTCGATGAACTCGTGACCGAGTTCTCCGACTCCAGACCTAACCTCACCTTGAACGTGCCGCGCCTGCCGTGGTCACTGCCTGAGGTGCGTGGCGATGAAGACCTGCTCTACCTTGCCCTGCGCAATGTGTTGGGCAATGCTGTCAAATTCACCCAACCCGATGAAGCTATCCAGGTTCGCGCCTATGAAGATACGAATCACATCGTCGTCGAAATTGCGGATGAAGGCTTCGGCATCCCAGAAGATGAAATGCCGCACGTTAAAGAGGAACTCTATCGCGGCAAAGGCGCACGCGGTCTGCCTGGCAGCGGGCTTGGGCTGGCGCTCGTCACCGCCATCGTGGAACGACACGGGGGACAGTTGACAATCCGCAGCCGAGTGGATCATGGAACCGTCGTCTCCTTACGTCTACCTCGCTTGTAACAGAACTGTTACAGGCTGTACTTGCATGGTTACCGTCCACGCACCTATTGGCAACATCCAACGGATAAGATGGGGGCATGGTGATGAACCAAAATCCTATCCAACAATGGAGGTTAAAATGTTTACAAGAATGTTTATTGTTATGACTGTCCTACTGGTGCTGGTTTCCGCCTGTGTCCCGGCCAAGGCAACGGAGGTTCTTGAAGTGGACATCGAACCTGCGACAGAGATCAGGTCCAATCAAGCGGTCAAAGAGGAAGTGAAACCCATTATGAAAGCACTCTTCAGCGGCATGATTGATGATACGCTTGCTTTGATGCAGTTCATCGATGTCCCTTGTGCCAATGTGGATGGACTCGGCGGTCCCCCCCCTTGCCCTGAAGGTGTCGCTGAAGGGACTGCATTGGAAGTCTTCCCCACGCTGAGTTCGCACGGTGCATTGATTTCCCGCGAAGAGGCGACGAACATGCTGGTAAATCTACAAGTTAAAAGCCTGTATGCAGTCTACAGCGTGGAACCCAATCCGAACGCCGAGCCGTATTACCAGCCAGGCGAGTGTGCCATGCTCTTCGAGCGGTATATCAACGACATGCCAATTCCCGTTACTTTTCAGGTGAAGGATGGTCGCATCGTGCGCATCGATTATCACATCGGCATCACTCCTGAAGAGATTCTCAAGGGAATTCCCGTTGAAAAAGTGCTTGTCTCCCCGCAGGAGGCAAAAGCGTGGACAGAGTCTGTGCGCTAGAGGAGAGAACCACAAACCAAAAATTGAACGAGAGGCGAACTTATGAAATGCTTCTCGTTTTGATATACTCAGCAGCACGATGAATAGGAATATCTTTTTTGCTTCTACGATTATCTGGCTGGGCCTGATCTCATGCAAACCCGTGATCGCAATCGGATGGAGGGAAATATTATTTGTAATCCTCCTTGCGATGTTCCTGCTTGGGCCACCCGTTTACAGGTTCCTGCGAAGGTTTGAGAAGTATCGCAGGCAAAAGGATAAATAAAAACAGGCGGACGCGATGTCCGCCTGTTCGTTTATGTGGTGTGAAAAGTTTTCTGTATCCCTAATCTCGCCAACCAGCCGCCGTATGCCCAGATCAAAGGAATGAGCAAGATGACAAGCATAATGAAGTCATGTGACTTGAAAATTTCATATACTGAAATCCAGCTGCCAACGGCTAATGCGATCAGCCATGGACGGCGATGCCCAGGCATTGTGAGCAATCCGCTGATGAGCAAGAGTCCGCCTACAAGAAAGCCTGTGTCATCCCAGGTGGGGCGTGAGTCAACATAGACCGAGAACAAGCCAGCTAAAATCGCGATCCCTAACAATAAGTTTTGCATCAGGTTATTCCTTTTGTGAAATACGTATGGAATTACGCCTCAATCTTAATTTGCTGTTGTGGGTAATACATCTGGTAATTCGTCTTCGACGTTTCGGATGCGTGGGTTGGCGTATACAAAAATGGTGACGATGATGCCAATTAATGCCGAGACGACAAACATGAGACCAATGCCACGCCCGGCACCCGTGCCCAGCAATGCACCAATGAAGGTGTTTGCCCACGCGCCGCCTGTGTCCATGAGCGGACCGAAGACCCGGTCAGCCAGCGGACCAGCGAGCAGGTAAGAGATGGGCATGATCGAACGCCCGATCATGGCACGGATGCTGAACACGCGTCCCTGCACGCTTGGTTCCACCTTGGATTGAAATACCGCCTGGCTCGATGCCGATGCAAGCGGGATAAAGATCATCATCCAAAATAGACCGCCGCCAATAAAAAACGGACTGGGATTCAAGCCCGAAACGACCATGCCAACCAGCGCAAGACCGATGAACCTGATCACGGCTGTGATGCGGCGTTTGGGTCCAGCCCATGCACTGCTCAATACGCCGCCCACAAGCATGCCGAGTCCCATGACCATTTGGATGGTTCCCAATGTGCTGGCAGAAAAACGCGAGAGGATCATAGGACCGGTTAATACACCGCTCCAGTTGAGCAGGAAGTTGACCATGGCGTAGTACCAGAGCAAGCCAAAGAGCCCTGGACGCGCCTTGAGATAATCCCAGCCGAATTTGGCATCTGACCAGACCGAGGCTTTCTTTTCGTCGTGCCCTGTAAGTTTGGGTTGCGGAATATGGACGATCAACAAAGCGCCGACCGCGAACAGGAAAGTCACAAAGTCGATGATGAGGATGCCCGATAAGCCGATCGTCACAAAAAGTACGCCTGCAATGACCGGCGTGATAACCATCTCAAGCGCCTGTCCCATTTGCATCATGCCATTTGCGCGCGAGAGATTCTTTTTGGGAACCAACATCGTAATGGATGCGGTGTAGGCAGGTTCCTGAAATGCTGAAAAGATGGAGCCTATTGTGGCAATCAGGTAGATGTGCCAGAACTGCAAACTCCCCAACGAGAGCAACACGAACACACCGATCGTGACCAGGGCATTCCCTGTATCGGACAGGATCATGACAAGGCGGCGGTTCCATCTGTCTGCAAGCGAACCAGCTACCGGCAGGAGAAGAATGCGGGGCAAACTTCCGAACAACACGGTTAATGCGAAGGGGGTCGCTTTGCCCGTCTGGTCGTAGATCCATACTGCCAGCGCAAAACCGGTGAGACCGGAACCGAGCATGGAGATCAATTGCCCGATCCAGATAATGACGAAGGTTTTCATGTTCTGTGGGGCGGTGGTTGTTTCCGGGTCTGTTACTTCTGTTGTCATTTCATTTCTCCTAAAAGTAAAAGCATGGGGAACAAAACCGGTAAACGTGAGGGGTTGATGATAACATGGCATCGTTGGGATCAGGGGATACGGTCTTTGCTGTTCTGATCCACCCACCCGTCTCCACATTTCTCTGATGTCGCGAAGCCCAAAAATAGTTCTGTCGTACTATATTGTGTGCCTTGACATACTGTATGAAATACAGTATTATGTGAGCATAGGTGACATATGGAAAACGATGAACTTGTACAGAACATGCTATTGGAACTGCGACGCGGCATCCTGTCTCTTGCGGTGCTGAGCCAGTTGAGCAAGGAAGAGTATGGTTATTCCCTGCTCAAGGCTCTCTCCGATCAGGGCATGGAGATCGATCAAAGCACGCTCTACCCCCTGCTCCGCAGGCTCGAGTCGCAGGGATTGCTACAGTCCGATTGGCGCATTGTGGATGAAGCCCGTCCACGCCGCTATTACGTCATCAGCACACAAGGCAAGGCGGTGCTGACCAAACTAAAAAAAGAATGGTTCTCAATGACAGAGACCATGCAGAAGATGTTGTCCTAAAGGACCATGTCATAAGCAAGGAGAATACAATGAACCTTTTAGATAGATATGTTTCAGAAGTCGGCAAGTACTTGCCGCGCAAACAGCGTGCGGATATCGAACAAGAGATCCGCTCGACGCTGGAGGACATGCTCGAGGAACGGAATCAGGCATCCCTTGAGAACGAAGCGGCAGTGGTCGCTTTGTTGAAGGAATATGGGGAGCCGCGCAAAGTCGCCGAATCCTATATCGGACCGCGTTACCTGATCGGTCCCCGCCTCTATCCGACCTTTGAGTTGATTCTCAAAATTGTGCTTGCGTGTGTGCTGGGAGCGGGTCTGCTTGGCTACGGCGTAAGCGCTTCGATCACAGACTCTTTTGCTGGTCCCGATTTCCTTTCCTTCCTTGGTCAGTTCTGGCTGGGATTGCTCGGTGGCATGATGAATGCGTTTGGATCACTTGTGCTTGTGTTCGCGATCCTTGAACAGGTGTTGCCTGCCAGCGAGCTTGAAAAGGAAGCCGCAGACGGATGGAATCCCGCCGACCTGGCGAAGGAACCCGATCCCGATGAAGTGAAGATGTCCGAAGCCGTCGCCACGATCATCTTCACGGTGGCGGGACTGGTGATCTTCAACCTGTATCCGAATGTGGTTGGGCTTGCCTTCAACACCGACGGTGTATGGACGTTCATCCCCATCCTGTCCAAAGCCTTCTTCACCTACCTGCCATGGATCAACCTGCTGGGCGTTTTGCAGATCGTCTTCAACCTGTATCAACTGCGTCAAAGGGCATGGACTCTGTTCACCCGTCTGGGCAGGATCGCACTGGAACTTTGTACGATCTCATTGGCAAGTGCCATGTTGAAGGGTCCATCGCTGATCGATCTGGATGTGGAGAAATTCGCAGGTACGCCTCTGGCTGACACCGCCGATGTGTTCACGAAGATGTTTGGCTTCCTGCCGGGTTTGGTACTGGTCATCATTATCATCGTCTCGATCGTTGAAGTGATTCAGTCCATCTACCGATTGGTCAGAACCAGGGCTGTCACATACAAACTTCACGGGTAACGTCTCTGCTTTGCAGCAAACTCCCCAGCGTTTTGCCGGGGAGTTTTTGTATCAAACCCTGTGAACGATCTCGTTCAACGTCCTGCGTGGGCGGATGCGCGGTGCCTCATTCGGATACCCGATCGGCAACATTGCAACCGGTCGATGTTCGGGATCTGCATCGATGATCTTGTGCACGGCCTCTTCGTCGAAAGCACCCACCCAGACGCTCCCCAGCCCCAGCGCAGTCGCTGCCAGCATGGCAAAGGTACAGGCAATGGTCGCGTCCTGAATGCAGTACAGGGTCTCTCCGCGTTCGGAATATCGCACCGCAGAACGTGCAGGCACGGCACAAAAGACCAATACCACTGGCGCGTGAACCAGGAATTCCTGATCGTATGAAGCATGCATGATGGCTTCCTTGTATTCTGTTTTTGTCACCTGATAAACATCGAACGCCTGTAAATTCCCCGCAGACGGTGCGCGGTTGACCGATTCAAGAATCCTGTTCAATACATCATCTGCAATTGGCTGATCCGTGAATGCACGAATGGAATGTCGCTGTGTGAATACATCAAAGATATTCATGATCCCTCCGAAAAGTTTTTCCAACCATAGCACGAAGGCCTCTCCGGGATAAGTGTTTTTTATCTTGCCATCGCCGTGATGTTTGGATAAGATAACCGGATGAAATCAAAACCTGTTCTGCTTCTCACCACGATCGTCTTTCTCCTTGCATGCCAGATCCCCGCTGTTTCAACGCCTGCGGTTCTTCCCCCGTCTCCCACTTTCACATCCACCTTTGCAGAGGCCCCCACTCAAACCGCCACACCAACCGAAACAGCGACTCCCACACAAACGCCTTCTCTCACACCCACACCTGCGCCTCATGCCTCCCGTGGGCTGATCCTATCCATCGATGGTCTCCGCCCCGATGCCATTTTCGCCGCGCCCATGCCGAACCTACTCAACCTCATGCAGACCTCAGCAGCATACACGCTCAACGCGCAGACGATTCATCCAAGTGCCACATTGCCAGCCCATTCCTCCATGCTGACTGGTACTTGTCCATCCAAACACGGCGTAAACTGGAATGACTATTTGCCTCTTCTGGGATATGCCAAAGGCACTGACATCTTCGATCTCGCGCATGCCGCAGGTTTGCAAACTGTGATGTACGTGGGCAAGGAAAAACTGCGCCAGGTCACAGAACCCTCCAGTACAGATACCTTTGTCTACATCAACGACCGTGACCTTGTCATTGCCGACGATTTGATCGCGAACTTCCCGCAGAATTTTGGCTTGCTCTTTGTCCACTTCCCGCTGGTGGACGGTATGGGACACGAATACGGCTGGATGTCCTGGCAGCAACTCAGTGTTGCAAAGCGAGCCGATGAAGCGTTAGGCAACATCCTTGCCGAGCTGGATGCACGTGGCTTGCGCGACGATACACTCATCATCATCACTTCCGATCACGGCGGGCATGACACTACTCACGGCTCCAGCCGTCCCGAAGATATGACCATCCCATGGATCATATCCGGTCCGTTCGTTCAACCGAACGTGCTGACCACATTGGTCAACACCATGGATACTTCCGCCACCGCCGCCTACATCCTTGGTCTGCCCATCCCGCCCGAATGGGACGGGGTACCAGTCTACGAAGCGTTCGGCATGCCTGTGGAGAAGCAGTCGGTGCCATGTGAGTGAGGGGTAAAAATTCTTTTCTTGACACTTGGGGAGATGGTTGTAGAATGGTTTCTGATAGTTTTGAAAGGAGGTAACTATGAACGAATATATTGCCAGTCCACGGGGATGGGTGGCGGAGCAGGTTGAACTGTATGAAGGAAGCGAGGGGACTGCCGGTTTGACCCTGCGGGACACGGGTCTCCCAGTCATCATTGTGACACATCGCGGGCGCAAGACAGGAGCCATTCGTAAGACCCCATTAATGAGAGTGGCGGATGGAAACAACTATATCCTTGTGGCATCCCAGGGTGGGGCGCCAAAACATCCGCTTTGGTATCATAATTTGAAGACTGATCCCAATGTTGAAATTCGCGACAAGACTCAAGTTCATAAGATGCGAGTTCGGGAAGTGGTGGATTCGATTGAGAGAGAACGACTTTGGAAGATTGCTGTGGAAGCCTTTCCTCCTTATCAAGAATATCAGGACAAAACCAATCGCCTCATTCCGGTCTTCGTGGCAGAACCCGTCGAATAAGTGAAAAGGAAATTGGTTACGTGACTGTCCATACTGGAAAGGATGTATCAGTGGAAAGCATAAAGAAAATCCGCTTATTCCCCGAAGACTCCTGGCTGGCGACCTTTGCCAGTCTCCTGCCGCTCTGGCTGCTGTCCCTTGCCGTCACGGTGGAGGGTTTTCCAAAACCTCCCATTCCAGTAGAAGTGGGGGGCGCCTCTTTTTGGCTTGCGATTCCAGTCAGTATCGTTTTGCTATGGAAGCGGTGGTTGCCCCCCGATGTACTCCTCGTTTCCCTTATTCCGTTTGTGATCATGTTCAATTTTGACGAAATTTCCACCCGTTACAAGACACCCTTTATCCTGCTTTGCGCGCTCATCCTATCCATTGGGATGGTTGCCGCACAACGAAGCGGGTCTCTTTCGATACGTAGGCTGATCCTGATATTCGTTGCTATCGCTGTCCTCGTGTTATCGTCGAATGCCGCCCGGAACTATTGGCAGATGGCAAGTGAGTTGGGACCCTTCGAGTTCGGTTGCTTTCCCGACGCGTATGGCTGTCCGCCCCTGACCGGAAACGAAACGCCCTGGTGGATTCTGTTCTTTCGACAACAGATGATGTAAACGGCAATAGCAGTTCTTTTTCTCTACCGTACAAAATTCGTGTAGAACGCTGAAAAACGCTGATTGCGCTGATAAAAAAAGAGAAAACCTGCGTTTTCTGCGTTCATCAGCTTCCCAGTTTTAAAATGGATGGTAGAGAAATTTCCTTTTATTATTTCGTTACCAAAGAAAAGGTTCGTGTACATAGGTGTTTTGGTTTTGGCATTTTGAAGTAGAATACAGGGCGGAAAAATATCTTTTTAGTAGGAACTTATGACAAAACGAATTGGAATACTCACCAGCGGCGGCGACGCGCAAGGCATGAACGCGGCAGTCCGTTCTGTGGTGCGCACCGCGCTGGATAAAGGTTTGGAAGTTCACGCCCTCTACGAAGGTTATCAGGGCATGGTGGAAGATGGCGACTACATCCGCAGGCTGGATTGGGATTCGGTGGGAGGCATCATCCAGTTGGGTGGAACAATGATCGGGTCGGCAAGATGCGAAGCGTTCCTTACGCGTGAAGGTCGCCGCACTGCCGCGAAGAATCTGGTCAAGGCAGGCATAGACGGGTTGATCGTCATCGGCGGCGATGGCTCACTGACCGGCGCGAATATCTTCCGGCAGGAATGGGCAGGTCTGATCTCGGAACTGGCTGAAAGCGGAGAGATCACTGCCAAAGAAGCCGCTGAATATCCCAACCTTTCCATCGTTGGGCTGGTTGGTTCAATAGACAACGACTTTACCGGTACCGATATGACCATAGGCACCGACTCCGCTCTGCACCGTATCACCGAAGCCGTGGACGCCATCACCAGCACAGCCGCCAGCCATCAGCGCACATTCGTAGTGAAAGTGATGGGACGCAACTGCGGCTATCTCGCCTTGATGGGCGCACTGGCTTGTGGAGCGGATTGGGTGCTGATCCCTGAAGCGCCGCCGGATGTGGAGAACTGGCAGGATGTACTCGCGGAGCGCCTCAAAGCCGGACGGAAAGCTGGTCGCCGCGATAGTATCGTGATCCTCGCTGAGGGCGCCCGCGACAAGGAAGGCAACTACATTGGCAGCAGTGATGTGCAACGCGTACTCGAAGAGAGACTGGGCGAGGAGGTTCGTGTCACCGTGCTTGGTCATGTCCAGCGCGGTGGACGTCCCAGCGCCTATGACCGCATCCTCGGCACGATGATGGGGCACGAGGCTGTCAACACGATCCTGACAGCCACCTCAAAGGATGAACCGGTTGTGATCGGCATCCGCAACAACCGCATGACGCGCCTGCCTCTGATGGAAAGCGTGAAGAATACGCAAGCCGTCGCCGAAGCGGTGGAAGCCAAGGACTTTGAGCGTGCCATGTCTTTGCGCAGTTCATCCTTCAAGGATGCTTTTGTTACTTTCAAGACTATGGTACGTGCCCTGCCGCATCCCACCGACCCGGCGAAGAAACGTTTCCGCATCGCAGTCATGCATGCCGGCGCTCCATCTCCGGGCATGAATACCGCCGCGCGCGCTGCCATCCGCCTGGGATTGGACCGGGGACATATCATGCTGGGTGTGCACAATGGGTTTGAGGGGTTGATCGAAGGCGAAGTGGACGTAATGGATTGGATGATGGTCAGCGGCTGGGCAACACGCGGTGGCTCAACCCTGGGAACGACGCGCCATGTCCCCAAAGGGCGCGACCTCTATAGCATTGCACGCGTCATCGAAGACCAGCCTATTGATGCGCTTCTCATCATTGGCGGCTGGACTGCGTATGAAACAGCCTTCCTACTTTTGAAGGAGCGACCCAACTTTCCATCCTTCAATATCCCGATAATCTGCCTGCCGGCATCCATCAACAACAACCTGCCCGGTTCCGAATTCAGCATCGGTGCGGATACAGCGTTGAACAGCATTGTGGATGCAGTGGACAAGATCAAACAGTCGGCTGTTGCCACGCGCCGTTGTTTCGTGGTGGAAGTGATGGGGCATTATTGCGGCTACCTCGCGCTCATGGGCGGCATCGCCACCGGCGCGGAGCGTGTGTACATGCACGAAGAGGGGGTCAAACTGCGCGACCTGCAGGAGGATGTCGAGAAACTTCTGCGCGGATTCAGCACTGGTAAGCGACTCGGGTTGATGATCCGTAACGAATTTGCCAATGAGGTATACACCACCGAATTCATGTGCTCGCTCTTTGAGGAGGAAGGCAGGGATGTGTTCGATGTGCGCCCCGCCATCCTTGGGCACTTGCAGCAGGGCGGCGATCCGTCCCCATTCGACCGCATCCAGGCGACGCGACTCTCCGGCATGTGCCTCGATTATCTGATCGGACAGTGTGAAAAAGGCGGTCATGACAGTGCTTTCATTGGCATGGAAAAGGGACAGATCCGATTCCACGATATGCGCGACTTCGACCGCATGATCGAAGCCGAATATCAACGACCGAAAGACCAGTGGTGGATGGGATTACAGGGCATTGCCAACCTGCTTGCCAAATCAGGACCCGCCAGCGAAGGGGATGGGTAAAGAAATTAAGTCAATTGACTACGGACATCACACACCCCGAAGATTAAATTCGGGGTGTGTCGCTCTACATCTTTACTTTATATTTGCGTGTATCAGCGTTCTTCTGCTTCCAACTGATATTTGGGCTCAATCGTGTTTCGTATCTCGTGATCGATTTTATCTTCCTCCCAAATAACAACCCATCATTCCGCTGTCAGTCCGCCGTCCACAGCCAATGCCGTGCCCGTGATAAAACCCGCATCATCGCTGGCAAGGAACAAAATGGCTTTCGCCACTTCCTCGGGTTGTGCAATGCGCCCAATGGGGTGCTTCTCCGACCACAACCGCCGTGCTTCCTCCACATTTCCAAACTTTTTCCACGCGGCATGGATCATTTCCGTATCCACACTCCCTGGACAGACCGCATTAACGCGAACGCCCTCCCGCGCATGATCGAGCGCCATAGAACGCGTCAGGTTGATGATCGCCGCTTTCGATGCCGCATACGCCGACGCGCCGCGAAACCCCACCAACCCCACATACGACGACAGGTTCACGATGCATCCCTTGCGCTCGCGTAACATGGGCATTGCATATTTGCACATCAAAAACGTGCCTTTCACGTTCACATCGAACGTCGCGTCCCATTCATCTTCCATCGTCTGCTCGACGGTTCGATTGCGATAAATGATCCCGGCGCAATTGACCAGGATATCCAACCCTCCAAATGTCTGGATGGACTCCTCCACCGTTCGCTGACAATCCTTCGCTTTTGTGACATCCCCCTGAACGAACCTGGCATTGGCGATTGACCTCGCTTCGAACTCACCCATAGCATGATCCCGTCCAAGCATCATTACCATCGCCCCTTCTTTTGCAAACAACCTTGCCGTAGCCAGCCCAATCCCTCGACTCCCCCCTGTGATCAATGCCACGCGATTCGATAAACGCATGATGCCTCCATTGGAGGTCATTATATAATACCCACGGTTGAGAATGGCGCCTCCTGCCTTCAAAAAAGCGAAATTCTCAACCGTGTGCGGTATAAAACAACCTCCAGAAGATCTCTGGAGGTCTCAACTTCACTCTTTCACAAAATTACTCTTGTCTCAACGGCGGCATGGGGATTGGGATGTTGAATGTGGTTGCCGCCACGCCCATACCATTCTCACAAGTGTTGGGCGGAATGGTGGCAGTATATGCCTTGCGAGATGAAGGATACTCCGCCGCCCAGAACATATAACCAAGCATGCCGGGTGTTGTCCCTGCGCCGTTGGGGAGAACAGTTTGAACATAGTTGGCATATGCCTTCTGTTCCGATGATGCAAAGTTGTTGCAGTTCGCGATGTTCCCTTTCAGATAGAGTCCACCTGTGAACTTCGCCGGAGCCAACGGCGGGACTGGCGGTGAATACTGTGGCTTGCCGTCCACATGTTCCTGCCAATCTGCTGGCGTGCCGGAGGATGTGCCTCCCACCATCGCATTGGCATAATCAAGGACGGGGTTTGCAGAAGTCAGCCAGTATTGCGTGGCATGCCGGTTCAAGGCGATCAGCCAACGGTCCCCCGCTCCCACGTCAATGGTCAGGCGGGTGGCGTGGTTGTTTCCGCTTCCATCGTATGGCAGGACGGAGCGGTACGCGTCGATGAATGCCTGCACACCGGGGATGTTGGGAGAACTGCTGTTCTCGTAATCGATCTCGATGCCAACGCCCATTGCTTGCGCGATTGCCGCCGCGTTGAGTCCCAGTTGCGTTGGGTCCGCCGCCAACGCCGCATCCCAGTCATCGGTATAGGTGATGCCGCCGATCGAAAGCATGACGCGGATGCCGCGACTCTTGAAATAATTCACCACGTTCTGATCCATGCCGATGGGGATCATGCCATAGAGACCTGTATCGGTCTGGTTCAACATCTTCAATGGGTTGACGAAACTCAACACAACCAGGTTCACGGACGGGTGTCCATCGCCGCGGTCGATTAACCAGTGATTGGCAGTATCGAATTCGGTCATCTCGCGGACAAGGCTCCAGTCACAATAGTGGTTGCCGCAATGCCAGGCACCAAAGACCTGCATCGGTGTGGCAGGGATGGGTGTGGGTGTGGGGCCTGGCGGCGGGGTGGGTGTGGGCTTGGCGGCAGATGCCATGTTGATCCCGCCGAATGCCAGCAGCGCGATCAGGAAACCCATGAATACGGTACGGACAAATTGCTTGTGCATGTCATTCTCCTTTTTGCTGTGATATGGGGTGTGGTGGCAGGTAGTGGGTGCTTTGCGGCGAACACCTCCTTGGACAAGATCATGGTAGCAAATATCCGAATACATTTCAACCGACAATTGGTTACAACACCATCCATTATCACGGGATACAAAATTCATCATGGCGGTATACTCGTCTCACAAAGGAGTCCATGATGTCCTTGATTTACGCCTGCATCGCCCCGCACGCCGGTGACCTGATCGACAATCCCGACAAGATCGCACTCACACACAAGTCCATGGAGGAGATGGGTGCGAAACTGGAAGCGCTCCACCCCGATACAGTTGTCATCGTCACCCCGCACGGCTTCCGCGCGAGCAGCGCGATGAGTATTGCCATCACTGAGAAGGCAAATGCTTATTGGTCGGCTGATGTGAAACTTGATTTCGATGTTGACACATCCCTCTCCAATGCCATCGCCGATAAAGCGGATGAACTGTCTGTGCCGATTGTTCGCTACATCTACGGAGCAAGCGGCGGGGACTCATGCTTCATCCCATTGGATTGGGGCGCGGTGGTGCCGCTCTACTTTCTGGGACATCGCTTCACCCCCAAACCGAAACTTGTTCACATCTCCCCCATGCGGACTCTCTCCGTAGCCTCCCACTACGACTTCGGACGTGCCATCGGACGCGTCATCAAAGCCTCAAACAAACGTATCGCCTTCATCGCCAGCGCAGACCAGGGTCATGCCCACGACGCGGATGGACCTTATGGATACGACCCCGCCTCAGCGAAATATGATGCCTGGATGCAGGGTGTTGTCCGCAATGAGGATCTTGATGAACTGTTGAAGGTTGACATGCAGATGGTGGAAGATGGCAAACCCGATAGTTTATGGCCCACAACGCTATTGGCGGGTGTGTTGAAAGAGAATCCCATGAAGGCGAGACTGCTTTCGTATGAAGTGGATGTTTATTTTGGGATCATGTGTGCGGAGTTTGAGTAGTGATAATCGTCATGTCACCCTGAGGGAGCGTTCTTTGCAACCGAAGGGTCCCGGACTCTGGGTGTAGAGACCCTTCGCTGTCGCTCAGGGTAACATTTTCCAAACAGCGGACACAAGATATCTTGTGTCCGCTGTCGTTTCGTGGGATGCGAGCTTCTTTATGCTTTCTTTTTCCGCAGGAATATGCCCAATCCCAGCAGGGCAAGTAGTGTTGCAATGACTCCAGCAATGGTCAACGTGCTGGAATTGGATGCGGGTGTTTCGGCGGGAGCGGCAGTTGGCTCAGTGGTGGGTTCGGGAGCAGGTTTTTCTTCTTCGATAACGAAGACCGCTGTGGTGCGATCGGGTACATTGAAAGTGCCATTTTCATACGATGCTTGCTTTACAACATCATCCGTAGAATTCTGTTGAATCGGATGTAGAACGTAATCGCCGTTTGGTGCCGTATCCCTGAAGGTGACTGCCTCGGGGCGGGCGTTGAAGAATACAATGACTTCTTTGTAGTTCGGGTCAACGTTATTCGTGTCGTTTAAGCGCATCACGATTAAACCAGGTGTTTGTTCAAGTCCTGCGTTCAAGAACGAGAGGTGGCTTTTGATCTCGTTCGCGGTTTGCAGGCGGAACAATGGCGAACTCTTTCTGATTTGCAGATATTCGCGGAAGACGGCGGAGGCGAAGGTAATGTCTGTTTTTGCAGGAACAAGGTTCGGGTCTGCGAGAAGCGGTTTGTAAATGTCCCATTGACCGGTGCCTTCGAGCGGAAGTCCCACACCGAAGTTGTCCGACTCGTAGGTCCAATCCAGTTTGTTGTACCAATCGCCTGAGTTGTACGAGTTGGGGTTGAAGGATTTCGAGCGCAGGATGTCGTCGCCCGCATGGAAGAAGGGCACGCCCTGGCTGAACATGACGAGACTGAGCGCGAGGTTGTTCATGCGAATGCGGTCAGTGAGCGTTGCATCGGCAGGTGCCTTGACTTGAACCGCATCAAAGATGGTCTGGTTATCATGAGCAGAAACATAGATGATGTTTTCCTGCGGGTCGCTGGTGTAGCCCGCGGGCGAGCCGTTGTAGGAGATGAGACGCCCGGGGACGTTGTTGCCATCGGCACGAATAAGCTCATAACTGGCGAGATTACCCGCCAGACCGAGACGAATCCAATCGGTGTAATTGTTGAGTTGAATTTGCTGATCTTCCTGCTTGCGTGACTCGTTGGCGTTGTTCTCAAGGACAAGCCCCGTGGCAAAACCTTGCAAGCGGACATCGTCGAACGGGTTGCCGCCACGTGCCGCGTCGCGCAACCGGTCATTGAACACGCCGATACCTGTTCCAGCGATATTGAGTTGAGTTGCGTTCTTACCGCGTGCATTGTTGGCAACCTCGCCGAAGTCCCAGCCTTCGCCGTAAATGTAAATGGATTTTCCATCCACGCCATCTTTTTCGAGTGTGAGCGCATCGAGTGCTTCGCGGACAGCGATCATGTCGTCGAGCATGTGATGCCCCATGAGATCGAAGCGGAAACCATCCACTTTGTATTGGGTTGTCCAGGTGATGACCGAATCGATCATAAGTTTGCGCATCATGTCATGTTCGGTGGCGGTGTTCTCACAGCATGTGGATTTTTCAACGTTGCCGTCGGCATTGAGACGGTGATGGTAACCCGGCACAACACGATCCAAAACCGAGTTGTCGCTTTGCCCGCTGGCGTTGGTGTGGTTGTATACCACATCCATCACAACGCGCAGTCCGCTTTCGTTGAGCGATTGCACCATCTCACGGAACTCCACGATGCGCAGCGTGCCGTTCGGGTCGGTGGCATAACTGCCTTCCGGTGTGGTGTAGTGGAGCGGGTCATAGCCCCAGTTGAATCCATCTGTGCCCGTGATGGCGCTGACCGCGATGGATTGCTGGTCGGAATCAGGCGGGTAGGATTTGAGTTTCCCTTCATCCACTGTCTGCCATGTGGACTTGTCTTCGTTGACACTGGCGATATCGAAGGCAGGCAACAGGTGGATGTGGGTGAGTCCTGCTTCTGCCAGGTCAGTGAGATGTTTCATGCCATTCGTGTCTTTGACGGTGAACGCTTTATACGTGCCACGCAAGTCTTCAGGGACGGTTTCATCGCTGATGCTGAAATCGCGGATGTGGAGTTCGTAGATGACGATATCTTCGGGGGCGGCGAGAGACGGCTTTTGGAAGGTGTGCCAGCCTTGTGGCTTGAGGTCAACGTCGTTCAAGTCCACGATCTGGCTGCGCTTGCTGTTCATCGAAAGGCTGATGGAATACGGGTCAGTGACGAGATTCGTCTCGATCTTGCCGGTGGATGGGGCAAAGACCTTTACTTCATACAAATAATATTTACCCTTCCAAGTTTCATCGCCGGAGACACTCCATACGCCGGTGGACGCGTCCCACTCCATCGGGATTTTGTTCGCATACGATGCCTTCTCGGTATCGTACATGAATAATGTGACGGATTGCGCGGTCGGTGCCCAGACGCGCAAGGTGGGGATTGCGCCATCGAAAGTCACGCCGAGTGGACCATCGTATTGATACAGATCATCCAATGCGCCGGGGAATTGGACACCGGTCGCGTCCACATCCCTGCCGGATTGACTGCGTGCCACAACGGCGACCTGTCCTTTGAGGATGTCTGCGATGTTGTATGTATCTGTCAACTTGAAAACAGCATAATCGCGTAAATAAGGATAATCGCGCAGAATGTTTACATCAGGTTTGTCGGAGACAAAACTCAAAGGGACTTCGATCCCGTTCAGGATTCCTTCCGGGCTGAGTACGAGCGCGGCATCATTGGAATAGATGAGTGCATACTTCAGTCCGCTTTCCCCGCTGATGTTCCACAGGATCGTATCCTTGCTGATCCAGACTGCGCGTTGCTTGTTCAGGTTGCCAACCGGGGCGCCGGTAGTGCTGATGACAAATTGTTCTTTTGCAGAATCGTATCCGAAGTAGACTGCATTGCCATCCTTTTCGACAGTAAATTGCTGTGATTCGCCAATCACATTGTTTGCGTCTTCATTTCGTGTGAACGCAACGGTATAGGTCCCTGCTTTGATGCCGCTTGTGGAGACATCATACAATCCATCGCCATCAGGGTCTTCCAACCATGCCCTCAGACAGGTTGCATCGTTGTTGTTGATACAGCCAATCTGTGTCTGGAAATCGCCCATCGCCACAATGATCTGTCTGTTGAAATTGTCGGTGATCCAGCGGGTCTTGTGGTCGTAATAGAACTTCACCTGTGTCGGCCCGGTCACGACCAATGGAATGTCCGCTCCGTTTGCTGTAGCGTTGAGTCCATAGTTCTCGCCCCAGCCGCCGTTGAGTGCCACCTTGTAGCGCGGTCCCTTTTTATCGTCATCATTGGTGGGTTGGATCTCGTACATTCCCTGCCAGACATCGTCTTCGATATCATAGGTCAGCAGGGTATTTTCACAGGCTGGCTGCCATTCACCGGAACAGCCCAGTTCATCCTGGTGGGTGCCGGGGATGTTGACCATGTCCGGGGTGGCTCCCTGCGCCTCGACGGTTGAAGCAGACAAGGCTGAGAATGAAGCGATCAAGATCGCCAGGATCAACATCATATTGGGTAAAATTTTCTTCATGTGGAAAGTCTCCGTATGGGTTTTATCATAAACCTACTAAAGATTGTAAAGTAAAATTCCATTGATGACAGAATGGATTTGCGTCCACGGAAGTATTGCTCGGGGTTACCGCGTCGCGTCTGGACCTTCGGCTGATTATCCCTACGGCGCCCTGGATCGCCAGCGACCGATCTTTGCCTCGCGCGGGCTCGACTTGAGCAGTTACTTCAACGGCACGCTCAATGTGGATCTTCGACCGCATACTTTTCAAATGCTCAAACCTGGATATACGTTCCATAATGTCGAATGGACGGACAGGCACCCGCCGGAGCATTTTTCGTTTACAAGTTGCAGGGTGATATACAAAGGTATTGAATACGATGGCTGGGTGTATTATCCGCATCCTGAGACGAAGATTCGCAACTTCCAGAACCCGTCACTTCTGGAAGTGATCGCCATGCCCATTCCTGGTTTGCAATATGACGATGAAGTGGATGTGCTGGTGAACCCTGCAGAGATATCGATATCATGAGGAGCATCAATAGAGGCATGTGTGAATAAAAAACAATGGATTATCGCGGGTATCATTTTCGTGGTCCTTTTTGGAATTGGGATTGTTGTTCTGTTGAGCAAACGCCGGAATGACACAGTACGAACGGTTCAAGATGTGCCGGTTCTGGAGCTTGCCTATTGCTCAGATAAAAATATTAAACCTTGTGTTGTATCCTTCAGCACCGACGCCAACGAGAACATGCTGGTCAATATCCTCCTGCCGGATATGGCATTCCCTATTTTTTATTTAAAGATTGATCATAGCGGAGGTGAAGGTTCATATAACTGTCAGAGGGTCAGACAGGCAAATATTACTGCTTATTGCTCAGGCGAAAAATTACCTCCCGGTGAAGTCCTTCATCTACAACTCATTTCCACCAGAGATTCGATCATTCTTGCTAAGGGCGATCTGTCCATTATTGGTCTGGCATACCCGACTGTTGGCATTGCTATCATACCCCCCCAGGATACGCCGACGCTTCCAACCGAAGCTCCAACACCCAAAGAGGAATCTTTCACCTCAACTCCATTACCCTTGTTGATCCTGCCGATTTCAACAGAAACGCCATCCTCCTATCCCAACCCTTCCTACCCAAACCCTTCTTATCCCAATCCTTCATACCCATGAACACTCTTGCAGATGGTATGTCAGTTTTCATGGAGCACTGGGGATTGATCACAGGGATACTTGGATTCGTCGCCATCTTGGCCCTGCCCATTTATTACCGCTTCAAATCGGACCCTGAACCTGTTGCCCCCTCAACAAGCCTTTTCCTCAGCCTGTTCCTCTTCATCTCCATCCTGCTGCGGTTGGCGTATGTCTCAAAAGCGATCTTTCCGCTGTATTTCGATTCAGCCCAACACTACACATTAACAAAGAATATTCTGAGCAATAGCAGTTCATGGATGTTTAACTTTCTTTCCGTCAGTTACTACCATTTGGGTTTCCATTTTTTGACCGCGTTCTTTACATCTGTTTTTCGTGTTGAGATTACACAAGTCATGCTGGTCCTGGGTCAGGTGATTCTTGCCTTTATTCCCCTTCCGCTTTTCTTTCTGGCTGGACGCGCAACCAAATCCGATTCGGCTGGGAGGTTTGCCCTTGTGCTTGCCGCCTTTGGCTGGTATATGCCCGCCCATGCCGTGGACTGGGGGAAATACCCGGCATTAATGAGCGTAGGGATGATCTCATTTGTGTTGATGCTGGCTTTTCTGTTTTCACAGAATAAAAGTGAGGTTTCTAAACTGAAACGTTGGACGCTTTATGGTTTGTTGAGCCTTGGCATGTTGCTAACTGTTTTCACGCACAGCAGGTCATTGATTGTTTTCGGCATTGTTTTTGTATCATGGGTCATATCCGCGCGATGGGAAAAACTTTCACAACGGCAAATGACGGTTATTTTCCTTGCGATTGTTGTTCTGACCACATTTGAAGCCGTCTTTCTCCTGAGACAGAGTATCCTTGTCCTGCTGTTTGACCCGTATCTCCAAAATGGATATCTGATCACGGGACTTGTCATGGTCTTGTCCATCTTTGCATGGATGGCATATCCCCGTTTGACGTTTGTCAATGTTTTGGCGATTACTTTTTTGCTTGCAAGTGTTTTCATCCCCGTGACATGGATTCCCGGCTACAGAGATTTGACCCTGCTCGACCGTCCCTACGTTGAAATGATCCTGTTCCTGCCGTTGTCCCTGCTTGGAGGGTTGGGACTTTCGGGGTTGGAGAAGATACTGCGGGAAAGGTTTTCATGGGGCAGGTTGGTTGGCTTGCTTGCAATTGGGATTGTGGCGGTCAATGCATTCTTCAATTACGATTTTTATCCCTCCGCTTGTTGTGTGATCGTGGGGAATGATGATGTGGTGGGGATGGAATGGGTGGCGAATCAACTACCAGTCGACGCGCGAATCGGAATTTCATCCACGCAACTAAAGGTGATCTCCGAAACATCCGAAGGGGATGTGGGAGCGGATGCCGGCATCTGGATCACACCGTTGACCAGGCGAGTGACGATCCCGCTTCCATACAACACTGATTTCAACGATTCGGTCACATGGAAAATTGTTTGCGAAAAGCGGATCGGTTATTTGTTTGTGGGGGAGGTGGGGTATCCATTCGATAGCGAGGAGATCGATACCCACCCTGAACGATATAGACCCCTGCTTTCGATGCCGAAAACAAGGGTCTATGAGGTGGTTGGGTGTAATTAAGCGGCTTCCTTCTTCAACATCTCAAGGAAATGTTTGCGGAACTTGGAGACCTTCGGTGCAACGACTGCCTGACAGTAAGGCTGATAAGGATTGCGTGCAAAATATTCCTGATGGTAATCCTCTGCCATGTAGAACTTGTCGAGTGGGGCAACCTGGGTGACAATGGGGCTATCCCAAATCTTCTGTGAATTCAACTCTGCGATCAGACTCTCCGCGATCATCTTCTGGTCATCGTTGTGATAGAAAATGGCGGAGCGGTATTGCGTGCCCACGTCCGCGCCCTGCCGGTTGAGGGTGGTGGGGTCGTGGATGGCGAAAAAGACATTCAACAGGTCGCGGTAGGAAACGACACTTGGATCGAAATGGACCTGCACGACTTCGGCATGTCCTGTGTCGCCGTTGCAAACCTGACGATAGGTGGGATTGGTGACGTGTCCACCAGCATAGCCGGACTCCACGCCATGCACGCCTTTGACATCATCAAAAACAGCCTCGAGACACCAGAAGCAGCCTCCAGCTAGAGTTGCAGTTTGAAGATTGTTGCTCATATAAAAACTCCTTTTATAAATCTGTTTCCTGCATTGAATAGACAACGCGTGACTGTAAAAATTTATTAAGAAACGATTACAAAACAAAAAGACCCTAAAGGTCTGGGAGACCTTTAGGGTCTGATGTTGAAGTTACACTGCCGGCGCTTCTTGTACTTCGCGCTCGTTCTCCCGTTCAAGGATGATCTCCTGATCAGGATCCAGTGTCACGAGGATCGAATCCCCGTGTTGGATCTCGCCGCTCAGCAGTTTGTCCGAAAGCGGATCTTCCACTTTTTGCTGGATGACTCTCTTGAGCGGACGTGCACCAAACTCTGCATCGTAGCCCAAAGTTGCCAGTTCAGCGAGAGCCTCAGGTGTGGCGGTCAGGTTCAGGTCATGGTCTGTGAGGCGCAGGGCAACCTTGTCCAATTCGAGTGAGACGATCTTCTGGATGTCTTCCTTGTTGAGCGCACGGAAGATGACGGTCGCATCAAGGCGGTTGATGAACTCGGGGCGAAAGGCGCGCTTGAGGGATTCGCCCAGTTTCTTGCGCATCTCTTCGTAAGATTGACGCTCCTCGGTGGCTTCGTCGCGTTTGAGCGCAAACCCGAGCGCGGATCCTTTTCGGATCACATCTGCGCCGATGTTGGAGGTCATGACAATAATGGCGTTGCGGAAGTCCACCTTGCGTCCTTTTGCGTCGGAGAGGTGACCCTCTTCCATGATCTGCAGCAACATGTTGTGGACTTCGGGATGCGCCTTCTCGACCTCATCGAACACAACGATGGAATACGGGCGGCGGCGCAGCGCTTCGGTCAGCTGCCCGGCATCATCGTAGCCGATGTACCCGGGAGGCGCGCCCACCAGCCGGCTGGCGGTGTGCCGCTCCATGAACTCCGACATATCCAGCTGGATCAGGGCTTCCTCGCTGCCGAACATGAATTTCGCCAGCGACTTGGTCAATTCCGTCTTGCCCACCCCGGTCGGTCCCAGGAACATGAAGGAGCCGATTGGGCGCTTGGGATCCTTCAACCCGGCGCGCGCCCTCCGCACTGCCTTGGCAATGGATTGGATGGCTTCCTCCTGCCCGATGATGGACATTCCCAAATCTTCTTCCATGCGCAGCAGGCGCTGGCTTTCTTTTTCCGCCATCTGCATGACCGGCACACCGGTCCACATCGCCACCACTTCGGCAATATCGTCAGCGGTCACCACCGGGCTGGTGGCACGTTCCCAGCCTGTCTTCAGTTGTTTCAACTGTTCATTCAAGTCGACTTCCTGTGCCTGCCAGGTGACCACGTCCTCCGCCTTGCCTTCCTCCTGTGCCAGGGTGCGGTTGAGGCGCACCTGCTTGAGCTGCTTGTACAGCTCCTTGGCGGAAGTGGATGCGCCGGACTTGTACATGCGCACGCGGGAGGCGGATTCGTCGATCAGGTCGATCGCCTTGTCGGGCAGGAAGCGGTCGGATACATACCGGGCGGAAAGCTTGGCAGCGCTCTCGAGAGCGTCGTCGGATATCACCAGGTGGTGATGCTCCTCGTACATCTTGCGGATGCCCTTCAGGATTTCAATGGTTTCTTCCACGGTCGGCTCATCCACCACGATGGGTTGGAAGCGCCGCTCCAGGGCTGCATCGGTCTCAATGTGCTTGCGGTACTCGTCCAGCGTGGTCGCCCCAATGCACTGCAGCTCGCCGCGCGAGAGGGCTGGCTTGAGGATGTTGGCAGCATCCACCGCCGAGCCGGCAGAACCGGCACCCACCAGCATGTGGAACTCGTCGATGAACAATATGGACTTGGTCTGCTTGAGCTCGTCAATGACCCGCTTCAAGCGCTCCTCGAACTGCCCGCGGTACATTGTCCCCGCCACCAGCGAGCCCACGTCCAGTTTCAATACCTTCTTGTTCAAGAGCGGTGCCGGCACGTCCCCCTCGATGATGCGCTGCGCTAATCCCTCCACGATGGCGGTCTTGCCCACACCCGGCTCGCCGATCAGCGCGGGGTTGTTCTTCGTCCGTCTTGCCAGGATTTGGATGACCCGCTCGATCTCCATCTGGCGACCAATGACTGGGTCCAGCTTGCCTTCCTCCGCCAGGGCGGTCAGGTCGGTCGCCAGCTGGTCCACCAGTGGTGTCTTGGGATCCTGTTTCCCCGCGGGTCGTGCCGTTTCGGGCACAGCCGAGGGAGGCGGGGTACTGCCCTCCTGCAGGACACGCCGCACCTGGCGCCGCACCTGCTCCTCGGTGATGCCCAGCTTGCGCAGCACTTCCGCCCCGTTGCCTCCCGCCAGCGGCAGGCTGAGCAGCAGGTGCTCGGTGCCCACGTAGTTATGACCCAGCTTGCGGGCCTCCTCCAGGGCGATCTCCAGCGCTTGCTGTGTCTCGGGTGCCAGTTCGATCCGCCCGCCTTCATGGCGTCCCTCCCCGCTCACACGCAGAATTATCTCGCGCACGCGGGTGGAATCCAGCCCGAATTCGCGCAGAACCCGTCCCGCCACGCCGCCCTCTTCTTCCAGCAGGGCAAGCAGCAGGTGCTCGGTGCCGATCAATCCCTGGCGGGCGCGTTCAGCTTCCTCGTGTGCCATCGAGAGCACACGCCGTGCCCGTTGGGTGAATTTTTCCATACCAGCCATAATCTCTCCGGTTAAATAGCGCAGTGTCAGGCACTTGATGCCTGGATGGATTGTACCAAATTAGTGGGTTGCAAATATATGAGGATGGTAAGAGTTTACCGCCAGCCGCCTCACCGGTGGGTTGACCACTGCGGTGGTTTACTCTTGTGCGAATTGGCTTTGAAGGTGAATTCCATCCCGCAGTCCGGGCAGCCGAAGTTACATTCGATGATGTCCGGGTAGCTGGCGTCATCCTCGATCCTATCCAGGTCGGTGAAGGAGGGGAACTCGGTGATCCTGCCGTCCTCCACCAGCCCGCGCAGCTTGCGGATGAAACGGCTCACCTCGCCCCTCGTGGAAAACGATCGTTTCAGGGCAACCGGGTTGCAGTTTTTACATGCCATCAGCGTGTATCTCCTTCTCCGCCAATCTTGCCCCGTTCCAGGCGGGAATACAGCTTCTCGATATTATGCTCCGCCACCTCATCGAGCGATATCTCCAGCTCGGTGCAGGTTTGTGCCAGGTACCACAGCACGTCCCCCAGCTCGCTTTTCAACGCCTCCCGCTCCGCCTCCCCAATAACACCGCCCTTGTCGCGGAACACCTTCTTGATCTTCCCCGCCACCTCGCCGGCTTCGTTCGCCAGCCCCAGGGTGGGATAAATGACCGCATGCCCGATGACCGGGTATTTGGCTGTTTTGCGGGATTTGGTTTGGTATTCATCAAATTTCATAAAGAAATCCTATCCGAACGGAGAGTGGTTTTTGGGTAATATCAGGGGCTTTGAGATTATTATAACAATATCAAATTAGAACAATCCCACCCCATCAAGGACTCGCAGTTTGATCTTTTCAAATATTGCATTTCCCAGGAATGCAGGAAATCCTGCACATTCCAACACGGTTGTGCGGATGTAGGAAAGAAAATC
>CAYTDB010000025.1:0-55638 GCA_964436455.1 uncultured Anaerolinea sp. | reverse complement strand
CTTCGTGGCTGGCACGCTGATTTCGTATCCGCAGCACAAGGGTAGACAGAACGAGGCGCTCTTCGTCAAGGTCGAGCCGACCACGTTCGCCAATCCGAAGCATGCCATGCCGCGCGCTTCCGCCACTTCCAAGGCGTTGAGCACATCCTTGGTCTCGCCCGACTGGCTGACGAAAATCCCAACATCCTCATAACTCACCGCGGGCCCATACTGCGCGATGAACTGCGGCGCCAGCACAGGGATGACCGCCCGTCCCGCCAGTTGTGCAAAATAGACCGCTCCCGCCGAAGCCGCGTGATAACTCGTGCCGCAACCGATGAAATACAGGTGACGCGCACTCTTCATCTTCTCGACCAGCACATCGACTTCTTTATTTCCATTCAATACGTGGAATAACTCACGCGCGACCTGACTCTGCTCGTGGATCTCCTTCAACATAAAATGCGGATACCCGCCCTTTTGCACCGCGTCCATCGACTCCGTAACTGTTTCCTGTTTTCTGTCGATGAGTTTTCCATCCTTGACCGACCGCACCTCGACCTTGTCTGCCCACAACGTGACGATCTCGCCATCCTGCGGGCGGATGACTTCGCGCGTCAGCGGCAGGATCGAAGGCAGGTCAGATGAAACGCAAGTGAAGCCTTCGCCGAGTCCCACCACCATGCCTGAACCTTTTTTGAAGGCATATAACTTGTTATCATTCGCGCGCCCGATGACAAAGGCATAGTCCCCTTCGAGGTCGCCGTATGCCAAACGGATCGCGTCGATGAACTCGTACCCGCGATTGATATATCTTTCAACAGCGTGGACACACGTCTCGCCATCATTCTGCGAACGGACGGTCATGCCCTCGGCGATGAACTGCTCGCGCAACTCGACGTTGTTCACCACGTTGCCATTGTGCGCACCCACCATATCGCCGTCCGAGTCGATGTGCGGCTGGCTGTTCACCTGTGACGGTTCCCCGAACGTCGCCCAGCGCAATTGCGTGATGCCGCGCTGTCCGCGCATTTCAGCGATATTGTATTTTTCTGCGACTGTATCCACCTTGCCTGTGTCTTTTCGCAGATCTATTTTGGCACCACTAATCGTCGCTGCACCGACCGAGTCATAGCCGCGGTAGGTGAGCCTTTCAGCCGCCGCAATAAGAATGGGACCAAGATTTTCTTCCTTACTTGTAACGTACCCAAAAATTCCGCACATGTATCTGTATTCTCCTGATTGATCCATATTCAGTAGTCGAGTAGCCCTGAGCGCTCGTTGCGAAGGGCATATCGAGACCACCATTAACTAAAATGGTTTTGCTTAGTGGTGGTTTCGACTGCTCAACTGGACTTCGCGCAGGCGGACGTGTGCGCTCAACCACCGATTTGCTAATAATTATTAACTTTCTGTTGTACTCACTTCTCCCTTCCGCTTCTGCCTCATCTCCACAACGAATTGCACTGCTGCCATGAGTATCCAAACGACAGCCGCCAGAAAGAGCAATGGGATAAAAATAAAAGAAGCCCAGAGCATCTCGTTCCGAGCAAATTCCATCCATGTACACGGTGACTGACTATCCGTGAAGCCGTAACAAATGCCGTGATAATTGATCGCCGTCGAGCCCAGTCCCACAATGGGAATGGCAATGAGCAACAGGATGCCTGTCACGAGAAAGATCAACCTTATGATCCGAAAGGTTCGTTGCATGGATTGGATTATATGCTAGAGTCCGCCCTCAAATACATGATGTTTCTCACCCCGTAAGAATTACCTTCCTCCGTGCGTTTCAGGGGAAACGAAACACATCCAGGGCTAGACAGCAGTGGATGTGTTTCGTTTATGTTTTCCAGAATGCTCCCCCGGACAAGGCTGAAATTGTTTGTTCAGGAATGTGAGCACTCCTATATCCTCACTTCCCGGTCTGGAAGTGTTCTGCCAATCCGGTGGCTTGCGCCGGGTCGTTCAGCCATGCGGAATAGAAGACAGCCATCGCTGAATAACGAGCGGCATCTGCATTGATCCCGCGCAGGGCAACTTCTTTTTGAGCATGGTAGGCAGTCGCCATGCCAGTATAGCGAGCCGCGTCTGCTTCGATTCCACGCTGGGCGGCTTTTTCCTGGGCAAAGTAGGCTTCAGCCATGGCATTGTAGCGGGCAGTATCAGCGGCGCGACCGCGTTGGAGATTGGCAGCCACTTTTGCAGCAAAGTATTCGGTCATGGCATTGTAGCGGGCAGTATCAGCGGCACGGCTGTACTGAATGTATGCGGCGTCCTTTGCAGCAAAGTACTCAGCCATGGCAGTGTAGCGGGCGGCATCCGCAGTATGATCTATCTGCATACCGGCAGCTTCCTTGGCGGCAAAATATTCAGCCATGGCGGTGTAACGAGCAGCATATGCTTTCATACCCCGCTGAATACTGGATTCACTGCCAGCGGCAGGAGAACCAAAACGAACGACCGGCTGAAGGTTCGCAAAGACAAAGCTCAGGGTCAAAGCGACAGCCAGCAGGATCACAGCGAATGGTACGAGCTTGATCCAATTATGGGTAACAGTTGTGTTTGTGGACATTTCTACCTCCTTAGTAGAAGTTTGGTTTCGGTTTTCATCATCAGTATAGGAAATATAGGTAGCGGAATCGTGCCTCAAACGTGGCGGATTTGTGAGAATTGCGACAATCACCCCCAAATCATGTACAATGAATATGTGCTGATTGGTTCTGTCACACGGAGGAGGAGTAACCATGGCACAGCTAAAAATCTCCCTGCTGGGACCCATTCAAGCCGCTTTGAATGGACAGCCCATTACAGGATTTAAATCGAACAAGGTGCGGGCGCTTCTCGCGTACCTGGCTGTAGAAGCCGACAAACCCCATCGCCGCGAGTCCCTGGCTGGCTTGCTGTGGCCCGATTGGTCTGAGCGCGAGGCTCTGGGCAACCTGCGCTACACCCTCTCCGACCTTCGCAAAGCAATTGACGACCGTTCGGCTGAACCTCCCTACCTCATCATTTCCCGCGATAGCATCCAATTCAACGCTGACAGCGACCACTGGCTCGATGTCACTGCTCTCACGCAAAGCCTGGAATCCAAAAATGCCTCCATTGAAGAACAGGAAAAAGCCCTGGATTTGTACAGAGGCAATTTTCTCGAAGGATTCACTGTAGATGACAGTCCTGCGTTCGACGAATGGACGCTTCTGACTCGCGAAAAGCTGGCGCGGCAAACCCTAGCCTCTCTCCATGCTTTGGCAGATTTCCATGAAGAGCAAAAGGAATATGAAAAGGTACAGTCGTTTGTATGGCGGCAACTCGAACTGGAACCTTGGGATGAAAAATCACACCAGCAACTCATGCGTGTAATGGCGCTTACCGGTCAACGCAGTGCGGCATTGGCACAATACGAATCCTGCCGAAAAGTCTTGGATGAGGAACTCGGTGTTGAACCCTCTGAGGAAACACAGGAGCTTTATGAGCAGATTCGCGTGGGGAAATTCAAAACATCAAAGCCGGCACCCATCCATCAAACAGTTACTTTAACGATCCCTTCTTTTCTTGAGACAGAGCCGCCTCGAGTGGACACTTCGCTGTTTGTGGCAAGAGAGTCTGAGCTTGAGAAAATGGACGGGGTGTTGAAGCAGGCTGTGGCGGGGAAAGGAGGCGTGGTTTTCGTCACAGGGGAAGCCGGGAGCGGTAAAACATCCCTGATACAGGAGTTCACCCAGCGCGCACAAGAATCCAATGACGAGCTGATCGTCGCCAGCGGGAACTGCAATGCTTATACGGGCATCGGCGATCCTTATCTGCCATTCAGGGAAATCCTTGAGTTGCTCACAGGCAATGTAGAGGCGAGATGGGCAGCAGGGACCATCACCAAAGACCATGTCCTCCGCCTGTGGAGCCAACTGCCTGTTGCGGTGAAAGCCCTTGTAGCGACAGGACCGGATTTGATCGATACATTTGTCCAGCGTGCAGCCTTGCGCGAACGTGCTCATGTCAGCGCACCGGGACAATCAGATTGGTTGGCGAACCTGGAAAAGTTACTGGATCGTAAACCAACCACAGCCTCTGCCATGCATCAGGTAGACCTGTTCGAGCAATATACGCGCGTTATGCAGGCGATGGAACAAGTCAGTCCGCTCCTCCTGGTCATAGATGATCTGCAATGGGCAGATGCCGGTTCTATCAATTTGCTCTTCCATTTGGGGCGCAAACTCAAAGGGAGCAGGATACTCATCCTTGGGGCTTTCCGGTCAGAAGAGGTCACGTTAGGCAGGGACGGAGTACGACATCCACTGGAACCAGTGATCAACGAGTTCCGGCGTGAATTTGGTGACATCCTGTTGAATGTGGATCAGATCGAGGGGCGAAAATTTATCGAGGCATTCCTAAACAGCGAGCCCCATCATTTGGGACCTTCGTTCCGTGAAATGCTGTACCACCAGACGCAGGGACATCCCCTGTTCACGATTGAATTGCTGCGCGGTCTTCAGGAACGCGGGGATATCATCCGCGACTCGGAAGGATATTGGGTTGAAGGTTCGTCATTGGATTGGGTCACACTGCCAGTACGGGTTGAAGCTGCCATTCAGGAACGGATAGGGAGGCTCCCAGAAGTTTTACAAAAAGCGCTTGCAGTAGCAAGTGTGGAAGGTGAATTATTCACTGCCGAGGTAATAAGCCGGATACGAGCGACAGATAAGCGCGAGATGTTGGAATATCTGAGCAGCGAATTGGATAAAAAACATCGCCTCGTCCATGCCCAAAGCATCCAGCGCGTGGATGGAAAATCACTCTCCCGTTATCGGTTCCGCCACATTCTGTTCCAGAAATATCTGTATGGCAGTCTTGATGAAATTGAACGCACACATTTGCATGAACAGGTTGGCACGGCATTGGAGGAATTGTATGGCGATCAGGTTGAGGACGCGGCGAACCCGGTACACCTTGCATTGCATTTTGAGAAAGCCCAGATCATCGAGAAAGCGATCCATTATCTGTACAATGCCGGAGAGAGAGCTGTACGATTATCTGCCTACAGGGAGGGGATCGCCCATCTGACGAAAGGATTGAACCTGCTTGAGCAATTGCCAGACTCTGCTAAACGTGACCATCAGGAAATTGACCTTCTATTGGCGCTGGGAATTGCGTGCCAGGGTTTATTGGGTGCACAACCAGATGAAATAGTGAATACCTACACCAAGGCGCACGAGTTATGTAAAAGGGTTGGCAATACAACCCAGATGGTACGAGCATTGGGTGGGTTGGCAGTGCTCTATTATGTCAGAGGTGAACATCACCGAGCAAAGGAACTTGCAAGTGAAGGGCTTGCGTTGGCTGAAAAATCCAATGAACCTTTGCTTTTGCTTTTATGTCACTGGTATTTGGGATTTATAGATTTTTGTCTTGGCAACCATGTAAATGCCCATGAGCATCTCAAGTGTGCACTTGATATTTATGATCCCGATCGATATCACCACTCCATTGTTTACCTGCGTGGTTCAGATGCAGGCTTGGGGGCGATAGCTTATGAAGCATGTTGTCTTTGGTGTTTGGGATATCCTGACCAGGCATTGAAGCGTAGCGAGGAAGCATTGTCGATGGCACGCGAACTGGGGCATCCCTTTTCGCTCGCGGACGTCCTGTGTTTTGCTGGATGTCTCTTCCACGCCATGCGCAAGGATGGGGAAAGTCTAGAGAGGAACGCGGAAGAACTCATGCACTTGTCACAGGAACGAAGCCTGGCAGGCTGGTTCGCTACCGGGATGCGCTCCCGGGGGGAAGCGCTTGCCTTGCAGGGAAAACTCCAAGAGGGGGGTACTCAAGCCCGTAAGGGACTTGATGCAATGCAATCAGAAAAGATGTGGATATACCATTCTGGAACACTTGCCCTCCTGGCTGAAGTGCAGGTAAAGGCGGGGCATCTGGATGAGGCGCTGGCCAATCTGGATGAGGCGTTTGCATCGGTTGAAAAGACCGATGAGCGTTACTGGGAGGCCGAACTTCATCGGCTCAAGGGAGAAATATCCTTCAGGCTGGGAGATGAAGCCAGTGCAGAAACCTGCTTTGACAAAGCGATTGAGATCTCGCGCAAACAGAGTGCCAAGTCACTTGAATTGCGGGCGGTGATGGGTTTGTATCGTTTGTGGCAAAAGCAAGGGAAGAAGAAGGAAGCTCATCAAATGCTTACGGAAGTCTATGACTGGTTCACAGAAGGATTCGAAACCCCTGATTTGATCGAGGCCAGAAAATTGATCCAGGAATTATCCTGATCATATTGACTTGCACCACACTGTGCCGAGTCATTCCAGCTTTATATTGCTATTTTCATCGAATGCGAAAAATGGATTGTATGCCACTTCCCACAAGAATCCGTCGGGATCTGCAAAACAGGAACTATATCCACCCCAGAACATCTTTTGCGGCTCCTTTGTGATTGTCACACCTTTGGATTTCAAGTCGGTAATGACATCATCGACTTCTTTTTCACTGTTAACGTTATGTGCCATCGTAAAACCTGAAAATCCATTCCCTTCTGCTGAAACAAGCGCATCATTCGCCAATTCCCCGCGTGGAAAGAGTGCCAATACGACTCCACCTGCTTGAATGAAAGTAATTCCTTCATTGCTTGCTGTAGATGGTTTCCAGCCAAGGGTTTCTGTGTAGAACTTTCTGGAAACTTCCAAATCCTTTACGCCTAAAGTAACGATATGTAAATGCTGCTTCATCTCGGCTCCTTTTTACGGATTATAACTTTGTTGTCATTGCGAGGAGGCGATAGCCGACGAAGCAATCTCCTCATTAATGAGGGGATTGCTTTGCCTTATCGGGCTCGCAATGACGTAATAAAAAATCTCCCGAAGGAATTTTCCTTCGGGAGATTCGTTATTACGAATTAGGGATGATTCCCATTGCCTCCGTTGCCCTTGCCATTTCCGCCAGACCACAAGGGTTGCCCCAATTCATTGCGGAAGGTAAAGGTGACACCTGTTGCATCCATTGTGATGGAGATGGCGCTGTTCACACCCTGGTCACCATAGAACATGACCACTGTCACGCCTTCGCCAGCGACTGGGGCGAAGCCGAGCGACTGGCTAAAGCGCGGGTTGCCTGTGTCGACGTACACTGCCTGACCATCATCTGCCGTGAAGCTCATTCCCATTGTGTCGTAGGAGTTGACCACACCGTGAACGGTCACTGCACCTGAGATGTCCGCTTGCGGGATACCGCTTCCTGCGAGACTGGGGTCTGTTTGCACAGCCTGACCGTTTGACCCGCCGTTGCCATTGCCTCTGCCGCCTTGATAGACATTGCCCATTGAACCTGTGGCGATGCTTTGATACACATCAGCGGAGAGATATTGCGGCTGGTAGGTTTCACCGGTTGTCTGAAGAAGCACGCTCGTAAAAGCATTGAGGTGATTGTAGGAACCTTTCATCAAGTTGTTGAAGACCAGTTGAATGTCGGCATTGTTGGTTTGAGCAAGACGGGTTTGCAGGTCACGGATGTCGATCTCTTCGATCGCTGCGCCGACCTTGAGCGCGTCCGCAAGGGATGCCGATCCCTGCGCGATGAGTTGGTCGTACAAAGCCTGGAGGTTGGCGTCGGTGAATTGACCAGGAGCAAGCGCGGGGTCGGTCAGAGCGTAGCGGTCCAGCAACAGTTTGACTTCATCCATGTGTGCCTGTTCGCTCGAGGCGATGTTCTGGAAGGTGGGTTGTCCCCAGACGGCAAACAAAGCGTTGTACACATCGCGTGCGAGTTTTTCCTCTTCACGCATGTAGAGCAGGCTGGCGGCTTCATCAGCGTTCAGGTCAGAGGCGGGGATGGTTGTGATGCCTGTGCCGTCGCCATTGCCGTTCATATTTCCATTGCTGTTCCCGTTGCCATTTCCATTCCCGAACAGGGCAGATGCAACGGGGGCGGTGGATGGGTTCGTATCTGGCGAAGCATATGCATTGTAGGCACTTGCGCCCACGGCGATCACGATGACCGCTGAAAGGACGCCGACAAAAATATTCTTTAGGTGGTTCATTGGTTTCTCCTTGATTTTCTATTCACGATTGAACGTGTTGTGTTTTTGATCGGTCTCATTGGTTCGAGACCCTAACCATTTGATGCTTATCATACTTTTTTGATGTAAAGAAAATGTGAAGAGCTGTACAAGAAAATGTGTGGGTCGTCTTTACAAAATCTTCATAATTTCTTCCCCATTTCACCAAATTCGTTTGATACAAATATGGGACATTTGTAAAGAATATATTACAGGAGAATGTAATGGACGAAAAAACGCCCCTGCCTGAACCTTCGATCTTTGAAAGAATGAGAAACCGCCTTGCTCCCGAAGGCGTCCCAAGCGATGACCGCGGACGAATGCGCATGGTGATGGACAGCCTGATCCTTCACATCCATCCCGCAAAAGTGGAAGTCACTTCGATGAAGTGGACATACACCTGGGGTTTGGGTGGTCTCTCGGCTTTATTGATGATGGTTCTTGGTCTTACTGGTATCGTGCTGCTGAACAATTACACGCCCGCCGCGCCGCAGGCGTATCTTGATATCCTTGAAATTAATTCCAATGTCTGGTTTGGAGAACTGATCCGCAACCTGCATCATTGGAGCGCCAACCTGCTCATTGTGGTTGCGGTACTGCATCTAATCCGAGTGTTTGTGACAGGTTCGTATCGTCCGCCGCGCGAGTTGAATTGGTTGATCGGAGTCGTGATGCTTTTGCTGGTGCTTGGTGCGAACTTCACAGGTTATCTCTTGCCGTGGGATCAACTTGCCTATTGGGCGATCACGGTCGGCACGAGCATCATTAGCTACGTGCCGCTTATCGGTCAATGGCTCACCCAACTCGTCCTTGGCGGACCCGAAGTGGGGGCGAACACACTTCTCAACTTCTATTCGATGCACATCTCGTTCATCCCGCTTGCCATCTTTGGATTGATGTCCTATCACTTTTGGCGCGTCCGCAAGGATGGTGGCTTGACCATCCCCAAATTTTCAAAGCAAACGGAAGACCCTAAGCCTGAACGTGTGACTACCATCCCGCACCTTGTTCATCGCGAATTGATCTTTGCCCTCTCATGGACAGCTGCGCTTCTTGCCTTCGCCATGCTTGTTCCTGCTCCATTGGAGGGGATCGCCAACCCAGCCTTGTCTCCCAACCCTGCCAAGGCGCCGTGGTACTTCATGGGCCTGCAGGAGTTGTTGCTCCATTTCCATCCGCTGGTGGGAGCGATTGTTCTGCCAGGAATTGCTATCGCTGGAATTTTTGCCTTACCCTTTTTTGACCTCAACCCGAAAAGCGTGGGCGTATACTTCCGCTCCCAACGCGGACGTTCCCTCACGGTGCTTGCCATCGGTATCGCGTTGATTGCCACTCCCATTTGGGTCTTGCTCGATGAATATGTCTTAAATTGGACAATCTGGCTCCCAACATGGAACACCCTGCTCTCAAACGGGCTCATTCCATTGGCAGTTGTCCTGCTTCCCATCATCTTTCTCGATAGTTGGGTCCACAAATCATTCAACGCAGATACAGAAGAACGTGTGCTCTTCATTGCATCGTTCGTCTTTACCGCTTTCATCGTCCTTACCGTTATCGGCATCTTCTTCCGTGGACCAGGGATGAGTCTCTACCTTCCATGGAACATGCCAATCGTCACACACTGATGACTGTGCTCACTGATCACTTTTACCTTTAGGAGTTCTCAATGACTGAAACTACTACTCCCAACAACGTCTCCCGCCGTGACTTCCTCAAAGTTGCATGGGTGTTCCTTGGCGGGGTTGCCTCACTCGAAATGACAGGCGTTTTTATATCCTATTTGCAACCGCGACTTGCCGAAGGCGAATTCGGCTCCGTCATCATCCCTGGCAAAGTGGATGACTTCCCGCCCAACTCTGTTACCCATATTCCCAACGGTCGCTTTTACGTTGTCCGCACCAACGATGGCGGATTTCTCGCTGTGTATCACCGTTGCACGCATCTGGGTTGCACCGTCCCCTGGGATCAGACCGTGCAGAAGTTTGTCTGTCCCTGTCACAACTCGCAGTTCAACAGGGAAGGGGTGGTCGAAAACCCGCCCGCGCCGCGTCCGCTGGACCTGTTCGCCCTCACCATTGAAGATGGCGAACTCAAAGTGGACACTGGGGATATTATCCAACGTCAAACCTACGAAACCGCACAGGTGGTGTATCCATGAAACCAAAATCCTTCCTCATCGAATCCCTCATCGGCTTGGGGGCATTGCTCCTCATCGTCTCTGCCCTTGGGTATTACATTCTGAACGAGCCCACTCGCATCGTGAGCGCCCAAAACGATGTTGTCGCTGTCCAATTGAACGAAGCCATGACGTTGTATGCCGAAAATTGCTCCGTCTGTCACGGTTTGAACGGAGAGGGCATCGGCGCCATACCTGCGCTTGATAGTGCTGCCTTGCGCAATATGCCCTACGAAGACATCTACAAAACCATCTCACGCGGACGTTACCAAACCGCCATGCCCGCCTGGGCGATCGAAGATAGCGGTCCGCTTAGTGATTATCAAATCGATGAAATGGCAACATTAATTCTCTATGGTGATTGGACTGAAACGGGGAACCGCACCGTCAACCTTGGCTTTGCCCCTCTTATCCCGTTCACAACCGAACCCGATCCCGTTCTGCTCGCTAAGATTGGCAACCTCCCTGATGGTGCCACCTTGCAAACAGCTGTTCAGCTATTCGCCGCAAACTGTGTCGCCTGTCACGGCGCAGATGGACTTGGCACAGGCATTGCCCCTGCACTCAATGATCCGCTCGTCCGCGAAAAAACTGCCGACGATATCACCCGCGTCATTACCTACGGAAATACAGGCACACTCATGGCTGGGTGGAGTAACGTCCTCACCACCGATGAGATTAACGCCCTTGCCACTCTTGTCGGACGTTGGGATGAAATTCCGCTCGGCACGATCCCCGCACCTGATGTACCCATCCCTGTTACCGAAGAAAGCATTGCCTTGGGAAGTCAACTTTTTTCCGCGAACTGTTCCCGCTGTCACGGACCTGAAGGTCAGGGTACGCCGCGCGCGCCATCGCTCAATGTCAAGTCATTCCTTACCGACACCAGCGACCAGGCAATGCAACAGATCGTTACCCTCGGTGTCCCTGGCACTGCCATGCCCAGTTGGGGCGATCGCATGATGGATGCCGAGATCCAAGCCATTGTTGGTTTCATCCGCCAATGGGAGCCGACTGCGCCAGAAGTCGCAGTCCTTACCCGCCCTGGAGGCGGAGGTCCGCCCTGGACGCGAAGCAACACGACAACGAATATTTACCCGCTCCCGTCAACCAATACCACGACCGCACAGACTGGGCAGGGACTAGGGAATCAGTCTGCACAAAATCAAGCCAATGCAGCAGCACATTCCACGACACAAAGTCAAAGTGTCCTTGATTGGAGGATCCTTCTATCGCTCGGTATCTTGCTCTCGATTGCATTCACCCTGATATCGACAGGACTATCTTCCCTGAAACGAAAACGCACCTGACATGGGTGCAGGAATCAAAAAGGCGACTCTTACCTGTGAAGAGTCGCCTTTTTGATTTATGGATTTGCATCCCACGGCGCAACGCCTCGTCCGCGCCCGCCTTGCAACGACCCGAGAACTGGTTCCGCCAGCTCGGGCATAACCTCCGCTGTAGCCGCCAGCAGACCGAAACATCCCGCGATCATCATATCTCCAAACGGGACGGCGAAATACGGTCGTAAACGACCATTGACTGTGGCCGATGGACGATGCATGGTCAATGGTCTGTCGTCCATTGTCTGAAACATACTGCGCCGCGGTCCCGTCACAACCACATCAAACTCATCCTTCCCAAACTCATAAACATCCTCTGAATACATCAATGCACCATGACCCATGTCATCGAACACATCCTGATGCTTCAACGAACCATCCGCTAACTTGCGAATCAATCTTTCCAACTTCGCTAAATCGATTTCACCTGTATGATGCTCAAAGACTCCTTCGATTCCCTTCTCACCCAAACGAAACGCCAGGGTATGGAAATTGCCCACATTACAAACAATCATCTCTTTGTATAGAGGCAAACTGGAATTATTTGTAGGGTAGAAGTTGAGTTTTAAGTCAAACGTAGCACCCAACACCGCGGCAGGAGCCGTATCCATCACTACAAGCGGACAAGGCAACTCGCCTGCCGAGTCCACAACGGATTGCAAGCGTGTCATGATCTTGGGGACATCATTGGAAAGAAAAGCGAAAGACGAAAGAGAATTCTTTTCGCGGATGCGTTCATCCAAATAATCGAACCTGAATTGACGATCCGAAACTCCCGCAGGCGCATTCCCATGATCGAACACTGCAACAGCGATAGCGGCTAGATTATCCAGCGAAACGCCATAATCCTTGAAAGTCTTCGAGATCAATTCAAATTCGAGGTCCTTCAATTCAAAACTTTCGACTTTCGACCTGAGACCTTTGACTTCATCGTCTCCGACGATGTGAATCCCCAACGCCTCCACCTTCTCCAATTCGTCATTCAGAGTCGTCGCAGCGGAGGGCGTCATATACACGGGAATCCCCGCACGCGCGAATTCTTCGATTGCCCAAGCTGAGGGACCGCCTCCCATTTGATATCCAGTAAGCAGGATCGGGCGGCGGGAATGAAGCGTCTGCTTGAGACGGCGATGAACCATCATAGTAGGCGAAGGCAGGACGAGTTTGAATCCGTTCTCGATGGCGAGTTCCGAATCGTAAAGAAAAATATCCTGCGTGCCTGTGCCAATATCTACCGTTAAGATTTTCATATATGTCTCCTCCCTCTCCCGTCGGGAGAGGGGCAGGGGTGAGCGAGAAATCTAAATCTCAACCCCCAACCACTGACGGATGAAATACCCGATCACAAACGAGAACGCAGCCACACTGAGACTCAAACCTGCCATCTCCAAAAACCTAGCTTTGAACGATTCGCCTGTTGCAACCGAAATGTAGTAGTTGAACACCGCGATGATGATGACAGCAGTAGTGAGTGAGATGACCAGGTCCATGTAATAGTTACTGAAAAGAAGATAGGGCAGGATCAGCAGGGTAACGGTGGTTATATAAGCGATGCCCGTGTAGATCGCCGCGCGAACGGGGTGTTTGCTCGTTTCCTCTGAACGTGTCGAAAGATACTCGCTCGCTGCCATCGAAAGCGACGCGGCGATGCCCGTGATCAAACCCGAAAGCGCGATCAACTTCACGTTTTGCAGAGCAAGTGTCAGTCCCGCGAGAGCGCCGGTCAGTTCCACGAGCGCGTCGTTGAGACCCAGCACCACCGAACCGGCGTATTGCAGTCGCTCTTCGTCGAGCATGTTGATGAGATGTTCCTCGTGAGCATCTTCTTCGTGCTGGTAGATCACCGCTTCGGGGATTTCCTTCGCAACAGCCGCGTAGTTTTCCTGTGCAGCTTCCTCTCCCTGCTCCATCAATTTGATGCCGAAGGTGAAACCAAAAATAATGCTCACAAAATAATAGAACCAGACAAAGAACCAGCGCGGCTGGACTTCTTCCTTGCTGTGTTTCTTCCACCCCTCGTAGTGACGCTTTTCGTCTTCAGCGATCTGGTCAAGGATCTTTGCGTTCTCAGGTGATTTGATGCCCTTTGCCAGTCGTTTATAGATGTGATACTCGGTGATCTCTGTCTGTTGAAACCGGATCACTTTTTTGCGGTTTTCTTCGGTTAATTGCATGATGTTCTCCTGTGATTGTTTGCAAGTATTGTATGCCATTATATAATACCTACGCTTGAGAAGCGTGCTTCCTGCCCACCAAAAAAGCGCATTCACAAGCGAGTGCGGTATACATGGACAGAAACTATATTCAGATCTTGCCATGGTGTAAGACAAGATAGATGCTTACATCTTTCCCTCCCATATAAAGGGGGAATGGGGTATCATATTGGACATACATTCACCAAATTGTGATGGAGCCAAACCTTAAATGACCAACCCTGCACTGGCGGAGGTACTTGCCAGTTATGTTCCCAAACTGATTCAGAAACGCGTCGCCGCAGATCCTTCACCCATTGAATCACCCGTGGCGGAGGATATTCAGGCGGCGGTTCTTTTTGCCGACATTTCCGGCTTTACACGTCTTACGGAAACTCTTGCCGAGCGGGGACCCACCGGCGTGGAGACGATCGCAAATGTTCTAAATGAATATTTTGGACAACTGATCGACATTGTTCACAACTACGGTGGCGACATCGTCAAGTTTGCTGGTGATGCGGTTATCGCGGTTTGGACCATCGCTTCAAACGAAGGGGATGCTGCTTCAGTCTCGAGAGCTGATCAGTGGCAATGGACCATGCGCTCTGCCGAATGTGCGCTCGAAATCCGAGAGAAACTTTCCAACTACAAGGTGGAAAACGCCAATCTTTATCTCAAACTTGCCATCAGCACCGGGGGCATTACCACCGCGCATGTTGGCGGCGTATTCAATCGCTGGGAATTTTTACTCACAGGTAACCCGCTCGTGGAAGTGGGTATTGCCAACAATCTGGTCAAATCAGATGAGATACTCGTGACCCCATCGGCGTGGCGGTTGATCCGTAACGATTGCAATGCTGATCTGGTTGAGTTTGAACTCAAGGATGCCATTGCGCAGGGCGGACGGTTGAAGGGCTTAAACAAACCTTCTTCGATATTCGAACCTCCTCAGAAGCCTCTCATCCCTGCAGGCGCGGAGAGTTCCCTGCGCCCTTACATTCCAGGTGCCATCATCAACCGCTTGACCGCTGGACAAAGCAGTTGGATCGCGGAACTCAGGCGCGTGACCGTCCTGTTCATCAACCTGCCCGGGATCGACCAGAAAACTGAACTGGCTGAGGCACAGAACCTGGCGCGATTGATCCAACGATCGGTGTACAGGTATGAGGGCAGCATCAACAAGATCAATGTGGACGATAAGGGCATCACCCTCGTTGCTGCAATGGGATTGCCCCCGTTCGCACATGAAGATGATCCTGCGCGCGGTGTGCAAGCTGCCTTGATGATCCGCAAAGAACTGGAAAAACTAAAGGTGCACAGCTATATCGGCATTACCACGGGACGCATCTTCTGCGGCTCGATCGGTAATGCCTCGCGTCGTGAGTACACCACCATCGGCAACGCGGTTAATCTTTCGGCGCGGTTGATGGGCGCGGCTGTCAAACAGGAAGAGTTGATCGAGAAATATGGCATCCCGATCTTGTGCGACCGCGCCACATTTGACGCGGCAAAGGAAGCAGTGGTGTTTGAGCCTCTTCCGCCTCAGCAGGTCAAAGGTCGGGTTGAACCGGTTGAGGTATATCATCCCATTGATCTGAAGAAGAGTGTCATCCGTCCCAAAACGGATTTGATCGGTCGTCAGGAAGAAAAAGCCATGATCGCCAACGCGTTGCAGGAACTTTCGCGCGGCGAAGAGCATCAGACGTTGGTCATGCAGGGTGAGGCGGGAATCGGCAAGTCGCGTTTGTTCGAAGATCTTGTACGCCAGGCGGAAACACTACATGTGCACATGTTCATTGGCGGCGGTGATCCCATCGAGCGGACGAATTCATATCATGCCTGGCGCTCCATTTTTTACAACATCTTTGATATTGACGAACTGGCAGGCAAGGCGACCTCCACAGATGAGGCGCGCTACCTTGTACAGAATAAGGTGCTGACAAAGCTCAAAGAGATCGACGCTGATCTGGTTCGTTATTACCCGCTGCTTGATGTGATCCTGCCGATGCATGTGCCGGATAACGAATTGACATCCGCCATGTCCGGTGAGATTCGGAGCAGTAATATCCGTGAGGTGTTGACGCGCGTGCTCGACCATGCCGCCAACCAGGCGCCTCTACTGATCGTGCTGGAAGACCTGCATTGGTTCGACTCGGCTTCATGGGCACTGCTTGTGGATGTGCAACAGAAGGTGCGTCCCATCTTCCTCGCCTTGAACACGCGTCCACTTTCAGACCCGGTACCTGCACAGTTCAAACAATTATTGGATTACCCCGGAACGTGTTTCACAAAACTCGAAGCGATGATGCTCGACGATGTCGAGGCGCTGGTCTGTCAGCGTTTGGGGGTCAAATCGATCTCGCCGATGATTGGCAGGTTGATCCGTGAAAAATCTGAAGGACATCCATTCTTTGCCGAAGAGCTGGCTTACGCATTGCGGGAGTCGGGTGTTCTGTATATCGAGAACCAGGAATGTAAAGTTCATTCCCGTTTCATGAATTTTGAAGACCTGACCCTGCCTGATACTCTCCAGGCTGCAATTACAAACCGTATTGATAGTCTTGACCCATCGCAACAGTTGACGCTTAAAGTCGCCAGTGTGATCGGGCGGATTTTCACTTTCCGCCTGCTTGAGGCGGTGCACCCCATCGAAGCCGATAAGCCTGCACTCCCCAATTACATGGAGTCACTGACGCGCTTGAGCCTGACATTGATTGAATCTGAAGCACCCGACCTTGCCTATATTTTCAAACATGCCGTCACACAGGAAGTAGCCTACAACCTGATGCTGTATTCCCAACGCAGGCAGTTGCACCAGGCTGTGGCGGAGTGGATCGAACAAACCCATTCAGATAACCTGGAATCCTATTTCACACTGCTGGCTCATCACTGGACCCAAGCCGCTGAGATGCCGGATGCTGCAAGGAATGAACTCGCCATCAGCAAGGCTGTGGATTATCTCGACAAGGCTGGGGAGCAGGCGATGCAAAACTACGCCAACTCCGAGGCAATCCAGTTCTTTGCGCATGCACTGGAATGGGAGGCCCGTCTGTCGACGCCTTCGGGGAAGTCTGAGGTGCGCGATAGAAACGCCCGCAAGGCACACTGGCATGGACGAATCGGTTTAGCCCACTATGGGTTGGGATCCCTGCCCAACTGTGAAAAACATCTCCGAATTGCACTGCGTTTGTTGGAGCATCCTCTGCCGGAAAACAATCTGCAATTCATGCTTGGGGTGTTCCCGCAGTTGTTCAGGCAGGTGCTTCATTGGAACATCCCCTCGAAGTTCATCGGACGCGTTCGTGAAGAAAAGGAAAGATCCATTGTGCTCGAAGTGGCACGGTTGTATGAATTCATGAGCAGGATCTATTTCTATTCCAATGAGACCTTGCCCATTGTCTACACGGGATTGCGGTTCATGAATACCGCTGAAAAAGCAGGTTCTTCACCGGAGTTGGCTTCCGCCTATTCAAGTATGTCAGTACTTGCAGGCATCGCGCAAATCCATGGACTTGCCAGAACCTATGTGGATAGGGCAATTTCCATTTCCGAACAATTCAACCTGCCATCGAACTTGATCACAGTCGGTGTTGTAACCAGTGCCTACAAGATCACGGTCGGGGAATGGGCTGAGGTTCGTGAACGTGTGGAGTATGCCAGGCAATTATGCGAACAACTTGGCGATACGCGTCAGTGGGGCGATTGTGCTGCCCTGCTTGGCGAAAGTGCATTGCTTGCTGGTGACCTGAAGTATGCAATGGACATTCAGTCCACGTTGCTTGCAGATTCCCAGCGTCGCCGCAATCCACTGCATCAATGCTGGAGCCTGCTTGGTGTGGCTGTAAATCACACCCGCACCGGAAAACCAGAACTTGCCGTACCCTTGCTTGAAGAAGCGCTTGCGATACTTGAAGAAACACCCAATCTCGCATCCTCCATCGAAACCTTCGGGCAGCTTGGTCTTGCCTATTTTCGCCTGGGGCAAAATGAAAAAGCCCTGGATACCGTCAATAAGGCGGTCGAGATTGGCATGGGGATTTCTCCAACCGTTTATTCCATGAATATCGGATATGCCGCCATCGCAGATGTTTACTTTGGGCTTTGGGAACAGGCGCTTCAAAACCCGGACCTCAAAACTGATTCTGCAAAATATCGATCACTCGCTGAAAAATCGCTCAAACTCCTGCGCGGCTTTCAAAATGTTTTCCCCATTGGAAAACCTTCCACACCCTACTATCAGGGCTGGTATGAATGGCTCATCGGGAAGCACGAAGCCGGGCAGAAGTCCTGGCAAAAAAGCATTGAGGCATCGCGGAAATACCGAATGCCTTATGAGGAAGCCCTCTCACGATATCGTCTGGGCGCCAGCCTGCCGAAGGATGATCCATCTCGCGGCGAACATCTTGTACAGGCAGCGACTCTCTTCCAACAGATGGGATGTGTCATCGAATTGGAGATGGTAAAGGCAGCTGGCTAGGGGCAGGTTTTTTCAAGCAGGAAAAATATAGGAGGAAGTGCATGACATCTTTTTCGCCGGCCGTCGAAATTCCCGGTCCCTCTCCCGTTCCATTGTTGGGATGGATGCCTGAACTCTTTCGTTTTGCCTTCAATCCCCTGCATTCTTTGGAGAACCTGCGGAAAAACTACGGTGATGTTGTCCGCTTGGGGTATGGTAAAGCTCCAGCCGTGATCGTTTTCAGCCCAGAATACAACCGCGTCGCCCTGCGCGATCCGTCTGCTTTTTATAGCTACAATCTGGATTTCATCCCCATTCCCTTTCCACGCGATCACGCTGTCTCGCGCGTGATGAACAGCATGCCTTTTCTTAATGGACCCAAACATGCCGATCATCGCTCCTTTATGCTCCCGTATTTCCATCGAAATTTCATTCTCCGGCATCATGACGCTTGTGTCGAAGTGACGCGGCGAAAGGTCGATTCGTGGAAGATTGGCAGCGAGATCAAACTGCGCGATGAAATGGAACAGCTTGCCATGTGGCTTGCCACCAAGCCGATCCTTGGCCTCGACCCGGAGAAGGAGGGGGAGGCATTGGGGAGAAGGCTTGAGGTCAGTTTAAGACTAATGTTTTCACCGTTCTCCCTGCTTTTCCCATACAACATTCCGGGTTTTCCTTTTTATCGTCTGCTCAAGAGCGCGGAAGAACTTGAGAGCGTTGTCAAAGAGATCATTGAGTTGAGAAAAGCCAAAGGGGTGGAGGGTGACGACATCCTGTCAGCGTTGATCCGCCTCAATAGGGAGAACCCGGACCGGATGAGTGAGAACGATATTATCGGTCATACGATCATGTTCCGCGGCGGGTACAGCCCGAATGGCATGGCATTGTACTGGACCATCTTCCTTCTCAGCCAGCATCCCGAAGTGTTGAAAAAAGTTTTGGAGGAATTGGATCAGGCAATGGGCGGGAAAGAACCAACGCCTGAATCGATCGAGAAACTTCCGTATCTCGAAGGCGTGCTCAGGGAGACCATGCGCCTCATCCCTGCAGGCGTGTGGACCGCGCGTTACGCGATGGAACCGTTCCAGCTTGGTGAGTATCACCTTCCGAAAGGGACGTGGGTCATGATGAGTGCATATGTCACGCATCGCATCCCTGAGATATTCCCCGAACCCTACGCGTTCAAACCTGAACGCTGGCAGGAGATACATCCGTCCTCCTACGAGTTCATGTCGTTTTCAGCGGGACCGCGTTATTGCATCGGTCAATCGCTTGCCATGATGCAGTTGAAGATCGCGCTCTCGATGATCCTCCAGCGCTTCTCGTTCACACTTAAACCGGGTGCGAGAGTGGATTGCGCTGGACTCAACTCCATTCGCCCGAAGAACGGGTTGCCGATGATCGTGAACGGACGTGGTGAAATTTCCATGCCGGATAAATTCGAAGGTAATATCCAGAAAATCATTCATTTTGCCTGACACCATGAAACGCGAACTCGGCATCTTTGAACGTGCGCAATATGTTTCGGATCGGCATTCACCCTTCCACATTGTTGGCGTCCTTCAACTTGAAAATGCGCCCCCCTTCCATATTTTTCGAAAGTCGTTGGGCTTATTGCAGAAACGGCATCCATTCCTTTCAGCGCGCCTTTTGCATGAAGCGGGACGACATTATTTTGCCACCCTGGTTGACCCTCCACTTCCATTCCGTAATCTGCCGCGCTGGAACGATGACCACTGGCACCAGGTCGTGGAAGTGGAACTCAACACTCGTATCGATGCCGCCAGCGGTCCCATGTTTCGCTGCACATATTTATTTAACGAGTCCCAACCGCGTGCGGAGATCATTCTCACGCTCTCGCATTTCATTGCGGACTCCATGTCTGCAAGCCATCTATTGAATGAGTTGATGACGATCAGCGCTTCTTTCACGGACGGGATGCCTGTTTCTGTTTCCGAGCTTTCTCCTGCGCCGACGCTTGAGTCTCGTTTCCCGCCTGCGTATAAAGGATGGAGATTGACAATCCGCACTGTGCGTTATGTGCTTGCACAAATGCAGGAAGAAATCTCTTATCGCATCCAAACCCGCGGCAAACGGACCCCGCCTCTCCACAAAGGACCCACCCGCGGACATATCTTCCCCGTTCGATTACCCGAAGACCTGGTTGAGCCGTTTTCACAACGCGCCCGCAAGGAAGGTGTGACGCTCAACAGCGCCTTGAATGCCGCCTTGCTGCTGGCGGTCAACCGTCACTTATACGATGGCGAAAGCCTCCCCATGCGCACGTTTTCGTTTGGCGATATGCGCCCGTATGTTGATCCGCCATTAGGCGCAGAGAATCTTGGCTTATATATTACGATGATGCGATTCACAGTCAATGTGGATGGCGGGACGGATCTCTGGTCTCTTGCGCGTGACCTGCATCAGCGGATCTATACATCGCTAAAATCAGGAGACAAGTTCGTTTCTGCAGGGTTGGCAGAGTCCCTAATGAGGATGGTGCTTGGGTTGAAATCCTTCCGTCTCTGTGCAACCGCGTTGAACTATAACGGAGTTGTTCCTTTGCTTACCAAATATGGGAAGATCAATGTCTTGGGCGTTCATGGATTCGTGTCCGCGTATGAGTTTGGACCTGAACTGGCGTCACAGGCGCAGTATTTCAACAAGCAATTGTTCTGGGATTTTATTTATCTGGAAGAAGATATGGATCAAGGTATGGCAAAGGCAGTGGCGGAGGAGATTCGGGGGATAATGAGATCGGAAATTAAAGAGTAGGTCACTTCAAAGGACATGTCACCCTCAGGGAGCGTTCTTCGCGACCGAAGGGTCTCGAACTTCACGAGTAGAGACCCTTCGCTATGCTCACGGTGACATGCCTAAAGCAAAACCGCGCTCGGTGAGTTCTTAAATTTCATAAGCCTGACTGTGATGATTGATTGTGTCACATTGAAAACGTGGCCTACAGGTTCAAGCTGAGTCCACGCGTCGTATCAGGAACCAGGTAACGGTTAAGAAAAGAAGCGACATGCCGGTAAGGACAGCCCACGATTTGACGAGTTGGTCGTCTGCATAGTTGAGTCGCAGGTCATCTTTTGCATCGGGATAATGGAAGCAGACCGTTTTCAATGCACTGTTCGGGTCAAGCGGATTACTGGGAACCTCGTTGCAGAGGATGGTACTTTCTGCGATTTGGTTCATGTTAATCGTCACGCCAAGCGCTGTCAGCGACCAGCGAGTCGTTGAGAAATACGACATCGACTCGAAGTTGTTTCCGCGTAAGTCAAAGACCGCACCTGCGAAAAAGAACTGGAAGAACAGCATCATGGTTAGGATGTAGATCGCCATCTCGGTTGATTTACTAACCGCCGAAATGATGAGACCAAAACTGATGCCAGCCATCATCGTGAGATAGAGGGTGATGAAAAGTTCAAGTGTGCCGTTGACATACAAGCCTTTTTTGGGGAAGTCCACACCAATAGAGAGGATGAGCAGGTACAGGACAACTTGAATGACCACGAACACGCTATAAATAAGAACCTTGTTCAGTAGATAAGGAAGGACTTTCAGGTTGACCATGCGTTCGCGCAGATAGATCGAGCGCTCTTTGACAAGGTCATTTGACGGAACGAATAGACCCGTAAGCACAGCTTCAAGCCCCATCACGAAGACAAAGGTGTTGGTTCCTGGGAATGGTGTATAGCTTTCGAGTAAAGTCTTCGCCGCGTTGACGGGGTCGGTCAGGATGGCGAGATTACCAGTGAGGATATCGGGTTTGGCGATGACGAGTTGCAATGTCGCAGTCACAGGGAAAAGCAGGAGCATCAGGAAGAGCGTGATGGGGTCACTGAACAACACGCTCAAGGAACGTTGTGTGAGTACCCACAATTGACGGAAGAAATCCCCGATCCCAAAACTGACCTTGGGCAGCGCACGCTTTGGTGCTTTATCCAGATTTACTTGTCTCGAAAGTATATATTTCTTGTGCTGTTCAGGCTTCTTCTCTTCGAAGATCTGACACCACTCTTCGCCGCGTCGGTCAATGCGCTCATAGATGTCGGCGAATTCTTCCACATCAAAAAATGGCAAAGCTTCTTCAGATGGTCCGAAGTAAACCAGTTTGCCTTCTGATAAAAATGCAACATGATCGGTCTGTACGATGTTATCTGTTGCGTGAGTGATGAGCACGACTGTGCGTCCTTCATCCGCCATGCGGCGCAGGGTATGCATCATCTTCTTTTCGAGTCCGGGGTCGAGACCCGATGTCGCTTCGTCGAGGTAGATCAGCTTGGGGTCGGCGAGCAATTCGGCGGCGATGCTGACGCGTTTGCGTTGTCCGCCGGAGAGGTTGGAAATGCGCGTCTTGCGGATGGCTTCCGTGTTCATCGCGACCGTATCGAGCACGGTTTCGATGCGGCGAGTTCTTTCGTTGGGAGTCAGGTTTGGGGGAAGTCGGAGGCGGGAGGCATAGTCCAATGCTTTTTCGACGGTCAGGCTCGTGTGCAGGATGTCTGACTGCGGCACGTATCCAAGCTGCGAACGGAAGCTTTCGTATTCCTCGTAGAAGTCATGTCCGTTGAGTTTGACCTGTCCGCCGCCGCGGCGAATGCCGATCAACGCATTGAGCAATGTGGATTTACCTGCACCGCTCCCGCCAACCAGCGCAACAAATTCGCGCGGCAGGATCGAAAGGCTAACCTTATCAAGGATGCGGCGCGGTCCGCTTTTTGTTTTAACATCCTTCGTCAGGTTGCTCGCATCAAGCCGCATCCCGCTGCTTTGATATGGCACAAGCAAGCCGCCTTGAAAGAGCAGACGAAACGTGCTGATCTGGATCAGGTCACCCTCATGTAACTCGACCTGTTTGATGCGTTCGTTGTTGACATACGTTCCATTACTACTGTCCAGGTCTTCAAGCGTGTAAGCCTCACCGATCTGCTTGATCATCGCATGCCTGCGAGAAACTTCAGGTGAATCCAGAACGATATCGCAATTGTCAAGGCGACCAATCAGCAGCATTTTCACCTGTGCGAGCTGCGTCGCCTGTGCAGCTTGCATGAAACCAACGACAGATTTGGCTGACTCGCTTGGGTTATAAAAAGTAAAGCCAACCGAAATACCGTAGTTATCATCGCCAATGCGAATGATCGACTCATTGCCGATGGCGTATTCCTGTTCAGGTTGGAGCAATTGATTGTTGACGAGCGTACCATTCGTGCTTTTCAGGTCTCGAATGAAGAACCCCGTCTCTTTTCTCAGGACTTCAGCCTGTCTACTCGATACGAAGCGCAGATTCTCAGGGACGCGCAGGTCAGCTTCCGATCCGCGCCCGATAAGAATCCGATTCTTTTCGATGGGGAAGTAATTTGTTCTGCCGTTATGCCAGCGTATCTTGAAATACGGTTTATCTACTGGCGCTTCACTTTCCAGCCCCGAAGTGGGTGGAAGTGTAACTGCCAGTTCATCCGAAATGATCTGGTCAAGAAGTGACTCACTGCCTTGTTGGAATTCGATAAGAATTTGTTGTCCCTGGTCGTCCTGCCCGATTCTGATCTCATCCCCATTCTTCAGAAAAATATCTGTTGCGTAGACTCCGTTGACCAGTGTTCCGTTGCGGCTTCCCAAGTCAACCAAACGATAGCCATCCTTCTCGCGGCGGATCTCCAAATGCTGGCGCGACACGGATTGAACGACATCGGGAATGGCAACTTCATTCCCCACTTTGCCGCGTCCGATGCGTGTTTTTTCCTCCACGAGAGGGACTGTTTCGGTTTTACCGTCCGCCCAGTGGATGACTAATTGGGAGCGCTTGAGAAACAGGGTTCCTTTATGGTCGGGCACCTTCGCCTCCGTGGGTTGGAATAATGATAATATTACACCAAATTTTAGATAAAGCGTCAAAAGGTGTAACGATTATGACCATTGTCTCAATGGATGAGATCAGAAAACTGGTAAGCCTGCAACTGGGCGTGCGGGAAGTCGGTGATGACTCATTACTGGTGGAAGATTTGGGTGCTGAATCTGCAGATGTAGCGAACATCGTTGCCGTGTTGGAAGAGAAATTCCATATCACGGTGACCGAGCCTGAAATTGCAAGGATACGAACACCCGCTAATCTGTTTGAGTTGGTGAATGGAAAGCTATCAAAATAACAGTCATGGCTGAATTTTTGACATTGATTGAGATGCTCGAATATCGTGCAAATGAGTCAGGGGGGAAGACCGCCTTCACATATCAAGGACAACCTACAACTTATCAAACCCTTTGGGTGCAAGCCAAACACTTCGCGTCGTTATTGTTTGATAACGAGATCAAAAAGCAAGAGTGTGTTGTTGTTGCATTGCCAAACGGTGCGGAGTTCTTCTTTGCATTTTACGGAGTTCAACGTGCGGGTGGAATCACTGTTCCACTGTTCCCTGATTCGAGCGCGGAGCGGATCGCCTCCATTGCGGAGGCGTGTGAAGCGAAGTTTGTAGTGTTGCCTGACAGTTCGCAGAAGAGAAGAGAACTGGAAGAAAAAGGATTTGTGGTTTTGGAGGCAGCCAGCTCGCTGGCGAGGCAGGAGCAAGCTCCTGCATTCCCAAAAATTGAACCCGATGATATATCCTTTTTGCAATACACATCTGGCAGCACGGGGAATCCCAAAGGCGTGATGTTGACTCATGCGAACCTGCTCACGAACATGCGCCAGATGATCGCAGGGATGCAGATCACGGAGCAGGATGTTTTCGTCAGTTGGCTGCCTATCTATCACGATATGGGGCTCATCCTGATGACTATGGTTCCGTTCTATTTGGGCGTTGAGACTCACCTCCTGCCCGCGGATTTGCGAAGCGTACGCGATTGGTTCAAGACCATCCACGCCTCTCGCGGGACCTTTACAGCGGCTCCCGATTTCGCGTATCGCCTCTGCCTGAGGCATGCCGACGCGTTACGCGAGTATGACATCAGCAGTTTGCGCGTCGCGCTAAATGCGGCGGAACCTGTCCGTGCGGGGACGATGGAGGGTTTGGAGTTCGCATTTGGATTGGAGGATGTCATGGTGGCGGGGTATGGACTGGCGGAAGCAACGGTTGGCGTCAGCATGTGGACGCCACGCACGAAGGCACGCGTCGATGCGAATGGATTGGTTTCAGTGGGCAAACCTTTCCCTGATGTGGAAGTGAAAATCGCTGACGATGGTGAAATTCTCATCAAGAGTGCGGCGAATACAAGAGGCTATTTCAACAATGAAGAATCCACCAAAGAGTTGTTTGCGGAAGATGGTTTTATTCACAGCGGTGACTTGGGTTATATCGATAATGATGGCTGTTTATATATCGTCGGACGAAAGAAGAATATCATCAAACATGCAGGCGAGACGATAGCGCCACAAGAAATCGAAGAAACTGCGGATGCAATTGAGGGGGTCCGTTACTCTGCTGCGGTGGGCATTGATCGCGGACGAGTTGAGGGGGAACAGGCTTATGTCTTTGTGGAAGTGCGGGAGAAGCCAAATAGCTCAGAATGGGGCTACGAACTGACTTTACAAGTCGTGAACGCGATTCATGATCGATTGGGGTTTCGACCTGCGCGAGTGTATTTGGTCAAGCCGCGGACGATTCCACGAACGTATAACGGAAAGATACAATACATGCAATTGCGTCAGTCATATATGGACGGAAGTTTGCGAGAGCGTGGATCGATTTTGTATCCTGAGTATTGGTGAGGTGATTGTGATTCTTGGGGTTGGTATTGACTTAACCGAAATCAAAGAAATCGATGAAAGTATCCACAGGGATGCCTTTGTTCGCAAGGTTTTTACTCCTGCCGAGATGCAGGCTGTGGAGAGGTACAGGAATAAAGCTGAGCATCTTGCGGGGAAGTTTGCGGTGAAGGAAGCTTTTATGAAAGCCATCGGTGCGGGGATCCGTCAGGAGGTTTGGTTCACTCAGATTGAAGTGTTGAGCGAGGAATCGGGGAAGCCGCAGGTTCAGGTCGGGGGCGAAGCGGGGAGGAGATTGGAAGAGATTGGGGCGAAGCAGGTGCATGTCAGCATATCCCATTCTGGGGGAATGGCAGTTGCGGTGGTCATCCTGGAATAACAAGTTGTAAACAAGATGAAGGGGTTGGCAGTATTATCGTCAGATTATAATTCCGCCAATCGTTGAAGGGAATCACCGTTTCTCAAACTTGAGGAAACATGAAAACCAGGAAATTGTTCATTTTCACTGTCGTTTTGACATTTGTTTTGGCATCCTGTGGGGGAAATCAGACGTCTACCCCCCCAGGATATACCCACATCTGAACCTGCTGTTACCCGTGCTATTGTGTTGGGAGATATCTCCGATGATCCTGCCGAGGTGATTGATGGGACACAACCGCTTGCAGATTATCTCGCCGGCCGGTTGAGCGACTATGGAATCACCGAGGGACAGGTGCGAATTGCTTCGTCCACGGAGGAGAGGGCGAAACTGCTTGCGGATGGGGATGTGGATCTGTATTTCGATAGCACGTATCCCGCCACATTGATCAGCGACCAGTCTGGTGCAAAGGTTGTTTTACGGTGCTGGCGTTTTGGCGTGGAGGAATATCAGAGCGTGATCTTTGCCAGCGCGGCGAGTGGAATAACATCCGTTGACCAGTTGCTTGGTCATATGGTTGCGATGGATGCGCCGTATTCCACATCTGGTTTCGTTTTGCCATCCGTCCATTTGATGGAGAATGGTCTGACACTGGCTGGCAAGAAGAGCACGGGTGATCCCGTTGGGGACAACGAAGTCGGGTTCGTATTCAGTTATGATGACGGGAACACTTTACAATGGGTCTTGAGCGGATTGACCTCTGCAGGTGTGACCGATGATTATAATTTTGACGTTGCCTTCCCCGAGGAAGCCAAAACGCAACTCGTGGAACTGGCACGCACCGAATACACACCACGCCAGGTTGTTGTCATGCGGTCGGGGCTGGACCCGGAACTGGTTCAGGCCATCGTGCGGGTGTTGACAACAATGCATGAAACTGAAGCAGGCGCGGCGGCGTTGGAACCGTTCCAGACATCCAAGTTCGATGAGTTCCCTGAAGGTATCGAATCCGCCACGGCGCGCATGCGTGAGATGATGGAGTTGGTGAAGGGCATCCAACTTCCCTAGAGTGTGAAGCACTTGATGAAGCGGTTAGTTTTGCGCATCCAAAACTACTGGAAGAGACTTTCCCTGCAAGGCAAGATCGTCAGCCTGATGAGTTTGCTTGTCACAGCCACGGTGTTTGCCCTGACCTTTCTTTCGATTCAACGGGAGCGTACGAACTTCCAACGCGAGTTAATGGAACAGGCAAACCTGTTGTTGGATACAATGTCTCTCACCTTGCGTGACCCCCCTCTACAGATTGCAAATCGATGAATTGAGCGATGTAGCAAAGGTGGTATCGAGCAATCCCGATGTGACGATCTTTATTGTTTACGATCAAAATGGTAAAGTGTTGGTTGACTCATCACAGGAAGGATTGATCTTTTCCCAAAGCGCTGATCCGTTTGGGACGATGTTGTTGGGACTGCATCAAGGTGAAGGCTATTCCGAATGGCAGGAAGGACAGTTGCTGGCAGGGCGCTCGGTCATCCTTGGCAATCGTGCGATCGGTGCCGTGCTGACTGGCATGTCCACACAGCCGTTGGACGCCAAGATCGCGACAATCACTTTTCAGGGCATTCTGCTTGGGGTGATCACGCTTGCGCTTGGGGCGATGGTGACATTCTATTTTGCCAGGCAGATCACCAATCCGTTGAGCGAACTTGCAGTTGCGGCTGAGAAAATGGCAAGCGGTAACCTTTCAATGTGGGTTGCAAAAAAATCAGATGATGAGATCGGTCAACTGGCAGGCGCGTTCAATGAGATGGCAACTGGTTTGCAGGAACGTGAATGGTTGAAGGACCTGTTCGGACGTTTTGTCAGCCATGAAGTCGCGGACGCGATCCGCAATGGACAGGTGGTCCTTGAAGGGGAAAGCCGCATGGTGAGCGTGTTGTTCTGTGATATCCGTGAGTTCACTGATTTCTCCGAACGACATTCCCCGCAGGAAGTGGTCAAGCTGTTGAACGAGTTCCTGCCGATGGTGGTGCACGCAGCGCAGAAGCACAACGACATGGTGAATAAATTCGGTGGGGACAGCACATTGATCATATACGGTGCGCCGAATGAGGTGCAGGATAATGCCTATAAGGCGGTGTTGCCAGCATTGGAGATCCGGACATCTGTCCGACAGTTGAATGTCAATCTTGCCGACAGGGGAGAAAATTTCCGCGTGGGTGTAGGGATCAATACTGGCATGGCGCTTGCAGGAGCGGTGGGTCCCATGGAACGTCAGGAATACACGGTCATCGGCAACACGGTCAATCTTGCCGCGCGCATTGATGGTTTGAATAAGCAGTTCCCCGATTACGACATCCTCATCAGCCCATGGACGTATGAAGCCCTGGGCGATCACCGCGAAAAGTTTAATTTGATCTCATTGGGCTCTGTGCAGATTCGAGGCAGAAATGAACCTGTGGAGATTTGGGCGGTTCAGGGTGTGGTAAAAAAGACCCCCGAATACAATTGATACAGTCCAAAAACGAATAGAGCAATTGCTGATATTCCCAGCAGGGTACGATTTACTATCGGACCGAGTTCCCGTGCAATCCCAAAGATGATGATAATAAACGCCAGCGACGAGATCATGGTAGCGTAGAATCCCGCAAGAAAACCGATCCCATTGATGGGTGATTCACGCCAACCCCGCATCAATATTGGACCTGTCACCAGACTCCAAAAAATATATGGACCCGGGCTGAGAGCATTCATCAATGCCGCCTTCAACAGGCTCTGTCTTGTATCCGATTCTTTGACGGAAAGATTCAGGTCGAAATTTCTCCACGCTTTATATGTGCCATACGCGAGATATAAAATAAATACTCCCCCGGCAACGTAGAGAAACCTTTGAAACCAGACCGGAACCCGACTCAACACGAGCAGGCACAATGTGACGATCGGCGGGTCACTGACCAGCGCCGCAAACGCGGCAATGATCGTTTTCCTCCATCCCTTTGCCAATGATTGTGAGATGATGTAAGTCTGGAATGGACCTGGCTGTACCGCCGCGGCGAATCCATAACCAATGCCCTGAATGATATACAGCCACATATTAAATCTTCTTTGCCACGATCAGGAATCGGTGGCTTTTGATTCTCAGATCACCCTTCTCCTGTATCATATTATGGATTTGAACCAATTTATCGTAATACTTCTCAATGCTAAAATCCTCGATCTGCCAGGAGACGACTTTAAGTTGGAAAATCAATGCGCCAATATCTAAAATGACCGTCTCGGGGAATTCCTCTCGTTTATCAAGGATCTGGAAGCCTGCCTCAACCAATTGGTTTGCTGCCACGTTCAATGTCCAATATGAGAATTTGAATTCTGGTTTTTCCTGAATGAGTTCATTGAGTTCGAAATTGTTTTGACCGCCGACCTGTTGGGTGATAAATAGACCGCCTGGTTTCAAAACACGATTGAGTTCGGTCGCAATAAATGAACCGTGTCTATTGATCACAAGATCAAAAAGACCATCCTCAAAAGGTAAAAGGTCATCACCCCATACCTGAACGACTTTTACTCCAAGCGGTTCAAGTCTGTTCGTTGCTACAGGGACATTAGGTGGATATCCCTCTGTCGCGTAGGTGCTCTGCGGCAGGGGTTGAAGGGAAGACAGCAACTCTCCGCCGCCGGTGTCGATATCCAACATGCAAATCTCGGGCATGATATGTTCCCGAACGATCTTTGGATAATCCCAGGATAGAGGACTTTCCTTCCAGCGTTCAGCGACGAAACGAAAATCCCAGCCTGAGAACTCCTGCTCCAGGGCTTCAGATACGAGATTTTCAAATAAATCCTTATTTTTGATTTGCATTATTTCAACTGCCAATGGGATCCTTTGTGTTTTCATATATGACGACCCGATTTCGCCCGGCTGACTTTGCTATGTACAGGGCATGGTCTGCCGCACGCCAGATGTCATCGTCCGTTGAGCCATGATCTGGGAAGGTGGCAACACCTGCAGAAAGTGTAGCTGATAACAATTTTCCCAGGTTGCTGATCTTTGAGGATTCAAATGATTTCCGCCATTGTTCCGCGCGCTTGAACGCCTCTGTTGGGTGAGCGGAAGGCATGATAATCATGAACTCTTCGCCTCCATACCGGCAGGCAATATCGGCAGCCCGTGTTTGTGCATTGAGCATTTTCCCCAATTCCCGCAGCACTTCGTCGCCTGCCTTGTGCCCGTAGGTGTCATTAAAGTTCTTGAAATGATCGATGTCCATCAATACAATGCTCAATGAACCATTCTCTCTGGATGCCTGGGCAATCTCCCTCTTTATTGATTCGGTCAGGAAGCGGAGGTTATACAACCCCGTCAACGGGTCGCGGATTGCCTGTTCACGCAGGGTTTCGTGAAGAGATTCGATCTCTGCAAGATGTTCGCTCAACCGTTCGTTTGCCTGGCGGAGTTCCTCCTCCATCCGTTTTCGTTCAGTGATCTCTTTTGAGATACAGATGACAGTTGCGACTGTCCCATCTGCGTTCAGGACTGGCTTGGCTGTTGTGATGTAATAACGGTCTCCATCTGTTCTGGGAACGCGGACTTCGATGATCCTGGTCGCGCCATTCTCGAACACCCATTTGACGACCGCAAAGCGCTTATCAGCTTCATCCTTGGGGAAAACATCCCAGATCTTTTTATGGATGATCTCGTCCAATCGCCGGTTCACGCCTTCGGCGAAGGCGCTGTTGACGTAGAGATATTGCCCATCGGGATCGAACATGAAGATCGGATCGCTGGATTCATCCAGCAGAATACGGTACTTCTCTTCGCTGGCGGTAAGATCGTCGATTCGGCGAAGAATTTCAGTATTCTGTGCTTCCAACTCTGTGAACCGCTTTTGCAGGTCTGTCATATCCCCATTGTATTATCAAAACTTGAATTTGGTCGGGTTTTCGTAGAAAGTTGTCCATGCCAGGCATTGACTGGGCGTGAACACGTACAACCCGCCTTCATCCCATTGATCCGGTTCCGGTGAATAACCCCGGCTGACATATTTCCTTGTTATGGCTTCGGCAAGTCTTTTTGCAAATTCAGGAGTGGGTTTTCCAGCGGGCATGGAAGTCCCTTCCATGATGACGACTTTATATCCATTTTCGAGATGGAGAGTCACATTTGGATTTTCCATAATATTTTGCGCATGGCGCGTTTCGGGACTGCCATCGTAATAAAACCTATTATCAATGAACGCGCCCCAGCGCGGTACCACGTGTGGTCGTCCGTCAGGGCGGACAGAGGAAAGCCAGTAGTTTTCTGCATTGGTCATTTGATCAGCAACCCAATCCCAGTCCACGAATGAGGCGGGGTTGTCTGCGTAGCCTTTGGGTAATTTCGGGCGGGAGATCTTGGGTTCAGGCATGTCTCATCCTTCTTTGTTTATCTTTTTCATTCATCGTATTCCACCACAATCCGAATCGATATCCCAGCCAGCCTGTCAAATATCCAGCGAGCACATCGGCGATGTAATGTTGTTGCGTGAAAAGCGTGGAGAGGGAAACGATCAAGACGATGGACAGCCAGAGCCATTTGTAATGCGGGTACCACTCATGGTAGAACAACGCGAGCAGAACAGTTGTATAAATGTGCGCGCTCGGCAGGGCATCATGATCTCCGCCTGCGATCTGGATCGCACGCAGGATATTCGTGAGAATGTCTGAACCCGTCAGTTCGGGCTGGATAACATAGGTCGGAAACAAAATAAAAATGGCAATACCCAGCGAACAGGCAAAGAATAGTCCCGCAATGGTTTTGCAGAACATGCTCTCATCCATTTTCCTTATCATCCAGATCAACGCAAACGCCCAGAGCGGATAACATAATGCGTATGGAATGACCCAGACGATCCAAAGCGGAAAAATATCGATCGGTAATTTTGGCTCAACGCCGCCTGTTAGGAACAGGCTGGTGGGAGTGTAGATAGATTGTATAAGAATCACCCCTACGACCAGCAAGATACGTTTTTTGAGAGATGGTTCCATGGTTCTCACTGCGATGATCTTGCCCACCCCGCGATCACTTGAATGTCTGTGGGCGAAGTGCGGCAGCATCCGCCGATCAGGCGCGCACCGGCGTTGTACCATTCCTTTGCCTCATGCCCAAACGACTCATACACAGGGTCATCGTTCCAATCCTTTTTCTCGGCGCTGTAGGATTCGCCTGAGTTCGGATACACAAGGATCGGTTTGTGCGTCGCCTTTTTCGCTTCGCGGATCAATGACGGGATGAATTTCGGCGATGTGCAATTGATCCCGACCGCCGCCACCTGCGGACTCGACTCAACCTGCCGGATACACACTTCTAGTTTTTCGCCCTCACAGATATGCGCTTCATCGCAACAACTGAAGCTGACCCATGCACTCAAGCCTTCGAACTCGCCCAAAAGTTTGACCAGCGCCCGCGCTTCGATGGGGGATGGGATCGTCTCACATGCCAGTAACTCTGCGCCTGCTTCGACTAATGCCTTCATACGTGGACGGTGAAACTCGATCAACTGCTCCTCGGTCAATCCGTAATTCCCGCGATACTCGGAGCCATCTGCAAGGTATGCGCCATACGGTCCAACAGATGCGGCGACGAATGGCTTTGCCCTGCCGATGCGATTCGATTCATCCCCCCAGAATTCATCGCGTGCTTCAATGGCAAGCCGCACAGATTTCTTGATGAGGTCAATGGCTTGTTCTTCCGTCAAACCGCGCTTCATGAAGCCTTCAATCGTGGCTTGATAACTGGCTGTGATGACACAGTCCGCGCCTGCTTTGAAATAATCGTAATGGAGCTGTTTGATGGCTTCGGGTTGTTCGAGCAATATCTTTGCCGACCACAATTCATCTTTCAAGTTGTAGCCGCGAGATTCTAATTCAGTGGCGAGAGCGCCGTCGATGACGAGGGCAGGATAACGGTCCAGTATGGAGGCGATGGGGTTCATGTCTGAGAGGATACCATTAATCTGTCTATTGACATGGAGTAGGGAAAGTTGTATTATATGTCATATAACGATATATCAATAATTGATTATTAGGTGACTCCCATGATTGCTGACCCGATCTCCTATCTTCCCTTGACCGAACCGACATTTTATATTCTGTTGAGCCTTGCACCCGGCAAAAAGCACGGCTATGCTATTATGAAAGATGTGAAGGACTTGAGCAGTGAACGTGTTAACCTGAGCACAAGTACCTTGTATACAGCGGTGGGGCGTCTCCTGGATCAGGAGTTGATCGAACGTTTTTCGGACGATGAACAGGATACAGGTCCGGGCTTGCCGCGTAAGTCCTATGCGTTGACCGATCTGGGGAGGCGCGTGCTCGAAGCGGAGCATGTCCGCCTGCAAGGCATGGTCAAGGAGGCGCGACTGCGTTTGAGGGAGGATGGGGCGTGAAGGGTTTCTACTCCCTGCTATTGTATTTGTTCCCGAAAGCATATCATGATGAATATGGCGATGAGATGCAAGCCGTTTTCGATTTGTCACTTGAAGATGCGCTGAGGGCTGGGAAGTTCGAAGTTGTAAAAGTGTTTTTGCGTGAATTGGTTGCCTTGCCGGCAGCGATCATCCATGAAATCCTGCGGAAACCCAGGTATGGTTTGGCGGCTCAAGTCTCAATCCTTGAAAAGAGCAGTTACATGAAAACCATTCCGAAAATCGAATGGGAGGAACTGGGCTCCTGGAGGGCAACCCTTGCCAGCCTCTTACCCCTCTGGTTGTTTTTCATTTTTTATACCAATATATCTGGTTCATTTTTTGAAATTTTGGAAATGATCGCTTTATACCTCATAATCCCAGTGTGCATCGTTTCCTTGTTGAAAGGGTGGATGACGTTCGACCTGCTCCTGTATTCCTTTTTACCCATTGCCATCCTTTTCCTCTTCGATGAAATTGACTGGAGTTATAGGATCTCTATTTTGTTATTCTGTACACTCATCTTGACAGTTGGCATCGTTGGCTATCAACGCAGTCTCAACAAAAATTCTGTAACGTTAGCCTGGTTAATCCTGTTGTTGACTGCCATTGCAACTTGGATATTTGCATCACATGCTGTGCAAAATTACTGGCAGATGGGCAACGAGACGCCTTGGTGGGTCATCCTCTTCAGTTTGTGAGAGATGATGATGACAAAAACCAACGAAAGAATTGAAATATGGTTTCTATGCAGGATCTATGGTTTGCTGCTCACTTTATATCCTCGAGAGTATCGAGGCAAATTCGGAGATGAATTGCAGACCGTTTTCGAATTGTCGCTCTATGATGCAATACAGGCAGGGGAGTTGAAAGTTGTGCGCGTATTGTTGCGTGAGTTGATTAGTTTGCCGCAGGCGATCATTTATGAACACCTGCGGGAGAGGAGAAAAGAAAGGATGATTGGAAAATTCTCTTCACGATTTGATTTTGCCCCGGGCTCACGCCGGGAATTTCTCACAGCGTTATACCCTTTCATTTTGGTGGGATTCGTCGAGCCGCTGATGATCGTGCTGATGGTGTCAAACTTGTTGACCCCTCAGAGCGTGTTGGTCAACGGCATTGGCATCTTTATAGTTGCTTCCTTGGGTATCCTGCTCCTAATTGGGCTTGCCAAAGGCTTGCCGCGCTGGTCCCTGCCTTATCTGGGCTTTGCATTAACGATACTTAGTGTATCTATTTTCTCGTTCTTATTGGACTTAAGATCGTTGCATTTCCATGATCGGTTGGCGCCATTGGGCGACTTCATATTTGAAGGGAGCATGTGGTTTGGGTTGTTGATTGTAATGATCCTGCTGGTGGCGGTAACAAGGACCGTGTCCGCTTTTAAACGTTTTAGAAACGATTGGACACTTTTGTGTTTCATCCCATACGGCGGGGTGCCTTTCGCCATGATGCTTACATTCGATGAGTATACAGGCGACGAGCCGTTCATGTTTTTTGCGTTTCTGGTTTTGGCTTTAGGAACATGGCTCTACCTGCACAATAAACACGAATGGAAACGTTTTGGAGTGCTGTTTGGCGCCATGACCCTGGCAATGTTCATTGCCGCGGCAGGCAAGGCGATCCTGCTTCCAACCCAGAATTGGCTCGTTTTTGTCGATTCAGTCTCCTGGAAAACCGAAGTGATGTACACGATCCGTACATGGGTTTGGCTGGCGCTGATCATGCTTCTGACATCCGTGCTCAACCTGCCAACCCGGTCAAAAGAGCGTTTGCAGACGATTTGACATTTGAGTGAGTGGACATGCAGTTCCTTCACAAATTTTATGGTTTGTTCCTGAATCTCTTCCCGAAAACATATCGGGAAGAATACAGCGATGCAATGAACTACAGGCAGTGTTCAACCTGTCGCTGGATGATGCAAAAGGTTGGGGAGAAGTGATCAAAGTGTTCTTGTATGAATTGATGGGATTACCTCAGGCAATTCTATATGAACATCTTCGAGAGAGGAGAAAACAAAATAGGACCGGAAAATTCGCATCACGCTTCGACTTTGAGCCTGGTTCGCTGACCGAAGCCTTCGCGGCGCTGGCGCCATTCCTGTTTGGAATGGCGATGACCTTTTTGGGTTACCTCGGCAAATACATAACCTTCCCTTTGTGGTCGCAGATCGCCTTTGTAATTCTTTTTTGGTCTTTGGTGCTTGGCTTGTTCCTGCTTGGACCTGCCAAAGGCTTGCCGCGTTGGTTCCTGCCTTACATGGGATTGCCTTTGCCAATCGCCTCGTTGCTGATATTCGACGCGGTGCTCGACCCCAAATGGCCGGGCTTCAATGTGCCGGGGCTGGTGGGTTCCTTCTTAATGGAAGGTCTCTTGTGGGGTTGGACGATCCTGATTACCGCCGCCTTTTTGTTGATCGCGGCATGGATTCCAAAATTCCGTCCGTTCTATCGCCGTCTCCAGGACGACTGGACACTCCTTTCCTTTTTGTTGTATGGGGCGGCTCCATTAGCGCTCTTCATTACCTTCAATGAGTATAAGAACGTGGAGCCTTTTTTCTTCCTATCCCTCTTGATGCTTGCGCTGGGCGGATGGTTCTATCTGCGGAACGACGAGCCGTTGCAGCGGTTCGTGTCATTGCATATCGGGCTGGTCCTGTCTATGTTGACCGCTGCGGTGGGCAAAGCGGTCTTATTCAAAGAGTCCTGGCCTCAGGTATTCGATCTAACGTGGAAAAATGAGATGATCTACACGCTGGTGACCTGGGTCTGGCTGGCGTTGATCATACTCCTTCCGCTCTTGCTCAACCTGTTGCCGTGCTCAAAGTTTCCCCGCAATCGGTGTGACCTATTCAGCGACGAGATAGGTTGCAATGAACGGAAGTGCAATTGCAATCACTCCTGCAATCGAGAGCGCCACGCCTCTCGTTCGATGATTTCTAAGGGAGAATATCCCGTAGAGTAGCAGCACAATGCCGAGTGCCATTAATCCAAGCGCGATGGGATTCATAATCCACGCTCCTTTTTTTCCTGTTATTCCAATTTCATTTTATCTCAATTGTTACAGATATTTCCTCGTTTTGCAGCCTGCCTGTCACCTTGTATATGCCTTTATGACCAATTGGGAAGTCATCATCGGGCTCGAGCGTGCCGTTGTCATTGACCATATTCCACGCTTCCGTATATTCCCATGACTCGCGTGGGTTTAATCGGAATTCCTTTTGCCCGCAGGGTGGTGGAATGCGGCAGGTCCTCCAGACCTCTTTACCGTCCAATGTGATCGTTAATTGGCGAATGCAATATTCACAGTTATACACAGTTCCAAGGTCTTTGACTTCCTCTGTGTTGTTCGTCACACGAAATAAAATGTTGACACTTTCCCCCAAACGGTAACTGCTCTTGTCTGCTTCCAGATAATACTCAATCCCGTTTTCCTCAGCGGAAACGCTATTTTGAACGGATTCTTGTGCACACCCCCAGGCAGATAGGGCAAAACATGTCAATGTCAGAATAAGCAAAACCCATTTCATTCTGACTTCTCTTTTCTCTGTGCCTTCGAAACACTGCGGCGCAGGGATGGCGGTATGATCGCAGGATCACATTTTCATTATCGCGCTATTTCAGCCAAAATACACATAGAGACTTCCGAGATCTCCGCGAAGCACCCCCGATGGGGCACAGACCTCGGAAGTTTTAACCCACAAAACGCGCGGATGCAAGAACGAGGAGATCTGAGCCATCAGATTTCATTCAATCAGCGTTTTTACTCTTTGCAGAACTCTTTTGATTGCTTCTGCTGGCAGGGAACATACCTTCTCAGCATTTCGCGCTTTCCAGTCGAGACTCTTGACTTGATCTGAGAGAATAACCCCGCTGACAGGCAATCCATCAGGGATTTCAACCTCAAACGGATAACCCTTGATTTGACTCTTAATGGGACAAAGGAGCGCAAGTCGTACTTTCCCGTTATCGGCTTTGGGAGAAAGCACAATGGCAGGACGGCGTCCTGCCTGTTCATGTCCCGCCTGCGGATTAAAGGTGATCCAAACAACATCGCCGCGTTCAGGGACGTATGCCATGTCACCAGGCCTCGATGCCAACCGGCGCGCCCGTATCCACTACAGTGTGCAGATTCTTTTTGGTTACTTTGGAAAGCAATTCATCAAGTGTGATGGCTTCTTCCGATGGCTGGATAACCAACTTGCCGTCTTCCAGAGTCAATTCAACATTCGTGCGGTATTCCAGTCCGACTTCTTTGACGAAGTGTTTGGGGATTCGCACAGCGTAACTGTTACCCCATTTTTGGATGGTTGTTTTCATAAGTAAATCTCCTGTATCTACATTGATGATACAGGAGATTTGCGGATTTGGCAAGATTGATTCGGCGGGATACCCTGACGGGCACTTTTAAATCCCTGCCTCAGTTCATGAAAGTCGGCTGGAAGCCGACTCGCTCGTCAGCCCGCAGGTGGCGCGTTGAGCCTGTCGAAACGGCTTCCATGTACTGAGCGGCCGGATTCCCTGGCACCGTCCGCAGGGCAGGTGTATCCCCGCTCACTACCCTGCCCGCGCCCTTCGCCCGCCCAGGTCCCTTCGAGGAGGGCGAAGAGAGGAGGGGTGGTTGTGGGATTGTTGTTCATTGTTTTATAGTAATAATTCTTTGGCAAAGCCGATGAAAACCAAATGAGTTGGAGGGTGATACAAATCCTTAATCTCGCGACAACACTACATCCTTCCAGTGAATAGACCGGCTGGTGGATGTCGGATACCTTTTCACCCAGGGCTTCAAGAGTAGATGCTGTCTTCCGTACACGAGAGGCAGGAGGGGAGATTCTTCGATCAAAATATTTTCTGCTTGTTGGTATAACTTCATTCTCTCATCGTTATCCGTGGCTTTAACAGCCTCATTAACCAGGAAGTCGAAAGCTGGATTTTGCCACCTTGTGGCAGGCAGGCAGAAAGGTGATCGTAAGAAACTGTCCGGATCAGGATAATCGGCAACGTAGGAAAATGCATAGAGTTGTGGCGGAGAGCTCATCAGACGCTGGACTATGGTAAGGAAATCAAGAATTTCGAAGTCAAAGGTCAGACCTAGATTTCTCTGCCATTGGCTTCGCACAAAATCCAAATCCACAATGATCGCCCCTTGAGGGATTACAAAGCTTAACGAAGGAAAACCACGCCCATCTGGATACCCTGCCTCGGCAAGCAGCCGACGGGCTTTTTGGGGATTGTACGGCAAACCGATACCCTCAACATGCCCGGGTATGCCAGGTGGGACAAATCCACCTTTGGCAGGGGGTAACCGACCTCTCCCAACAACATCAGCAAGTATATCTTTATCGATCGCAAGACCAAATGCTTGCCGTACCCTGACATCGTCAAAGGGAAGCCGGCTAACGTCAAAACCGATATAGCCAGTAAAAAGGTAAGGCTTGGAAATATACTCGCCAGCGTGGGTCAGTCGCAAATGTTCGGCTTCACGAGGTGGAAACCAGGTTAGGTCCTGGACATCCAATTCGTCTGCCTCGTACATCTTCAAACGGTCGTGCCAATCTGGAACCAGATAAAGCTCTACTTGCTCCAAATTCCCTGGAAAATCTCCCCGATAGCATGGATTGCGTTCAAAACGCGCCATCCTGCCTTCTTCCCAATCTTGTAACCTAAACGGACCATTGGATTGAATTTTTTGGGGAATTGTCCATGTCTCGCCATATTTCTCCACAATGTGACATGGAACCGGTTTAAAGGCAGGAAGGGCCAGTAGGTAAGGGAAAAAACTTGTTGGCGTTGCAAGGTCGACCTGCAATAATGTCGGATCGATTGCCCGTATGCCTACCTGATCAGCTATTCCAGACACCGTTTGGTTATACTCAACCGCCCCTTGAATGCAGTAAAACAAGGAAGCACAAGGGGAGCCAGTGGCGGGATTCAAAACGCGCTTCCAGGCGTATTCAAAATCCATTGCGGTAACAGGAGTATCATCGCTCCACCGAAGACCTTCCCGCAGCTTGAAAAGGTAGCGATGGCCATCATCTAACACGTCCCAGGAGGAAGCCAAATCTGGCACAAGATCTCCATCGAAAGTGAGCAAGAGCAAGCCGCTGAAGAGCTGATCACTCACCTCTGCAGATGCAATGTCATTGGACAATGCTGGATCAAACGTAGATAGTGCCTCCCAGTCGATCCGCAGGGCACGAGAGGGAGCGGAGATATTTACGGGAGCGATCTTGTTTGCATATTGATATAGAAGGTTGCCCTCCTCAAAAGCCTTGTTGGCCTGGTTAAATTCAAAGATCGTATGATGAGTTAGGCCCAACTTAATCAGGGTTCGTGCTGCCCCCTCGTAGTTCTTCCTTGATTTCTGTATCTGAAGGGCGCGTTGGAAGTAGTCAATTCCTTCATGGTGAGACTGCAACTCTCTGGCCAGGTCAGCCGCCAGAAGCAGATAATCCGCGGCTTTTTCCTCCAACCCGGCTATCTCAAAGTGTCTGGCAAGTTGTATGACAGTAGCCTTCCAGTTCGGGTTGGACTCAACTTTTCCGATATTGTGGAAATATTCCAATGCATTCCCAACTGCTAGATGGAGGTTGGAATGTTCCACAGGATCAAGACATTGGTAAAGATACCGTTGGAACAGGTTGTGGCGAAATTGGTATTGTGCATACGTATGAACGCCGATGCGTAGTTGTCCCCGTGCCTCCACCAGGCGGTGGATTTTGCTCAGAGGACCGCTCAAGTGTTGGATTACTTCACCGGTTGTTAGACCGAGGGCTTTGGCAACAACCTCTGCGATAAATTCCTCACCCTCCACACTGGCTACCGCCAGAATTTTCTGGCATGCCTCTGGCAGACGTTGGATTCGTTCGGCGATGACCGCTTCAATCCGGTTTGGCATTTTTTCCCAATTGAACTGCCTGGTCTTGATATAGAAACCGCCTTCACTTTGGAGAAGATCGCCCTGTATCAGCATATCGCTGATTAGCTCACGAGCGAAAAGTGGGTGGCCATTGGTGAGATGGTAAAGTTCATCGCGGGTTTCTTGATCAAGTTGGATCGACCAATTGGAGAGCAAATCGTCTTGGAAAGCACGCCCGTCTGCCTGATCCAAATCAATTCCTACATTACCAAAAAGTCGGGTTAGTTCATGGATCACCGGATTAAGTGGGTGTTCTTCCTCACCAGCATCCCGAATGATCTCTTCCGACCGGTAGGCGCCAATGATCAGAATTCGGTTGCCAGGCAAGTGACGACCCAGATGGAAAAGCAGGCTGGCACTGTCTCGATCAATCCATTGCAAATCGTCCAGGAACAACAACAACGGATACCGCTGGGACACAATTTGTAAAATATTTGTAAATTCGTCAACGAGAGCTAATTGCTGGGGAAAGGTGGACACAGACCGATTATTCTGGATCTCCGTCAATGTTATTTGCAATTTATGTGAAGAGGGGTCAGCAATACGAAGCCTGTCCTTCAGGTCATTTCCCGAAACAAACGAATCGATCATATTTGGACCGGCTTCCAATATCGTATTAGCGGTGAGTGGCATCAAAGACCATAGACGCGTCGCATGGTCCTTTGAAATCATCTTGGGATCCCAACTCGATTCTATGTCCCCGCAAAGCATCTGCAATATGCTTTTGAAGAGCCGGTATGGATCACCGCTGCCTGTAAAAGCATTACACCTGCCCGCTGCTGCAATCAGCTTGGGATTTCTCTGCATAGCCTGATAGGCAAATTCAGACGCTAATGCTGTTTTACCGCTTCCTGCTTCCCCCTTAATAAAAACAATCCGACCGTTTCCCCTCAACGCCTCCTTTAGATGGGTATTCAGGCATAACATTTCCTTCTGCCGGGAGAAAAAAGCTTGACGTTCCTCTTGACCAGTCTCATCTTTTTGTAGAAAGACTGGGAACTGCATAATTGGAGGCTCCTCACGAATCGAAATCAATCCGAATGTGGAGTCCTCTGAAAGACTATCAATAGTGGATGACCCCTGTATTTTCCCTTCCATGATTTGTTTGAAAAGTTGGATGGTTTCAGGGGAAGGTTCCATATTCAACTCTTCTGCCAATATTCGACGACAGGTCTCATACTGGGCTATAGCCGACGCGCGTTTACCGCTGAGAGCCCAAAAATACATTAATCGTTGGTGTGCCCGTTCATCCCATGGTTCCAATTCCAACTGGCGTTGGGCATAAAGCCTCGCTGACCGAAAATCTCCCAGATGTTCGAATATTTGGATGGCGGCGTAAAGGGTCTCGGATAGATTTCTACTTAGCTGTTCACGCTTGACCAACATCCACTCATCGAATTCGGGACAGTTTTCCAGATAGAAACCTTCCATAAAGCCCCCATGGCATAACTTCACAGCCTGTTCCAGACGGTTTATTTGGGATTGGTATGAGGCAGAGTCTTCCTCAGAGATATGACCTGCGGAAAGATTTTGGAATACTCCCAAGTCCAGCCAGTGGTCGCTTTCTGGATTGAAGCGAATTGAGTGTACATTTTTTTCCAAAAAATGGGGATTGGCCTGTTCGTCTTGAATTACTTTCCTCAAATTGGCGAGTGCTGCACGCAAGCTCCCCCGGGCCATTTGATCGGGACTCTCCGGCCAAAGCAACCCTGCCAGACCATCTCGGCTGTGCGGCCTGTCGCCTTCGACCATCAGATAGGCCAGCAACGCCCGGACTTTATTGGAAAGGAATCCTGTCACCGGTTCCCCATCCAATGATGCTCGGAAGGATCCTAACAGGGAGACTCTCAGATGCGGCATCCTACCCTCCCGTCATTGAATCAAGTAGGTCTATCAACATTGTATGTCACTAAACCGGAATTTTCAATGGGTAATTTGGAATTTCCAAATGTCATACATATCCCTGCCTTCACGTTTTCTTCACGCTAATGTGATAGGGTGTGGTTGACAAAAAACGTGAGAGCATGAAAGGAGGCAGGATCGTAAAGGAATACTTGAAGTATTTGATGGATTGTCTGTGTTCATGAAAGAAAGGAGTTTTTGACAATGAAAGCGAAAACAAAGTTCATTCTGATTTGCTCATTGGTGCTGCTGGCAACCCTGTCCATGGCAGGCATTGCAAAGGCGGAGGTGATCAGGACAGATTTTACCGCCTGGGATATTCCGGGTCCCCTGACGCCAGGGAAAATCTGGGTGGAGGATGGTTGGCTCTACATGAGAGCGCTGGAGGGTACATCCCAGATTATTCAGATTACACCTGGTGAGGATTTGAATATCACTGGATATGCTCCCATGAACCTTAACGCGAACATCGATCTTGCCCGAGGGTGCGGTCCTATTTGGGGAAAGTTCCAGTTAAACATTGGTGATAATGCCTCCTGGAAAGGGTCCTACACCGGAGAGATGTGCGTGGATTCCTCTGGCACACCGCAATCCTTCACTACCCGCGGCGTGGCGCAGGGCGAGGGAGCGCTCAAGGGACTCCAGATGCGTTATAGCAATGTGAACGGCTATATGACCGGATTTGTTCTGGAAACACCCAGTCAGTGATGCACCCATGCGTTGCGTTCCCTCCGTTATCAATGATGGAGGGAGCGCAACAAAATCCGAGTCATGGAGAACCGACGTACTTATCTGGCTTTTCTACTGAAGATATGGCCTGTTATGTCTAAATCCAATCTGGAGTCTTCCTGGCGAGCATCCCTCGAGAACCCATATACCGGAGAACGACAAGGCTTTCAAGATTTAGACACACTCCTGAAGTTCTTGAAAACGCTAACCCGGGAAGAAACTCGTGATCAGGAAAACGGACTTCCGACCGGGACGATAAAGTAGAACGCCATACTCAATAGGACATTGAGTGCCACACAACGGATATGTTCCCAGTATGATGAAAGGAGAGAATGATGAGCAAAAAAGCTGTTAGTGTCATGGCGTTTGGAATTTACTATTTGCTATCAGGACTTACCTACCTGATTGTGCCCGATCTGACGCTTACTTTACTTGGCTTCCCTGTGGAGGGGACCTTGTATTTTCGCATTGCAGGGATAGTCATGGGAATTGTGGGTTACTTTTACATCCAAACAGCACACCAGGAACTGGATCCATTCTTCCGTTTGACGGTTCACACCCGCAGCGCTGCTTTTGTGCTTCTAGTTGCCCTGGTGATTTCGGGTTTGGCACCACCAATCCTGGCTCTCTTCGGATTGGTGGACTTGGCAGGAGCGATCTGGACCTGGCTTGTCATGCGCCAATAGCTGTCATCTCTGCAATGGCATTTGTTCAATGGAAAATGAAAGACTTCCGAAATCCACCAGACTTCGGAAGTCTTGGCCGTTATAGGGGCGGAGCATTGCTCCGCCCCTATATAGAATTGTTACGCGTTCTCGTCGTAATTCTCAGGCAACCAACAACACAACACCAACTCTCTTGCGGCTTTGACCTCATCCATGCGCCCGAAGCGAGTCGTGCTTGGCGCATTGTGCAACAACTCAGGTTGCGACTTGGCTTCTTCGGCGATCTTGATGAGGGCGTCAACAAAGGCATCAAGCGTGTCCTTGTTTTCGGTCTCGGTCGGCTCGATCATCAGCGCTTCGTGCACGATGAGCGGGAAGTAGTTTGTGGGCGGGTGGAAGTTGTAGTCCATCAGGCGCTTAGCGATATCCAGCGCGCGCACGTCACTGCCTTCGAAGCGTCCCTCCGCCACGAACTCGTGCATGCAGATGCGGTCATACGGAACCTTATACGTATCGCGCAGGCGCGCCTGCAAATAATTCGCGTTCAACACGGCATACTGCGAAATGTCCTTGAGACCGTTGGGTCCGTGCATGGCGATGTAGGTGAAGGAACGGACGAAGCCGCCGCCGAAATGTCCGTGGAAGGCTTTCATGCGACCGATGGTTTTTTCGGGTTTGACGAATCCATACAGCGGAGGCAGATCGTCTTCGCCTTCTTCGATGATGCCGACCAGCGGCTCGGGCAGGAAGTCCGCCAAGTGCGCGGCGACTCCTACTGGACCTGAACCTGGTCCGCCGCCCCCATGCGGGACAGCAAACGTTTTGTGCAGGTTGAAGTGCATCACGTCGAAGCCCAAGTCGCCAGGGCGGACGATGCCAAGCAAGGCGTTCAAGTTCGCGCCGTCGCCGTACATGAGGCCGCCGCATCTGTGGACAAGCTCGATCACTTTCTCGATGTGTTCATCGAACAGACCAAGCGTGTTTGGGTTGGTGAGCATCATGCCCACAACGGTATCGTCACAGGCGGCTTCGAGGGCTTTGAGGTCCACGTTGCCGCGTTCATCGGACGGGATGGTGACAACGCTCATGCCCATCATGCCAACCGAAGCGGGGTTCGTCCCATGTGCAGCATCAGGGATGAGCATCTTCTGGCGTTTGTCATCGCCGCGTGATTTGTGATAGGCACGCATGATAAGCACACCCGTGAATTCTCCGTGTGCACCCGCGGCGGGCTGCAGCGTCACGCCTGCGAAGCCAGAGATTTCCTTTAACCATTCCTGCAGTTGATACATCAATGCAAGGTTGCCCTGTACGGTCTCAACGGGTTGCAGCGGGTGAGTAAACAGGAAACCGGGCAAGCGGCAGGTATCTTCGTTGATCTTCGGGTTGTACTTCATCGTGCACGAACCCAACGGATAGTAGCCGCTGTCCACGCTGTAGTTGAAGGATGAGAGATGCATGTAGTGACGCACCACGTCCACTTCGGCGAGTTCGGGCAGGGGAAGGTCAGAGCGAAGTAAATCTGTGGGAGGCAGGGCAGTTTCGGGCACGTCTGAAGCGGGCATCGTCACACCAGTCCGCCCTGGGGAGGATAGGTCGAAGATGGTCGGTTCGACTACTTTAATCTCAGTCATGGCTCACCTCCGACAACACTTCGACAAGCGTGTCAATTTCTTCCTTTGTATTCATCTCGGTCACCGCGATCAACATGTGATCCTTGAGCGATGGATAATCCTGTCCGAGATCGTATCCGCCGATGATGCTGTGCTCGAGCAGATGCGCGTTGACCTCATCCACAGGACGATTGACGCACAGCGCAAATTCATGGAAGAACGGCTCGGTGAAACACAGACCCATGCCTTCGATCTTGCTGAGTTGCTCGGCTGCGTAATGCGCCTTTTGATAACAAAGTTCCGCGACCTGGCGCAGTCCCTTTTTGCCAAGCAATGAAAGATAGACCGCGGTGCCGAGCGCGATGAGCCCTTGATTGGTGCAGATGTTGGACGTGGCGCGTTCGCGTTTGATGTGTTGCTCGCGCGCAGTGAGCGTGAGGACGTAAGCGCGTTGACCTTTGTTGTCGACCGTTTCACCGACGAGACGACCAGCCATCTTGTGAACCATATTTTTCCGCGTCGTGAAAAAGCCGACGCTTGGTCCGCCGTACCACATCGGGATGCCCAGCGGCTGCCCATCGCCCACGACGATATCCGCGCCCATCGAGCCCGGGGTCTTGAACATCGCGAGCGCGGTGGGGTTTGCAACGACACAAACCAGTGCGCCTTTCGCGTGAACATCTTCAATGAGCTTTGTGTAATCGTAGACGCGCCCGAAGAAATCGGGATATTGGACAATGACGATACAAGTGTTGTCGTCCACGAGATTGATGAGATCGTTGGGGTTTGAGTCAAGATCAGCGTTGGCATCATCGCCCGCGACCTCGAGTTCCATGCCTTGCATATACGTGCGGATGACCGCGCGATACTGTGGATGCAATGTGGGGGAGACGATCACCTTCTTGCGTTTGCCGCGATATTGGGCATACGCAAGATTGACGGCTTCGGCTGCGGCGGTCGCGCCATCATAGTGCGACGCATTGGATACATCCATGCCAGTCAATGCAGCCATCAATGATTGATATTCAAAGATGGCTTGCAATGTGCCCTGTGAAATTTCGGGCTGGTAAGGAGTGTATGCCGTGTAGAACTCGCCGCGGCGCAGCATGTGGTCAACAGCGGATGGAATGTAGTGGTTGTACATGCCCGCACCGAGGAAGGATACCAGGTCGCTGCGCACATTTTCGTTGGCGTTGGCGAGACCTGAGAGTTCATCGGCGGCTTCCATTTCGGTCAGCGCGGCGGGAAGATCAAGTTTGGGGAAGCGATATTTGGCAGGAATGGCATCGAACAAGTCATCGAGCGACTTGACGCCGATCGTCTCCAGCATCGCATCCCGTTCTTTGGGGCTAATGGGGATATATGTCATGTGTGTCTCCTGGTCTTCTAGTCTTCTTGTCCACTGGTTGGGACTAGTTGACGAGAAGACGAGCGGATTAGCCGACTAATGGGCACGTTCTTCGCAATACTTCTCGTACGCTGCGGCATCCATCACATCGCCAGCGGAACCGCCTTCGAGCTGGATCATCCATGCTTCGCCGTAGGGATCGGTGTTGATGGATTCGGGTTTGTCGGCGAGGTCTTTGTTGACTGCGACAACTTTTCCGCCAGCGGGTGAGTAGATCTCTGCCGAGGCTTTGACCGACTCAACCGAAGCGATCGCTTTGCCTGGTTCGATCTCATCGCCTTCGTCCACGAGGATCTCGACGAACACGATATCGGAGAGTTGATTCTGGGCATAGTCGGAAAGACCAGCCTTGCCTGTTGCCTCATCGAACCATTCATCGGACTTTGTGTATTTCAAATTTGCGGGAGCGTTCATGATTAGTTTTCTCCTTTGGAAGATGTGTTGTTTGGCGAATCAAAAAGGCGCACGGAATTTATCCATGCGCCTCTGTAATTGGACCTGAGAGATTAGTGTAGTCTCATAGTCCTTTAGTCTTCTGGTCTTCTAGTCGAGTGACTAGGAGACTAACAGACTGGCGGGCTAGCAGACTAAAACTTTACACCGTCGGTATCCCTAATGGGATTTTCCAGAGTTGTTTCGGATACAGGGTCCTTTTGCCTGAGAGTTTCGTCTGGTTTCGCCAAATCCCAGACTTGCACCTTCGGCGCCCTCCGTGATGGTTTCGACACCGGCACTTGCGTGCCGGTGCAGGTGTATGCTCGAAAATTGCGCTCGCTGCTCAACCATCTCTTCGGATCTCTTCCCTGTTATCCGTTAATTTGTATCTTGATTCTACGGTTTTGAGGAACGAGAGTCAAGAGGACAAGCATCCTTGTTTCGTATGACCTGTTACTCCTTGGGCGGTGGCGGGAGCCTGGGTTCCTTATCCTTCTGCAGTTGCTGCTGGAGTTCCTGGATGATGGACTGGTATTTTGGGTCGTTAATGGCATTGTCCATTTCGAAGGGGTCAACTGCCAGATCGTAAAATTCAGACTTGTCGTTCTCGGTCTCGATATAGACATATTGACCTGTGTGTATTGCCGTCCAGTGACCGCGATCAGGCCATGCCTGCAGCAACAGAGATGTACGCCACTCGCCATTTCCGGTCAACAGATTCACCAGAGAGATCCCATCGATAATCTCAGGCATTTTTGTTTCGGAGAGTTCATAGACCGTAGGTGTGATGTCAATGTTTCCGACGATCTTATTTTCAATATAAGGTGCGGGAACTAACGGCGGATACCGCATGGCAAAAGGCACTTTGACAGCTTCCTCATAGGCAGTGCTTTTGGTATCCATGCGGTGTTCGCCCCAATGTTTACCGTTATCAGACAGGAAGATCACAACGGTGTGATCGAGTTCGCCGGTCTCTTTCAGCTTTTCCATGATCGCGCCGATGGAACGATCAAGGGAGATCAAGGTGAGAAGCTGTCTTCTTCGGGTATTGTCGATTTCTTCTGCGCCGCCTTCGCCAAGGAGCGGTTTATTCGAGATGGATGACGGCTTGTCCGAGACATCTTCTTCGTTATAGTTGGGTGGGCGGAATGGTGCCAGGTCTTGAAGCAACACCTTGTCTTCTTTCAATGGTGTGAACGGAGCATGTGGAGCGTTGGGAGCAAATAGCAAAAAGAAAGGTTTTCTTTGATTGGTTGCTTTATCAAGATATTCCTTTACATAATCTTCAAAGAGATAGGTCATGTACCCGGTTTTCTTTTCCCATGTGCCATTTATGTTCAGTTCCGGGTCATAGTAGTTGGGGACGGTCCCGCCGAAGAACGAAACCCAATAGTCAAACTCAGGTCTTGCCTCACCATCCCATGAGTTCAGGTATTTGCCGACCAAGCCTGTGTAGTATCCATTTTTATGAAGGTCATCCACAAGAGTTGGAAGGCGAAGTTTATCGGTGTTTTCGAGAACGTAGTGATTATGTGCGTATAACCCGGTCAGGATGCTGGCGCGGCTGGGGCAGCAAAATGGCGTGGTGATGTATCCGCTTGAAAACGCGACACCCTGATCGAAGATCAATTGCTGGGTGTTGGGCATGTATTCCATGGTGTCGTAACGCTGATCATCTGTGAGGATGATCAGAAAGTTCGGGCGCTCGTCTTTTGCCAGTGGAAATCTGCATCCGCTCGTGGAGATGAGCAATCCAAGTAGAATTATGAAGTGTATGGTTTTTGAGATTCTATTTTTCATGATCATAATGGCATTAATGTATCCCGACAGTGTTTATGGTGTGAGGGTAGGCACCTGTTTTTGAATATTGATCCTGTGGAGCAACTCCTTGTGGTATTCGATAAGATCCTGGTATGTGGGGACATCGATCAGGTTCTCCAATTGATAGGGATCGTTCTGAAGATCGTAAAATTCTGATATTTCATCGATGGTCTCAACATACACGTATTGTTTCGTGTGAATTGCGGTATATGTACCGCGCGGGGGCCAACCCTCGAGGAGAATACCCTCCCGCCAATCCATATTACCGGATAGCAGGCTGACAAGTGACAACCCATCCATGGAATTGGGAATGGGGATATTGGCCAGTTCCAATATGGTGGGGGCTATATCTATGTTGGCTACGATATGGTCCTCATTAATATAAGGTTCCGGAACCAGCGGTGGATATCGTATCGCAAATGGAACACGACTGGCTTCATCATAAATGCCATTCTTCGATGTGATGCGATGCTCGCCCCAGAATTTGCCATTGTCGGAAAGGAACAGGACAAAGGTATTGTCAAGTTCGCCTGTCTCTTTCAATTTCTCCATGATCTTGCCGATGGAGCGGTCCAAGGAGATAAGAGTGAGGAGTTGATTCCGCCTGAATTCGTCGATACCAGCAATTTCCTCCTCTGTCAGTAAGGGTTTGGCAGCAAGCCAACTTGGCTTGTCTGAGATTTCCGTTTCATTGAAACTTGGTGGGCGGAATGGGGAGAGGTCTGCCAACAAGTTGAGATCCTCGTTTGCAGGGGTAACCGGTTCATGTGGAGCATTGGGGGTGAAGAGCAGGATGAAAGGTTTTTTTTGTTTGGAAGCTTTTCCCAGAAATTCCATGGCGTAATCACCGAGAACGTAGGAGATGTATTCGTCTTCTCCGTGGCGTATCCATTCGCCATTCACATTAAGATCGGATTTGTAGTAACGCGTCTCTCCCTTGAAGTAGGAAACCCAGTAATCGTACTCAGGGCGTGCCTCCCCCTTCCATGAATTAAGATATTTACCTACCAATCCGGTGTAGTATCCATCCTCGTGCATGGTCTCAATGAAGGTCTTGTACTTCAACTTCATATCGTTATCAAGCACGCCGTGATTGTGCGCATACATTCCGGTCAAGATACTTGAACGGCTGGGACAACATAATGGTGTCGTGATAAATCCATTGGTGAATGTGACGCCCTGGTCGAAGATCATCTGCTGGGTGTTGGGCATGTACTCCATGGTGTCGTAACGTTGGTCGTCCGTAACTATGATCAGGAAGTTGGGACGTTCGTCTTCTTTGAACAGGGATCGACAGCCGGCTGTTGACAGAACAAGGATTGTAATCAATATGAATTGTAAGATCTTGGTTGTTTTGCTTTGCATGTTCATCCGGAGAATATTGTACCTGATAACATTGTACCCCTTATAGAAAATCACCCCGAAACAAAGTCGGGGTGATTTTGGTTTGGAGTGTATGTTTATTCTTTTGCCACTTTACGTGGACTGCGCTTTGGCTTTGCACGCATCTCTTCTGTGGATTGTTCCGATGGAGCACTTTCAGAAGGGATTGGCTCCTCGGGAGCTGGAGCAGGTGCCGGGTCGGGCAGGGAGGCGGGTGCGGGTGGAGTAACAGGCACAGGTGTGAGAGTCCCGTTCAGGTAGGCGAAGTAGTCCTTGACCACCTGGTCGTTGTAGAAGACAAGAGCGAGGATACCGACTGCCATCGAGAAGACGTTGCCGGTGAGGACCGATGCAATCTCGAACACGGCGATGTTGGTGGACGGTTGGAGTATCTGCGGCGGTTCACTGAACAGTTTTGCAGCATAGATCAACTCGAAGATGCCAAGAATGGCAGGCAAGATGGTGAGCGGGGTGCAGATCACACCGACAATGGTTGCGAGGGCAGTACCAGATGCAACGAATCCCCAGAACAGGTTGACAACGCCGCTGACAAGGGTCATCCAGGCGATGACCTGGAAGAGAGTAGGTTTTTGAGTTTTCATGATTTTCTCCTGAATTAGCGATCTTTCGCAAAGCGATGAGTTCACTCTGATATACGCCCTCACAGGAGATTGGTTGCAGAAGTTGTTTAATCGGGAATCCCTGCAGTTTTGATATCTTTCAGGTTCAATTGCAGGGTTGTACGCCCATTCCATTCGTTGGCTTCGAGGGTGAACATGGCGTCCACGTGTGAAGGCAGGGATGCCTGCAGGTCTCCCATGCGGAATCCTATGGAATCGTAGAACGCGCCGCGCGAATCCTCCAATGATAGTTTAAGGTGCCTGCCTTCTGAACCGACCGTACGTGATGATCTGACCTTGACATGCCTAGCGACAAAAACCGCATCAGGATTCCCATGACCGGTTGGTTCAAGATACTGGAGATGTTTCAATACATCGAAATTCAACTCTTCGAGAGCGACTTCCATATCGGCTGTGAGGGTTTGGCGCAGGTCCTTGCCTTCCAGTTGATCTTTAGCGATTTGTTTTAATCTTGATACGAGTTCGGGAAGATTTTCGTTCTTGACAGTAAAGCCTGCGGCGGCGGCATGACCTCCGTGACGGACGAGCAGATCTTTGCACAAGTCGAGCGCGTCGGTGATGTGGAATTCTGGAATGGAACGGCATGATCCGCGCGTCTCTTCGGATCCTTTCGCAGCGACAACTGCCGGGCGGTAATAGGTCTCTGTCAATCTGGAGGCGGTCAACCCTACCACCCCTGGGTTGAATTCTTCATGTGCGGCAAAGAACAGGAAGGCATTCGGGTCTTCACTGAGAACCATTTCTTCCGCCCGTTCCTGCATGGACCTGGTGATGGTCTGTCGCTGTCGGTTTTGCACATCGAGTTGCTGGGCAAGTTGACCGGCTCGCATGAAGTCGGTTGTGGTGAGCAGTTCGAATGAAGCCAATGCAGATTCAAGCCTGCCAGAGGCGTTAAGGCGCGGTCCGAGCATGAAGCCGATGTTACCGGACGTGATCTTGTCGAGTTTGACCTGTGCTACGCCTGCGAGGGAAAAAAGTCCCTGCCGCTTCGTCTCGCGGATCTGCCTGAGTCCTCTGCGGACTAGAGTTCGGTTCTCGCCGACGAGCGGGGCGAGATCTGCGACGGTGCCAAGGGCGACGAGGTCGAGGAGATCATTCAGGTTGAGACCATTGAACATCGACGATTGACCATCTGCACTGTCTTCGGTCTGCGGTCTACGGTCATTGACAAGCGCTTCTGCGATCTTGTAGGCAATGCCTACCCCTGCCAGTTCCTTGTCGGGGTATGGATCGCCGTGTTGTTTGGGGTTGATGACAGCGAGGGCAGGGGGCAGGTTCAAACCGTCAGGGTGGTGGTGGTCTGAGATGATGAGGTCCAGCCCGATGGTCCGCGCGTGAAGCACTTCGTCCGGCGAGCGGATGCCGCAATCCACGGTGATGACCAGTTTGACACCATCCGTCTTGAGGAAATCCAGTGCATCGGTATTGAGTCCGTATCCCTCATCAAAACGGTTGGGGATGTAGCCGCGGATGTTGGCGCCAAGTCCTTCAAGCGCCTGCACGAGCAGGGCAGTGGCAGTGACGCCGTCCACATCGTAATCGCCGTAGATGGCGATAGGTTCTTCATGTTCGATGGCAAAACGGATGCGGTCGACTGCCTCCTGCATGCCGATGAGCTGGAAAGGATCGTTATTGGAGGTTGTTTCGGCTTTGAGGAAAGCACGCGCTTCGGCATCGGTGCTGTAGCCGCGGTTGAAAAGGATCTGTTTGAGTACGTATGGGAATTTTGATAGAGCTTCGTCGGCTTGCGGTGTGATCGATGATTGTATGACCCAGCGTTTGTTATGCATCCAGTGAGAGTCCATTCGTCATAAAATAATTTTCAAAGTTGATAGTTGCCGACATAGTATAAACTGTGATTGGATTTGGGGACAAGTGTATAATGAACTGCATGGAGGCAGTATGTACGTTCTGAGACCGGATGAAAAAAAGACACCTATCATGCTGTATACACAAGATACGCTTGTGCGCGGGGAGGCGGTATCGAAGCAGAGTGTGCTGCGCGTAAACATCTGGCTCCGCACAGACGGGGCACCGAAATACATGCATGTTCTCAAACCACAGGTGATCGTATTCGGGGGAACGCCTGTAAAGCCTCTGACATTTACCGAGATCTATTTTCCCACATCCCAGTTGATCGGTTTCCACACCCTCCCGCCCACGGATGAGGCGTTGGATTATGACCCACATGAAGCCAACCGGGTGATGCAGGATATTCAAGTGTTGATGGGCACTTTTGTTGTTAAGGGCAAAATGCGCATCTCTGCACAGACCGAAATTACCACCAGTCTGGAGGTGGCGCGTAACAATTGGATGTCCATCTACGATGCGGAAATCGCCAATCCTTACCTGCCTCAAATGCCGCCGATGATGGTGCCGATGATGCTGGTGAATCCGGAACGGGTTGCATATGCTGTGAAATAGGTTTACATGTCAATAATAAAAACCGCAGGTTCATTACCTGCGGTTTTTATTTTACGGCTTTACTTTATCAACTTCAACTTGTAACTGCGTTTTGATCGTTTCGAAACTCAGCCCGTTTGCGGTGGCGAAGTCTTTGACCTTCATCGCCGGATCGGGCATCGGTGTGCCGATGATCTGCTCGATGGTCTCTTTGGGGACACCCCAGCGGATAAGATCACCGAAGACAGTCTTCCCTTTGACGAAGTAATCTTCCGCTTCGGACTCACCTTGAGTTGTTCCAGCCTCAGGTGCTGACTCGGCGCTTTGAGCGGAATCAGTCTCGAGGTCCGAAGGAGATGCGGGGTTCACATCCACAGTATGCGATTGGATATAGGTCAACTGCTCGGGAGTCAGAGTCGCGTGGTTGGTCAGCAGATTCGCGGCAGGTTTGGGGAGGTAGATGTCCTGTCCTGTTGTGTCGAATGGCAGATTGAGATAATACGCCACGAACAAACGGACAGAGTTCGTGCCGACTTCGTAGCTGCTATCAAGATAGATCGATTCAAGATTTTTGACGCCAAAGGCGGCGGGATCATCATTCTTGATCTGGAACGCCTGCGCAAGGATTTCAGGTGTCACATCAAACGAATTGGCAATATCGCCGAAGGTATACGAGCCACGGATGTCGGCAGGGTTTGCCTGACCTGCAAATTCGCCTTCGGTGTATCTTGCAGGTTGTTTCGTTGACTCTGTTTCCCACCACCCGAACGCGGTCGAGAGTGCGATGCCGCCGAACATGATGAAGAACACAAGGAACGCAAGGGGTTTGGATGTAAGCGTCATTTCACACCTCCCGCAGAGAAGACAACGGTTTTGGCAACAGGGCAGATCGCTTCGGATGTACATTCAAGGCATGAAATGCACTGGTGGTCGCGGACATTGGTGACGCTGTCCACTTCGATGTTCATCGGGCACATAATGGAACATGCACCATCCGCCTTGCACGTGGACTCAACTCGCTTGATGGAAAATATACGGAAGAGATTGGTAAGCCCCAATACCGCGCCATAGGGGCAGGCATACTTGCACCACGGGCGTTCCACGAAAACCGAGAGCACGAGCGTAACGCCAAGGATGATCAAACCGGAGATCGCGACTTCGGTGCTCCAAAAGTTGAAGAGGGCGAAGTAGGGATCGTAATCCGAGAAGAGCAATGTGCCACTTGTGGCAGTGACGTAGAGCACCCAGACCAGGATTCCATAGCGGGTGTAACGCAGAACGTTATCAAGCTTCTTCGGGACAAAATGGTTGTAGCGGCGTTTGAAGAGTTTTTTACCCAATAGACCCACCCATTCCTGAACCGTCCCCAAGGGGCAAACCCATCCGCAAAAGACGGGTCCAAAGAGGATGGCGAGGATCAGGCTGATGCCCATCAACACCAACGCGGACTGGTGGATCTTCTGCACGAACAATCCGCTGGTGATGAAGGTGTAGAGAGTTTCCACCCCGCCAAACGGACAGACCGCGTGCAGTGATGCGCTCGAAAGGAAGGGAATCGCCGCTCCGCTTTCTGCCAATGTATGGTTGATCGCGATCAAGGCGATGAGAATGAAGAAGAACCATTGGACGATCCTGCGTATCCAAATACTGCGTGGACGAAAGAGACGTATCCGCCTGCCGAATGCTGTGACCATGTGACTTAACCTCCGTGAAATATTATTGGCAAAGTATAATTTCTACTTGTACAGATTTCGGGGAGACTTTGTGAAGATTGTGTGTGGAAAATTACACGGTTTGTAATTAAAAATCTGGACTTTACATTGACTCCATAATTTCTTGAGGGGTCTATAACACTCATCCTGTAGACTTTGGTCAATGCAATCCAACGAGTCTGGAAGTTGTTGCAGAAATATTGAACAAAAGGAAAAGGATAAAACCATGAAAAACATATTGGTTACCGGATTATTGATCGCTGTGGTGGGGACAACGTTTGCATCTGTAACACCCGCTTTTGCTGAG
>CAYTDB010000024.1:0-59148 GCA_964436455.1 uncultured Anaerolinea sp. | reverse complement strand
CCGTTGATGAATTCACCCGTGCCGGAGACAAGCGCTTCATAAAAACGCGGCAAGTCTTCGGGCGGGACGGTCAGGTCCGCATCGAGGATCATCAGGATGTCGCCGGCGGCTTTTTCGAAGCCGGCGCGAATGGCGTCCGCTTTGCCGATGCCCGGTTGTTTGAGAAGCAGGCTGGGGGTCGAAGGATGCGAAGCGCTCTCGCGTTCGATGGCGGCGTAGGTGTCATCCTTGGAATGTCCCTCGACGAAGACGATCTCGGTCTCGCGTCCCATTTGTGGGACCCGCTCAAAAACGGACTTGATATTCCCCGCCTCATTTCTCGCCGCAATGACCACCGAAACCTTCGGTTCCTTTGCACGCTCAGGCATGGGACGCGCAATCAAAAGGTTGGAGAGCGCGAAATGATTAAAGGGCCATACACGGACAAGGAAACGATTGGCCAGCCCGCCCAGCGGAAGGGGCCAGAGGATCTCCTGCGAGGTGCGGATGGTCTCAAAGCCTGCCAACTGTAGAAGCGAACGGACATCTTCGCGCGTGAGCCAGTTTTGGTACAGGTTGGCTGTGGCAAGATTGAGTGCTTGTGCAGCGCTAAGTGTGAGCTGCCAGAGACGGCTGTAGAAATTCAGGATAATGCGTGTGCGGGGCGTAGTGTGATGTTTGAGTCCTTCGAGGACGCGCTGCACATCCCACAGGTCGTTGACGAGATCTGAGAGGATGATGACATCGAAGGTCTCGTCGATGGCTGAAAGATCATGCGCATCAGCGTGGATGAAGGTCAATTCAGGGTGATGTTTTTTTGCACGTTCGATCATTTCTTCGGAGAAGTCCACACCCACACCGTATGCGGGTTTGAGTTCCGCAAGCAGGCGACCATCAGCACAGCCGATCTCGAGCACACGCATATTTGGTGCAACATAAAAACGATAGAGTTCGACAAGGCGAAGGTGATACCACCTGCCCATGCCCTGCCACGAGTCGCGTTTGCGGGCGATTGCATCCCAATGCGAGATGCGGGTCTGCTGGTAATTTTGACCAGTAGCATCGAAGTTTGGATTTACATTCAACATGGGCATGATTTTACTGGAAATATATGGATTCGATGAAACAACCCCGGGGTAGAATCAGGGTTAATTCTATTCGAAACACAAATGGAGAGCGATCATGATTAGAAAACTGGCACACCTGAATTTCGTCACGAACGACCTTTCGAAGATCATTGATTTCTATGTGGATAAACTTGGCATGAAAGTTAAGTTCACATTGGATAATGATAAGGGACAGCCTTTTGGCTACTACTTCGAGTGCGGCGATACCACCTTCCTGGAGTTCTTCGACCAGAAAATGGCTTCCGAAGTGTGGGGCGGCGACGTGGAGGAACTGACCATCGGCACGCGCTATAAACATTTCTGTCTCGAAGTGACCGGATTGGACGAATACTGCAAGACCCTCAAAAGCCGCAGCGTGGAGGTCACTTCCATCTCGATGGGCATGGATAACTCCCGTCAGGCATGGATCACCGACCCGGATGGGAATCGGATCGAGTTGATGGAGTATGGTCCATCCAGTTTGCAGTTGACAGGTTCCTGAAATATCCATCCTGCAAAAGTGAAGAGTGTGCTTAACCTCAAGCTCTTTTGAACCACCCAGACACGGAATCACTGGGAAAAATTTTTAGAAATCTTCGTGACTATGTGTCTCCGCGGTTAGGTTTCGCCTTTTTCAAGAGGTCTGATGAATAAATCACCCCGTAAGATTATATCGGGCAGATTTGTTATCTGCTATACTCCCGTCTCATGACCATTCTTTCATTCCTCTTCCCGATTCTCGGTTATCTTTCCGGTTCGCTGCCCTTTTCCATTTGGGTGACGCGCTACGTCAAAAACGTGGATGTGCGCGACTCTGGTTCTGGTCATGCAACCACGACAAACACCATTCGTCAGGCGGGTTTTGGTTGGGGGGTGCTGGTGTTGATCCTCGATATCGCAAAGGGCTTCGTCCCAACGTATCTTGCCCTTAGATTTTCATTCCCGGTATTGATTGTTGCGCTCACTGCCGCCTGTGCGGTCATCGGTCATTGCTGGCCCCTCTTTGCCCAATTCCGCGGCGGCATGGGACTGGCTACCTTCGGCGGCTCGCTTCTTGCTGTCAACTGGTTTTCATTCGTTATTGGATTGGGTTTGCTGCTTCTGCTTACCATCACCATTCATCACAGCGCACGTGCCGCTGTATTCACTGGCATTCTGATCACACCCATATTCTGGCTTTTCCAATTGCGCGGAGTCGAGATTTGGGTCGCGCTTGCCTGTGGTATCGTTATCGCTGTCCGTTTTCTCATTGACTGGAACCGTCAATATCGCGAGCTCTGGCTGGATAGGGAGAAATAATGAAAATCGGAATTGTCACAGACTCGACCTCAGACCTGCCCAAGTACCTGATCGAACAATACGAACTGGAAGTCATCCCGACCATCCTGATCCTTGATGGAAAGGAATATGCAGACGGACAGGGCATCTCGCGCGACGACTTTTACAACCGACTGCCCTCGTTTCACACCCCGCCGACAACTGCCGCGCCCTCAATCGGCGACTTTTCATCCCGATACGATTCCCTCTTAATACGTGGCTGCGACCATATCATCTCCATCCACGCTGCGGGACAGTTGACCACTATCGTCAACTCCGCGCGCCAGGCGGCAAAGGATTTTCCGGGCAAGATCACTGTTATCGATAGCGGTTCTCTCACACTGGGATTCGGTTTCCAGGCAATCGCCGCCGCCGAAGCCTCGGAAAATGGATTGCATGCCGCCCTCGATGCGATCCAATCCACCTGTGAACGACTCAAGGTCTATGCCGCGTTGGACACAATGGAATACCTCAAGCGCAGTGGACGCGTCCCCGGCGCGGTCGCCGCACTTGGTGGATTGCTCTCCATCAAACCGTTGATCGAACTGCTCGAAGGCGAAGTCAAACCCATCGGCGCCGTGCGGACAACCTCCCAAGCCAACGAACGGATTCTAAATCTCCTCCTGGGACAAGGAGAACTCGAACGCCTTGCCATCTTGCATACCGGTGCGGAATCACGCGCAAAGGAACTCCTCACTGAGGTCATGCAAAAAGCCAGCCAGTCCGTCCCGCGCGATATCCTCATGGTCAACGTGACCACGGTCATCGGTACACACCTTGGTCCGCATGGATTGGGTTTTGCGGCGGTAAAAAAATAATCCCACTCATGGAACAGACCAAACCACCCATCAACTTATTTAGAGTCCTGCTCAAAGCAGGTGTCCTGTTTGTCTTGTTCAACATTGCGTTCATTTTTGTGAATGCAAAATCACTTGGGAAGCTCTCGTTATACAACAGCGCCTTCCCCGGACGGGAACGGTTTCCCTTTGGCGAAACGCGCGAGGCGTATAACCTCAGCCTGTACAATCTGGACGCCATGTTTGCATCTCATATCCTTTCAGGAACGCAGAAAACGCCCGATGAGTTGCGCGTCCTGTTAATCGGCGATTCATCTGTCTGGGGTACACTGCTCACTCCCGGGCAGACTTTGGCAGGTCAACTCAACGCCGCTTCCATCACCGCCTGTGGAAAAACCATCCGTGCCTACAACCTTGGGTACCCGACCATCTCGTTGATGAAAGAACTGCTAATCCTCAATCTGGCGTTTGAATATCAGCCGGATATGATCGTCTGGCTCACCACGCTCGAGTCGTTCCCGTTGGACAAACAATTCGAGTCACCGTTGGTTGCCAACAATGCCGAACGCGTCCAACAACTGATTACGAATTACCAATTGCCTTTCGACCCCAATGATTCAGCGTTGATCCAGCCTTCGAAATGGGATCAGACGTTCGTGCGTCAGAGGCGGGTGTTTGCTGATCTGTTGCGGCTTCAAATGTATGGTTTGTTGTGGGCGTCCACCGGCATCGACCAGGTCTATCCAATAAATTATGAACGTGCCCAGATAGACCTCAAAGCCAGCGAAGATTTCCACGGCTTGGATACGTTGCAGGGGAACCTTGCGTTCGATGTGTTGGATGCCGGTATGTCAACAAGCATCCCCACCTTGCTGGTCAACGAACCGATCCTGATCAGCAACGGGCAAAACAGCGACATTCGCTACGATTTTTATTACCCGCGCTGGGCGTATGATGAATATCGCACTCTGCTCGCCGATCACGTATCGGGAAAAAATTGGAATTACATCGACCTGTGGGACCTCGTGCCGATGAGCGAATTCACAAACAGCGCCGTACACCTTACCCCTTATGGCGAATCGCTGCTGGCAAACGAGGTCGCCGAGGCAATACAAATTCACTGCAAATAGGACCATGAAACAGAAAACACTTTTTCTTTTACTGACGATGTCTTTGCTTGCGGCTTGTTCGAGCGGGCAAGCCTCCACTCCTGTTGTATCTGTCCCGCCGACGGATGCTCCGCTTCAATCTGCCCCGGTAGTTGATCCTGTTCAACCAACCGTTGTCTCCCCGACAGCGACTCTTGCCCTACCAACCTCCACACCCAAAATGCCTCTCGAAAAAGACGCGTGGATGCAAATGCCGGCGGTGCCGACCGAAGTCAGTGAGACGATGCGCGAAGTCTACCAGCGCGGCCTCGCAATGGGCAACGACCCGACGCACTTCTCCATCATCGGTGACTGCCAGAACGTCTCATCGTATTTTATGTCTGTGTTCGAAAAGCCTGACGAATACAGACTGGGTGATGAGTATGCCTATTTACAGTCAACCATTGATTACTATGAAGGCTCGTTCTCGCGGGTCAGTATTGCTGTCAAGGGAGGCTTCAACGCCGCGGCAGTGATCTCACCTTTGCGTTCGGATAAGGCTGTATGTAATGCAAACGAATCACCGTTGGATTGCGAGCTTCGCTTATGGAGACCTTCCATTGTCTTCGTCAGCATGGAGACTTGGTGGTCGCAGAAGCCCGAAGAGGAATATGCCAAATACATGCGCAAGGTGCTGGATAGAATTATTGAGACCGGAGCGGTTCCGATCATCACCACCAAGGCGGATAACCTAGAAGGCAACCACGCCATCAACGCAACCGTTGCTCAACTAGCTTACGAGTACGATATTCCACTATGGAATTTCTGGGCGGCGGTGCAGCCCCTTCCAGACCGCGGGCTGAGCGATGATGGTTTCCACCTGACATTTGCCCGCAATTTTTTCGATGACCCCAACCGTATGCTGAATGCCTGGCCCTGGCGAAATCTGACCGCCCTGCAAACATTGGATGTAGTCCGTAGAAGTCTGACCGAAGGACGATAGTTCAGGCGTCCTTCCCATCTCCCCGTTCCATTTTGCCCCTGAGATCATCCCTTGTGGATGTGACCAGGGGCAGACCGATTCTATAGGCAGCGGAGGCGATGGAATGTGCCACAGACGGCGATGCCAGCAGCACGAAGAAGATCAATACCAGTCCCTTCCATAGGCTGAGCGGGGTAAGGATGATCGCTGCGATCAATAAAAACACAATGCCAAACACACTGACCTTGCCGGTGGCGTGTAGGCGCGTGTACACATCCGGCATGCGGATGTAGCCAATGACCCCGATGAGGGAAAACAAGGTTCCGATCACCATGAAAAGAACAGCAACGATGTTTAGAACGTTTTCCATCTCAAAACACCTTCTGGTCTGAAATGAACTTCGCCAGCGCCACCGTGGAGAGGTAGCTCAACGCGGCGAGGGCGATGGCAGCATCCATGAAGATGCTGTTTTGTTCCAAGATGGAGATCAGGATGAGAACAGCCAAGGTTAACGTGCTTCCCAGGTCCAGGGCGGTCAGGCGGGCGATGCTGTTCTCTCCGCGCCAGACTCGCCAGGCGGCGACCAGTGCCATGAGCAAATGAGCGGCGAGTACGATCCAGGTGGTGATATTGATGATCGATTCCATATTGTCACTCGAACATTTTGCTCAACAGATTTTGTCTCATCGATTGAGCCTGCGCCACGAATTTTTCCGATTCGTCAACGTTGAGGCAGTGGGTGTACATCGTGCCTTCATCGTCCATGGCTACCACCAGTTCGCCGGGTGAGAGCGTGATGGAGTGTGCGCTCAAAGCTGTCCCCAATTCGGATCTGCTGCCGGATGGGATGGCGATGATGCCGGGGTTGAGAGGCAGTTTCGGGTCGAGGACGATGCGGGCGGTGCTGATCCCGCCGCGAATGACATCCCAACCCACAACGAAGAGATAGCGAATCCCTGCCCACAGGAATTGCGGAAATCGTTTCAAAGGGATGAACTGCAAATCCTGTTTGGGCATGAGCAGGGCAACGCCGACCGAGATCAAGGCGCCAATAATGAGATTGGATGGCTGTGCATTTCCGCTCAAGGCGAGATAAACCAGAAACAGCGGAATGGAAATGTTGATGATGCGAGTCATATTCTTCCTTTTGTCAGCGCAGGATCGCCGCGATGTAGAACGCCGGGTCGCCCAACCATGCGGCTGTGGCCTGCGATAAAGAAACGAGCGGCTCAGCCCAGATACCGATCAGCAGGCTGAGCGCGATCAATAAAGCCGGTGCGAGAAGATGATCTCCCGCCTTCTCTTTGACTTTTGGATTCGGCTCGAACCAAATCTTGACGAACGAACGGATCACATACGTCAGCGTGACGATGCTGGCGATGCCGATGATCAGCAGGGGAATATACTGCGCCGCTTCCACGCCGCTCCAGAAGATCATCAGTTTGCTGATAAAGCCGTTGAGCGGGGGAATCCCTGCCAATGCCATGCCGCCAAGCAGGAAGAGGATCCCTGCGGCGGGGCTGTTCTTCCCAACGCCGACAACCACATCAAACGCGGCAGATTTGACCGGTGCGCGGCTTGCCATGGCGCCTGCCAGCATCAGCATGGCGGCTTTGACGAGTGCATGATTGAATGTGAAGACCAACGCCGCCGCCAGTGAAAGCGGAGTTCCCCAACCGATGCCGACCAGAATAAATCCAATCTGCGCCAAAGTGGAATACGCCAACATGCGTTTGACGTTGTGGGTGCCTGCCGCGCCGAACCCACCGTAGATGACACCTGCCACGCCAACAATGATGAGCAGCGTTTTCAACAATTCCGCTTGTTCGGCAAACAGCAAGGTGGTCATGCGCAGGAATCCATAGACTCCCACTTTGACGACCAGCGATGAAAGCATGGCGCTGACCGGCGTGGGCGCGGCGGCGTGGAAATCAGGCTGCCAAAAGTGGAAAGGGAAGGCGGCGCTTTTGATGAGGAATGTTGCAGTGAGGAATGCCAAACCTGCCATCGTCAATGGCGCGGAGGGGTTGGATGCAATACGATCCGCGAGGTCGGCGAGGTTGAGCGTGCCATGTGCAACGTATAGTGAGCCAATGCCAAGCAGGAACAAAACCGAGGCAAAGGTTGAGATGTAGAAATATTTATAAGCGGCTTCCACGCCGTAGTTGTCGTCGGCGATGGCGGTCAATACCGCGCCGGAGATGACGATGATCTCGGCAAAGACGAACAGGTTGAACAGGTCACCGGTCAGGAAGGCGCCGGTCAAGCCTGTGGCTAGGGCGAGGAAGAGCGGATAGAACGTCGGATATTGAACGACCTTTTCGGTGGAACCAAGCGAATAGATGAATCCTGCGGATAGCACGATCTGACTCATCAACATCATAAACACACCCAACGGGTCGGCAGTGAAGGTGATCCCGAATGGGGGGAGCCAGGAGCCCATTTGGACAGTAACAGGTAGATCGGTCGTCAGAACCGTGCGAAGCAATCCGATGGTGAAGCCCAGGGCAGTGAGCATGAGCCCCAATGCAAGCACGGATTGGACTCTTCGTCTCTTGCGGAGGGCGAGCGTGAGCGGCACACCGCCAAACGGAATGAGGAGCGGAAGGAGTAGAAGCCAGGCGGTCATCAGTTCTTCAGTCCTTTCACTTCATCGCTGTCGCTGGTCTTATAACGGGTGGAAATGACGTAAAGCAGGCTGAGCACAAAGGCAAAGCCGCCTGCGCTGATGACGATAGCGGTCAGGACGAGCGCCTGCGGGAGCGGGTCGCTGACCTGACCGAGAGCCGTGGTGTATGCGGCTTCGGTTCCGTTATAGGCGCCAACGTTGAACAGGAACAGATTGACCGCGTTGGAGACCAACACCAGACCAATCGCGGCACGGATGAGATTGCGCCGCAGGATCTGATAGATGCCTGCCGCGAAGAGGATGCCGATGGCAAGGGATGTCAACAGGTTCATTTTGCCTCCTCGATGGCGGCTAGGTCCGCTTCGGCTTCGGGGTCTTCCTCGCGTGGATGTCCGAGATTGTCGAGAATTAATGTTGCCGCGCCCATGACGGTCAGCGCGATGGAGACTTCAAAGATGAATGAATTGGTAATGGCAAAGCCAGTCGGCAGGGACAAGCCAAGCATCTTGCCATAATCAACGGGCGCGAAGAAACCGATTCCGAAAACAAACCCGCCAAGGGCATTGAGCAAAGCCAGGGTCAACCCGGCAACGATCATGTTGTTGCGGTTGAGCCAGGCAAGTTTGCGGCGCGTTTCATAATATCCGAACAGCGTGTACCATTCCGCGATGGCAAGGCTCATGATGACACCGGCAGTGAACCCGTCACCGGGCTGGTCGTGTCCGTACATCATGTGGATGATGCCGATCATGAACGCCAGAGGCAGCATGATGTACGCCAGCGTGTGCAGCATTGGTGAGGTCGGCAGGTTTTGAATCCCAAGTGGGGTATGTGCCTTCAAAGGTTTATCAGGCGGCTCGTGGGTGTGCTCGCCGCTCTTGCGTGTGGCGTAGTGCAACAAGGTATAGATGCCCAAGCCCGCCAGCGCAAAGACCAGAATTTCGATTAGCGTATCCGTGCCACGAAAGTCTACTACAACAGCGCCGACGATATCCTTAGCGCCAGTCAACGGTTTGGCATTCTCGGCATAGAACGGCGACACCACGCTTTCTCGCGGGCGTGTGTTCAACGCGGTGAACGTCAGCCCAGCCACCACGGCGCCAGCCAGCAAGGCGATCATCACATCGCGAACCATGTCCTTTCGGCTGTGCAGCAACTCATTGGCGCGGTCACGCAGTCGGCGCGGGATCAGGCTCAGGCTAAGGATCAATATCACCGTTGCAAGAATATCCACCACGATCTGCACAAGCGCCACATCGGGCGAAGGCTCAAGCGCCATCCATACTGCCACGCCCAAGCCAGTAATGCCCAACGCGATCACGGCGTGCAGGTCACGTTTTGCAAACACGCTCACCAACGCAGCAGCGGTCAACATCACCAGCGAGAATAATCGCAGACCGTTCAAGCCTTCAACATTCCATACCATTTTTGGGATGGAAACTCCAGAAGGGATGCCACTAAACAAAACGACCAACGCTACTGCGCTGAGAATCATCACGCGGAGATAAGTCCGCAACAGACCGCCCTGTAAGCTGGTCGCCGTCCGAGCAAGCGCATCCAACCCGGAAATGGCCCCGTTGAAAAGCGCGTTGGCAGTGACATTCGGCAGGAAGCCTATCATCCATGCGCGGATTCTTTCCCGCTGCCAGAAGATCAACGAACCAAGAGACACCGCAACAATGGAAAGGATTAACGGCACGTTGATACCCGTCCACAGGGCGAGAGATACTTTGACTTTTTCACCATACGCGGCTTTGGCGGCATCCGCAAGGAAGTTGGCGAGGAATGCCGGTTCAGGGAGCAAACCCACAAGCAGCGAAAGGACAGCAGGGATGGCAGGCGCAATCCAGAAACCAACTTTGGGATCGCGTCCATGCGGAGGATGTTTTTCGTCAGCGAGTTTGCCGAGGAAGACGCCCCATACGAGCAAGCCTGCCTGTCCAAGAATCAATGCGCCTGCAATGACAGTTGTCAGCGGGAAGAGGCTGTCCACGACGGGAGGCAGGCTCGGATGAGTCGCAGAGGCGAGGAGAGTCTCTTTGGCAAGGAAGCCGAAGAGAGGAGGAAGTCCTGCCATCGAGAGCGCAGCGATTCCCATGATCCCAAAAAGGATCGGCATTTGTTTGCGTAATCCGCCCAGTTTGCGGAGGTCGCGTGTGCCGGTTTCATGGTCGATGATGCCTGCCGACATGAAGAGCGCGGATTTATACAGCGCATGTGCGAGGATGCTGATGACAAGCGCCTTGAAAGCGATCTCGGTATCCTGACCGATGAGCGCAACCAGCACACCAAGCTGTGAAATGGTGGAGTATGCCAGCAGAGCCTTGAGATCGTTCTGTTTGAAGCCGAGATACGCGCCGACCAGCATGGTCGTCAAGCCAAAGATCGAGAGAGTCCAGAACCACAGGTTGGTGTTGCCGATGGCGGGGTTGAGACGTGCCAACAGATAGATGCCCGCCTTGACCATTGTTGCGGAATGAAGGAAAGCACTGGCAGGCGTCGGCGCAGACATTGCTTCGGGGAGCCAGATGTGCGCGGGGAACTGGGCGCTTTTGGTGAAGGCTCCGAAGGCGATCAAGGTAAAGAAGACCGGGTACAACGAACTGGAGCGAAGGACGTCACCGCTGGTGAGGATGGTCTTGAAATCTGCGCCGCCGCTCAGGTTGATGAGAAAGAGAAAACCTGCGAGGAGAGCGATGCCGCCGCCGCCCGTAATGAACAGCGATTTGAACGCGCCTCTGCGCGCGGCTTCATCCTTGTATTTGTAGGAGATCAACAGGAAGGAGGAAATGCTGGTCCCTTCCCAGAACAGGAAGAGGGTGATGAGATCGCCAGCGAGGACAAGCCCCAGCATGGCAGTCATGAAGAGCAGGATATAGGCAAAGAAACGCCACTCGTTCTTTTTCTCGGAGGAACCTGAATCGTTGAAGTAGTAGCCGGTATAAATTGTAACTAGTGTTCCGATACCGGTCACAAGGAGGGCGAAGAGGGTTGAAAGTCCATCTAGATAGAGTGAGAAGTTTAATCCCAATGAGGGAATCCACGGGATGGAGAAAGTCAGCGCTTTGCCGGAGGGGATGAGGGGGAAGGTGTAAAGAAGAAGAATGAAAGAAGAAAGAGGAAAGATGGACAGTATCCAGCTCAGACGTGAGGCTGTCCATCCGCTGCGGCTGAAGGCAAAGGTAGTCAGTGTGCCGATACCGAGGAAGAGAAGGGGGAGGGTGAGTAAAAAATCCTGCATAAGGGAAATGTCCAATCGTTAGGTTGCCGACCCTGAAATGTTTTTTCGCCGTTCCTGGATCAGTGAAACGGCAAGCGTGATCACGGTCAGTGGGAGGATGACGTAAAGCAGGACATTGTTGAACAGCGGCAGTGTGTCGTGCTGAGCGGCATCGAGGACCAGATAGGCGGTGTAGGCAACGTAGTAGAACAGGAAGAGCCAACCCTCCCAGCGTTCGATGCGATTTCCGGTGAAGAAGATCGGCAGGGCAAGGAGGGCAACGGCGAGCAGAATGGGGATGTCAAACGCCCCCGCCGCCTGCGAGACCGGAATCCCGCCAGGGGTGACCGCGGCTGTCAATCCCAGCACAGAAAGAATATTGAAAATGTTGCTCCCGACCACGTTGCCCACGGCGATGTCGCGCTCGCCTTTAACCGCGGCGGTGATGGAAGTTGCCACTTCTGGCATGGAGGTGCCAGCAGCTACAATGGTCAAGCCGATAATGAGTTCGCTCAGTCCCAGCCAACGGGCAATGGCAATGGCGCTGTCGACCAGCCAGTTCGAGCCGAGGATGAGCAGTGTCAGCCCGATGCCGACCAGTCCGAGGTTGATGACCCACGATTTCCAACCACTTTCCACTATGGGGGCGAATTCCTGGGCGTATTCATCCTCCACGGCTTTGGTTTCTCTGCGGCTTTGACGAATGAGGAAGATGGTGTAGACGATGATACCCGCAAAGAGAATGAATCCCTCCAGCCTGCTGATAACGCTATTCAACGCCATCAGGTAGAAGATGAAGGAAAGTCCGATCATGAGCGGCACATCAAGGCGGATCAGTTGTTGTTGCACGAAGAGCGGTGTAATGACAGCGGAAATGCCGAGAATGAGGAGTACATTGAAAATATTGCTTCCGACCACGTTGCCCACGGCGATATCCGCCTGCCCCGCCAGCGAAGATTGGATGGAAACTGCCAGTTCAGGCGAACTGGTGCCAAAAGCCACCACAGTCAAACCGATGACTAGCGGGGAGATACCAACCTTTGCCGCCAATCGCGATGCGCCGCGTACCAGCCATTCGGCACCGAGAATGAGCAAAACCAACCCTGCCAAGAACATTACCCCGGTCATCAATGTCATTGTCTCTTCACTCCATGTCTGTCTGGTTATTGCACATTTTAGCAAGGTTTCTTAAAAAGTAGATGTGGGAGATGGGCGATTTTATAAATTTCAGATATTGGATTCTAAATGGCTTCTCATGAATTATCTCACGATGAATAATGTCAATCTGCCAAACTGGAAAAAAGAACGGAAACTCGTAGGTGGTTGCCGTCTGTTGCGGGGAAATGTCTATCGTTTTCTCCTGCTCAGAATGAATGCGCCAACCGTCCCTGAGATGAGAGAGGCGAAAAGGATTCCTGCCTTTGCCATCGCAAGGATTCCTATATCTGTAAATGCAAGGCTAGTAATAAAAAGGGACATCGTGAACCCGATCCCAGCCAGCCATGCCAAACCATAGAGGCGTCCCCACGTCATACCGGAAGGCAGGTCTGCCCACTTGAGCTTGATGGCTATATAACTGGCAAGGAAAACACCGATCTGCTTTCCAAAGATCAAACCTGCCATGATGCCGATCGTTACCGGCTGGATCAGGATTGCTCCCAGGTTGCCCGTCAACACCATACCCGCGTTGGCAAGTGCAAACACCGGCATGATGAAATAACTGATCCACGGGTGAAGGATGTGCTCCAATCTTTGCAGCGGAGTCTGTGCATGTTCGGCAGCAACTTCGATTGCCTGTAATGCCGCGCGCTGGTTTTTGTTCGTCAGTACGCTTTCGCCTTGCTTGCCATGTTTGCGAAAATCATCCAGGAAGAAACTGGCATTTGTGATGAATTCCTCCGTGTTTGAAACGGGTACGCACGGGGATGGTCATGGCAAGCAGAACGCCTGCAATGGTGGCGTGTACACCTGATTTCAGGAATGCCACCCACAGTCCAAGTCCCAACAAGGCGTATACAAGCGGACTACGAAAACCAAGCCGGTTCATTACGGTCAATATGGCAAGGAAAACGCCTGCAAACAGAAGACTAAGCCATGCAAGTTCAGATGTGTAGAATAAGGCGATGGCAAGTACTGCTCCAAGGTCATCCACAATGGCAACAGCGGTCAGGAAGATCTTTAATGAAATCGGGACGCGTTTTCCTAGCAGTGACAGAACACCAAGTGCAAATGCAATATCGGTTGCCATGGGGATGCCCCAGCCAGATTGAGCTGATCCACCCGCGTTGAACAATAGGAAAAAACCCGCCGGCACAACCATCCCCCCGATCGCTGCAATGATGGGCAGGATCGCCTGTCGCGGTGAGGATAACTCGCCAACCAACACTTCGCGTTCTATTTCAAGACCAACCACAAAAAAGAAAACAGCCATCAAACCGTCATTGATCCAATGGAGAAGATCCTTGGAGATGCCAAACGTTCCAAAACTAACCGTTACCTTGGTCTCCCACAAATGGATGTAGGTTTCCGCCCAGGGGGAGTTCGCCCAGATCAAGGCAATGATGGTTGCGATGATGAGTAATATCCCGCCGGATGCCTCCTGCTGGATGAATTCCTGGAAGGGGGAGAGGATGCGGTCGATCGGTCTGGCTATTGTTTTGATTTGGGCTGTCTTTGCCATGTTTATCCTTTCACGAAGCGCAAATATACCCGATTTTTCAAGATGGGTTCTCCATAATCAAATCTTATTAGGATTGAAATGGGAGAAATTCACCCCTTGACATTTTAGAACAAGTGTTCTATATTAACGCCATTGTAGTATTCCCTTATTTATGTGGTCCCCTCCTGCCATCAGGAGTACCACAGGAGGCTCATATGAACCGTTCAGCAACCTTCCGTTCATCACCCATGCTCCATAGAGTTGCCCTCAAACGCGGTCTGATGTTTGGTGGCATTATCTTTGTCGCCCTGCTGGGTTTTGAGGCATTTAACTTCTCCAGTACATCATTCGCCCTGCACGACATTCTGGGAGAACTATCCTTCGGACCGTTCAAATGGTCCAGTATGCTTGCCATTGCTTTTTGCGGCATCGACTTTGCCGGTATTGCCCGTATCTTCACTCCCGAACAAGGAGCGGATGAACCTGCCGAAGTCTGGTACCTCTTTGGTGCCTGGTTCCTGGCTGCGGCATTCAATGCTTCTCTTACATGGTGGGGTGTTTCTGTTGCGATCATGCGAACGAATACCGAGGGAGGTGTCCTTCTGGGTCAGGATACCATGACCAAGGTGGTGCCCATCCTTGTGGCTGTGATGGTGCTTGCCATCCGTGTCCTGTTGATCAACACATTCTCGGTGGCAGGGGAGCGTATCTTCTCCATGGCTGAGGAAAGCCAATCTCATTACCAGAACAGACCATCTTCCCGTTCCAACAACGACTCTTATCGCAGCCCCAACCAGTCCTATCCGCGACCGGCACCCAAGCCAGCCGCTTCGGTCAATCGCCCTGTGTATAACGAACCGACCTATCACCCCATCGGCATGAACGCTGAAGGACAGAACAATGGGAACGGTAGATATAGCTAACTCTGCAAGAGTCCAATGACCTCCTTCCATCCAAGGCACAAAGGCGTTGTGAAAACGGCGCCTTTGTGTATTATTCGGTGCGGTTGATACAAGGCGAAATTATTTCTTCAACAATACATCCAGGACAACTAAATCTCCAGAATAGTTATACGTTTGCGCTCCCAGTATATCTTCATATACTGGTTGGATGTGTCCGAACAATTCCTCTTCGTATTCGTAGATCGTCAACTTTGTGATGTTGTTCAAGCTGACCGCAGAGCCAGGTCTCAGCGAGGCATCACGCGAGGGGCGAATGAGTCCGCCGTCCCTGCGAAAGAGGCGCCCGGCAGATTGAGAGGAGCGCACATCCGAAACAATGGGGTTCATCGGGTGGGGAGACCATGTGTCTGATAATGGATCATCCGAATAGAACAAATGCAATTCATCCGGCGTCGAACTGCCTTTCCCCGCGATGCTTGTGAACATCCACCAACGCATCGAATATTCGATCAAGGTTGTGTTTGCCGCCTGCACATCAGCCATGATCGTTTTATGGAACTCCCACTGGTTGGGGAAACGTACGCAGCGATACGCTTCCACCGCCCGGTTCTCCGCCGACTCGGGGATCATATAAAACTCGCCGCGATGCTGGAAGATAAACGGATAAGAAAGATGATATGGGCGTTCCAACACGATCTGCGGCTTTCCGATATTGCCTTCACCATCGATCATGGCATAAGCGATGTGCCCACGTTGATTCTTTTGGACATATTCTTCCAAGAACAAGTAGGACTTGTCCTGCTTGTTCAGGGGAAATGGATTCGACCAGAACACGCCTCGCGGGGGACCTTGAGGCTGAGCGCATCCCAATCGAGTGATTCTCCCTCCGGGCTTTTTCCAGCCATGAGTGCCCAAGGTTGGGGTGTGATGCGGCGCAGAATTTTTCTTTTTGAAAATTGCAATGGCTGTTTCTGTGCCAATGCTGTGGATTGTTTCGTTGTTGGCACTCCCGCTTTCTCCGCGGATGTAGTGGATTTTGTCTGTGCGAAAAATCTCTGCTCACCCTGCACATGTAAGCGCTGGAAGGCGCGCGGAATGATTTGTGATGCACGCCAGAAATAAGTTGCTTGATTTAAGGAGATCGAAGTTGGATTTATCGCCATCACTGACCCAGGGAGGACTTGTAATGTTTCTTCCCGTTGGATCTCGATTTCACAGCGCATGACTGGAACAACATTCAAAATTTCCAGCCAGCCAATTTCGCTTCCCATCGTCACGCGTACATTGTTACACCGTAATGACCATGCCCCGAAACGCGCCACATCGAGCAGAGGCTTTGGCAGTTCCTCCAGACTCAGGTTAAGCAGGAGATCGATGCGCATGGATTTCAAGCGGGAGATTCATTCATACAGGTTGATGCCGAGCACCTGTGTGTTATAGAGCACCTTGCGGATGTCACTGAGTTCCCAGGGGTCGGGCTCGGGGTGGAAGAGTTTTTTATCCAGATTGAGTTGAAGTTTGTATTGTTTATTGGCAGTGGCGTTGGTTGGCTGATCGGCGAATGCCAATGCCGATACCTCGGCATGGGTTGACCCCTTGATCTCCTCCATCATGTGTCTGATCCAGGCTGGCACCATGTTATCCGGCAGGATGTCGCCGACGCGGAGTTTATTCGTGAGGCCCGTCGCTTGGTTGGAATGCAGAGAAGTACAACAAAGGGCGATAACCGAGTCGGCGGTACAAGTGCATCGCCTGGCCAGAGGGGATCGCCACCATGCGTTTCAACCCCAATTCGATGGCATACGCATGAGCGTGCTGGACGAGCGTCGTACCGTATTTGCGTTGGCGGTAGTGTTTGAGGACATACAACTGATTGATGTACCCCACCTTGTCATACACTGAAACCAGTTGTATCCACCCCACCGCCTCCCCTTCATGCTCCACGTAAAACGAATGGATATGTTTGTTGCGCAGGGTCTGCACGTAGATGCGTTCGCCCTCGGCGGTCAGGTTGTGGTTGGCAGTCTCTGCCTGTTGAATGGTGGTGGCTTTGAACACGTTGGAGGGAATGGTGTGCACTTTGCCAGGCAGGTCGAACCCCAGGATGGGACCTGTGCGCACGAACTCATGCGCGAACCTGGTGTATTGTCGCTTCAGGGATGTGCTGGAAGGTGTGGGATGAAAGACATCGATAATGTATTGCTTGTCGTCGGGAACAGGATATGCCAGCACCGCAACCATCACAGCCTCGGCATCTGCGCTCAGGGCAAGGAATTCATATTGATGGGAAGCAATGGGTGCGCCTTCATAGATGGATATGCCGATCGGTCCATGCACCTTGTATTTTGTTTTGTGTGTGACCTGGTACACATGATTGTACGAGGCGATCATTGCCTCCACTGCCCACCAGTTCTCGATGTCGGGTCTTGATTTATCCATGCGATATTGCGACGGTGTCCTTTTAGGTTGAATGCCTGAATTTTATTCCAATGTACTATCACCGTGCGATAGTACATAGAAGCTATGTTCATTTTCAAAGATGAAGTCAGTGACGATATACCCCGCGGCGAAGGCGGTTTCAAAGACTTCCCGCGAGAAATATCGCCAGTCGCGGGCAAGTGCGAAATCGGTTTCCTTCAATGTGTTGAAATCGGAGGGGATCTCTGCAAGCAGGAGACGTCCCTCAAGAGGAGAAAAATGTTCGGGTGGCTGAGGCAGGTTGGGAGTCCGCGTGAGAGGCGTGTAAAGGGGGGGGAGATCGGCTTTCGAGAAACCATCCAGTTTCAAGGGACCGCGCGCGCGTTTGCTGAGCCTCCGTTCGACGCGGCGGGTGTTGACCCACCAATCCACCTGGAAGCGGTCGGAGGGCAATCCAGCGTTCAATCCATCACGCATGTCGCCGTATTCTGAGCGACGATAGGTGCTGCAGACCGTGCCGAGTTTGGCAATGTTGAGATATGCATTGCGACTGAGCAGCGGGTCGTATGTCCACGTAATGTGATCGATGCCCTGCCTGCGGACCATCTGCCATTGGGCACGCTTCAGCGCGAAGCCTACGCCTGCATCCCGTTCCCCGAGCTTGATGCCCATCATATGGGAACAGTGCTTGGGGCGCGGACCGTCCGGCGTGAAATCGAGCCCGGGAAAACCGAAGACGAAGCCGATGAGTTCATCTCCGTGGAACGCGCCGAGCACCAAACCGCCATTATGGATAGCAGTGATGAAGACATGCGCAGGGACAACGTCGGTTTCACTATCGGGCCAGACAGCACGTTGCAGATCTTCGACCATGGTCATCTCTTCGGGAGATTCAAGCAATTTGATGACGGTATCAGGCATGGGATAAGTCGGATGCGTTTCGAAGGAATGGGGCTTAACGCGAGAAGCGGAGTGCTTCCTGAATCCTTTGCGAGAATGGCTTGCGCTCGAGATAGTTCAAACGATAGGCGAAGCGCGCTGGCATCAACCCAAAGTTGCGCGGGAGGTTGTCCACCGGGCAGGTGCGGTTGACCGAGACGTAATCGACCCAGTAAGTGGATGCATCAAGCTGGCGTGCAAAGGAATCGAGCAGAACAACAAGGGCGCGCATGTATGGGAGCGATACAGGAAGAATGAGGCGGTGTGTGTGAGTAACACTCATAAGAGTTTCATAGATTTGGCGCAATGTGAAGTATTCACCCCCCCCGATCTCGTAGGTTTGGTTTGCCATTTCCGGGTTTTGTAATGCCCAAATCAAACAGGTGACAAGGTCTTCGACCCAGAGCGGCTGGAGCAATGTGCGCCCGTTTCCGGGGATGGGTATGATGCCGGGTGAGAACCGCAGTATGTCTGCCAGTGCGCTCGTGAACCCATCATCAGGACCAAAGACAATGGAGGAGCGGATGATGGTATGCGGCACTCCGCTTTTGCGGATATGTTCCTCCGCAATACCCTTCGATTTGTGGACGGGAAATGCGGAGGCGCGGTCGGCGCCGAGATGGCTGAGAAAGATGAAACGTTCGATCTCCGCCTCCGCCGCGACCTGTGCAAGGGTGCGCGTACCTTCAATATCTGTGGTGAAGAGGTTGCCGTCACGTCCCTGCGCGGCGGCGCTGGCAAGGTGGTAGATGTGGTCCACACCGCGTAGTGCTGCGCGCAGACCGCGTTCATCATTGAGTGCCACCACAGCCACTTCGACGGGAACGCCCTTTGGCAGGCGCGGTGATTTTGGCGAAGGGCGAAGCAGTACGCGGACTTGTTGTCCCGTTTCGGTAAATTGGCGCACGAGGACGCGTCCGATAAAGCCTGTTGCACCGGTGACGAGAATCATGCAGAGGATTATAGCAGAGGCAGCATTGACAGTTTCCATGAATTTTTCGGCTTGAAAGGCCAGCTATCAATCTCGCAATGTTTGCATCATTGGGAAGGCCTGGTACCGGATAGCTTTTATAATTTTTCCAGCATTGCAATTCCATTGCAAGCCCAATCTTATGAATATCTCTGAACTGCGCAACTACCGGATGAGACTGCTCATCCCAATAATCATTATTGCCACGCTGGCATGTTTGCTGGCGCAGTTCACATTCTGGAAGCCGACTTTTCGTAATGTATATGCCGCGGCACCTTCAGGCTTGGATTCCAGCCTGAAATCCGATTACAGTATTGGTCGGGAGATCGAACGCATTTCCCCCCTCCAAATCGAAATCTTGCAGGATATCCTGCGCGATCAGGGACTAAGTGATGAACAGATCCAATCCAGGTTTGCCACGCTGGAAAGTTCCCTGCTGACGCCGGTGCCAACCCTGGAGGGATACTCCAGCTACTCAGAAAATACCGCTTCAGATTCTCCGGTTAATTCGATAACCACCACACCAGTACCTGCAAATGGAACACTGCAGCCCACCTGGGTTGTTTCTGCATCTTCCAGCCCGACCCCTACCTCCTCTATGCCAGCAGGGATAACTTCAATAGCCACATTTACAAAAACGAAGAACCCTGCTCCGTTTGTCACTGCTGCCAACACACCCATACCCACTTACACCCCATCCAATACACCCACGGCTACTGTGACCAACACACCAGACCCATGTGCCTGTCTTGTGACCAACACCAACGACAATGGAGTCGGTTCCCTGCGGCAGGCGATCCTCGATACAAATACCTGCCCAGGGACAAATACCATCACTTTCAATATCCCCGGCGCGGGTCCACATGTTATTCAACCGCTTACAGGTTTGCCGGATATCACTGCCCCGGTGTTCATCGACGGAGCGACACAGCCTGGATATGCAGGGATGCCCGTCATCGTGTTGAACGGCAGCCTGGCAGGGGATGTTTCCGGTTTGACATTGTTTGGCAGTGGCTGCATCGGCAGCACCATCCGCGGATTGGACATTCAACAATTCACGCGGCATGGGATATTGCTCAATGGCACAAGCAACAATCTAATCCAGGATAATTTCCTCGGTACGGATGTCACTGGAACGCTTGATTATGGGAATTCAGCGGTGGGGATCCGGCTTGCTGCCGGGGCGTCCAATAACCAGATCAAGGGAAACCTGATCTCTGGCAATAGCGATGATGGCATTGTCATTCGGGGCAGTTCGTCGAATAACGTGATTCAAGGAAACTATATTGGCACGGATATTACCGGTACTGCCGATATAGGCAACAGCAGGTACGGGGTCCATACGGTGGCGGGTGCGACCAATAACGCCATTGGCGGCCCAACGGTTGGCTCCGGGAACATTATTGCATTTAATGCCAAGCAAGGCGTGTTACTTGAGGATGGAGTGAATAGTCCGATTCTAGGAAACACCATCCATTCGAATGGGAGTCTGGGAATTGACCTTATCCTGGATGGAGTAACGGCAAATGATGGAGTGGGCGATGCTGATACCGGTCCCACCAATCTGCAAAATTACCCGGAATTATCTTTCGCCACAACCACCGGTAGTCAGGTTACGATCATTGGTTCGCTCACCAGCGCCATCAACACCACCTACCGGCTGGAATTCTTTGCCAACAATGCTGCCGACCCGAGCGGATATGGTGAAGGACAGCGGTATATTGGCGCTATTTCGGTCACGACCGATGCGAGTGGCGTGGCAAACTTCAACGCCACACTTCCAGCGAATGTCCCGGTCAATGAGACGGTCAGCGCGACCGCAACCTACCCGAATGGCAACACATCCGAGTATAGTTTGGGTGTTCTGGTTGGCGTGCCGCCCACAACTACACCATCTAATACACCGACATCCGCGCCGGAAAATGCGCCGACAGAAACCATGACACCATCACCCACGCCAACTCCCTTGGAACCGGAATGGTCTCCTGACAGCGTGCCATATGCCATCGGTGACCGGGTCCGGTATAACGGCATCATCCACGAATACCTTCAGGCACATACCTCCCAGGTGGATTGGATACCATCCATGCCGGGTGCCCTCAATGTGCTTTGGGTGGAGATCGGCATTCCTACTCCAGTCGCTTATCAAATACTTGAAAACCAGATCGTTGCGCAACATCAAGGTCCATTCCCATTATCATTTGCCATGATCGGACTGGTGTCATTTGCGCTTTTGCTAAGGCAGAGATAGTCCATGATGAAGTCATCTCTCCACTCCCGGAATATAGACACTTCAGCACGGTTGTCCCGCGTGCGCCTGCCTCTCAGCCTCAAGATTACATTTCCCTACGTAATTCTGGCGGTGCTTTTTTCGCTGGCTGCTTCCTACATTGTCACTATGCTTGTCTTTGAGAATATCGAAACCCGTTTCCGCACCCGGCTCCTTTCTGCAAGCCAGATCCCAGCGGACTTGATTGTTGAAAAGGAAAACGACCTGCTTGCCAGCCTGCGGGCGATCGCTTTTACAGAGGGAGTGGCAAATAATCTTGCCACAACAGACTCGGAGGCTTTGCGCAGGCTGGTCCTCCCCTTGGCTGTCAACAACAGGATCGAGGCAATTGAGATCATCGGCGCAGACGGGATCAGCATCCTCTCGCTTCACCACCAGACAGGCGGCGGGATCGACGAATATATTTCCAACAAGGGTGCGAACATATATCAGGAATGGGATTTTGCAGACAAGGCATTGCAACAGTTTATTGATCTCAACAACGATGCACTGTCCAATAAATTTGCCGGATGGGCGACCGCTCCCTGGGGCACCTATTTCTACGTGAGTGGACCGGTGTACACCGACTCGCAGGAATTTGCGGGGATTGTCCTGGTCGGCGCGTCCATTGATATGCTGGCTGACGAATTCGAACGTGAAGTCAGCGTGGAGGCGATCTCGTTCTATGATTTAAACGGGGAACTGATCCATTCAGCCCTGTCCTTGTTCACGCCGGATGTTGTTGCCATTGCACCGGAAACCGCATTTACCATAAACCTTGGAGTTGAAAACGGAGGTCTGGGTTCGCTTTCAGCTGGCTCGGTCGAGTTCGCCGAAGTGATCGGTCCCTGGCAGAGCCGCAACGGAGAGAGGATCGGGATATTGGGTGTTGCCAGAGCCACGAACATCGCCCTGTCAACGGGACAGGTTTCCCGAGTGCTTGTGTTTTCGATCATTGCTCTGTTATTCATTCTTGTCTTTGCATTGGGGTTGTATATTTCCAGGCTGATCACCCGTCCCATCCAATCTGTACAGGCATCCAGTTGGTGGACAAGGGTAATTTTGATGTGAAGATTCCTGCTGACAGCAACGATGAGATCGCTGTACTTGCCAAAACCTTCAATGAAATGGTCGGCGGGTTCAAACACGCCGAAGTCCTGCGCAACCTGCTGAATTTATACATCTCCCCCGAAGTGGCATGCGCGGCTGTGGAAATAGGCACCCGGTTGGATGGGCAGGTGGTTCAAGGTAGTGTGCTCTTTTCGGATATTCGCGGCTTTACAACCCTCTCTGAACAAATGATGCCGGACAACTTGATGCGCCTGCTCAACCATTACATGAGTGTCATGGTGGATGTGATCGTTCTGAACGGCATGGTCAACAAGTTTGGCGGGGATTCATTGCTGGCTGTCTTCGGTACCCCGCTCAATCCTCTGCCCAACCATGCGGCACGCGCAGTTCAAACCGCTCTGGATATGAGGGAGGCGCTGGAGAATTTCAACCGTGAACAGGATATTGAAAATGTCCCGCCGCTTGAGATCGGCATTGGCATTGCCACAGGACTGGTCGTGGCAGGCAATATTGGCGGTGAGGAGCGTATTGAATATACCGTCATTGGGGATACGGTCAATCTTGCCTCACGCCTGCAAAACATGACCAAGGAATTCAAGTACGACATCCTCATCAATGACACAACGCACAAGTCTGCCGTCGGGGCGATTGGATATGAATCGATCAGGATGCCCGCCATCGAAGTACGCGGCAAGCAAACGCGTGTGGATATTTACGCGGTGCGGTAATCTGACCTGCATCGGTATGCCAAAATTACTTATGATCAAGTGTATGGTGGGAGAATAAAAACTGTAATTGTTAACAGCCTATGCATATTGCCCTTTTTGTCTCCTCCTGCCAGGACGGTGTTTTGATAAAATCAGCCGATTGAGGTCATCCATGCAAAACAAGTCACAATTCTTCAGTTGGATCATCGTCACACTAAAAGAGTCTGCGTGGGCGCCGTTGGGAGTGTTTGGGTTCTATATACTCGGGCTATTAATTCACTTGTTCGATAACTTCCCCTACATGGATATTCCCACCCATTTTATGGGCGGAGTGGTGATCACGTATTTCTATCGCGTTGCCATCCGTAATTCTCAGAGACTGGTCGGGGATATTCCGTTCCCAATTCAGGTCATCCTTGCCTTCACCTGCACAGGGACAACAACGGTCTTCTGGGAATTCTATGAAAACTTCGCAGACCATTACCTCGGCACACACATGGTTCGTGGATTGGAAGATACGATTATGGATTTGATCCTGGGGTTATCGGGCGCGCTGGTTTTTAGTTTGTTATATAGGAAGAGGTAATGCCCTGTCCCGCTGGTGTGCGTTACTGATGGTGGGGCGGATGGAAAACTCCATGGATACGGTGGCGGAGAGGGACTACCTACGAAGGAATTGTTGTTGAGAATGGAAGGGGTTGTGATGGCGTGATTTTTATTACTAAACCATAGGTCTAAGGATTGCAATTTCTAGAAAGTGTGTTTTCTATAGTTACAATGCAACCGCATCCGCCTCACGGACGCCACGCGGAATTTCCATGCGCCAGTCCTGACCGGGCAGTAATCTCTCCTTGTCCAACCACGCATCCACCCCCTCGGCGGTCAGTCGCTTGTACAGGTCACGTACTGGCGGCTTGTCCCCCGGGGCGTGACAGAGAAAATACTTTCAACAGCCGTTTTTCCGCATTCAACATACTCCCTCCCGATGGAGCCACTTTCAAACGACGATTAAATCATTATAGGGCAATTATGATAGACTCGACATGTTCAATCTGAGAGAGTTCCTTCCTATGAAATCCCCATCTGCGCAAAACTTTCTACAGAAATACGAATTTATTATCCCGTTCAGCTTGTTCATCCTCTTCCTCGCGCTCACCCTGCCCGGCATCTCGTGGGGAGCGCCCGTCGGCTGGCACCCCGATGAGATTGTCGGACGTTCCATCAATGCCTTGCACGGCGAGTGGAAGTTCAGTGAGATCAACTTCGATTACCCCGATCTGCCGCAATACGCGATGTTCTTCCTCGGGAAGTTGCTCCTCGCTCTCGGCAAAACGGATGGTGATATCCTGGTCGCTTCGCGCGTACTTTCGGCTGTTGTCGTCGGTCTGACAGTAATTCTCACCTACAGCATCACCCGCCGCATCGGAGGCAGTGTTCAGGTCGCAGGCTTGAGCGGACTGTTTCTGATCTGCGTCAGCGAGATGTCGCACAATGGGCGTTTCGCACACAATGACACGTATGTCACATTCTTTATTACGCTTTCCATTCTATTTCTCATAAACTATGTAAAAGCATATCAAAGGGGATGGTTGTACGCATCCTTCATCACTGTGGGCATGGCAGCATCCAGCAAATACAACGGGATCAGTCTCTTTATCGCGCCTGTGATCCTCTTTCTCATCGCACAACGTCACAACATACTCAAACGCCCCTTACGCACGATGGAAACACTTCTAATCGGCGGTGGATTGACCTTTCTTGGTTTCGCTTTTGGCACACCCAAAGCCCTCACCTGGATGGCGTATTACTTCAAAAGGATGATACCTGCGCTTCTTCATACGGGAAATTACCAGCGCCTGCCCGACAGCCTGCGGGGGATCATTGGTGAATATGCCGTCTTCGCCAACGGATTGGGGATACCGTTATTTATTTTGTTCGCGGCATCCCTCCTTTGGGTTTGCTATAAGATATATCGGACTTATCTCACAAGATCAAAACAGCAGGATTCACAGAGTAGATATCTTGCTGTCCTTATGCTTGGTCTCATAGTCATAGACATCCCCATCATGGTCTCGTTCAACTATCCAATCCGTTTCTTCCTGCCGATGATGCCGATCTTTGCCGTATTCAGCGCCTTATTTGTAGAGAGGATTTATCAACAGGCAGCTTATCGAAATTTGACGACTGCAGTGATGGCCGGTATAGTGCTATTTTCCATGGCACGCAATATCAGCGTAATGTTCCTGTTCATGAACGACGCACGCATCCCAGCCAGCGCGTACCTAAAGACCCTGCCCGTGGGTACATCTCTTGAACATACCTACTACCCGCCCACGATCCCATCGGAACGCTTTGAACGTGAGCATAACTATCCCATCTACTTTAGGAAGGCACAAAACGAACCATTGCCCGTTGACAAACGGTATGTATACAACGCTGGCGAGATCGGTTTGGATAAACGCGGAACCGACTACTTCATTATTGATAGTTTTACAACCGACAAATTTAAAAATCCCTACACCTGTGCCGATATGCAGGTGGAATGTGATTTTTTCAAGCAACTCGAAGCAGGTCAATCAGACCATTACAAACTACTGATTGAGTTTAATTACACCCTGCCGCACTGGCTGCCACAAATACGAATAGACTTCATCAACCCCACCATCCGCATTTACGAAAGGATCCCATGAACGATTTCCGTTCGGGTTATATCGCCATCATCGGTCGTCCCAATGTCGGCAAGTCCACACTGATCAACGCGCTGCTCGGTCAAAAGATTGCTGCGGTCTCGCCCAAACCGCAGACCACGCGCAAACGTCAGCTTGGCATTCTGACGGAGGATAAATATCAACTTGTGTTCGTGGATACGCCCGGCATACACAACGTCCGCAATAAGCTGGGAAAGTTTCTGAATCAGGAAGCGGAGGAAGCACTTGCAGGTGTGGATGTGGTTCTCTGGCTCGTGGACTCATCTGTCAAACCGACGGATGAGGACAAACAGATCGGACACCTGCTAGGCAAACTCCCGCGTCGGACTCCACTCGTGCTTGCCGCAAACAAAATGGACCTGATCCCCGCTGAGGCATTGACCAGGAATCTCGAAGCATATCAGGTGTCAGTTAAGAAAGATGCGAGCGTGGTCTCCGTCTCTGCCACACATAACATGCATCTCGATGAGCTGGTTGAGCTGCTCGTTTCGTTTTGTCCATTTCGCGCCCCGGAGTATGATGAAGACCAGGTCACGGATTCATACGAACGCGATATCGCCGCGGACTTGATCCGTGAGGCATGTTTGAATCATCTACGTGACGAAGTTCCGCATGGAGTCGGCGTGCGTATCGATGAATTCAAGGAACGTGAGAATGGGATGTTGTATATAGCCGCGACCATTTTCGTGGAGCGCAATTCGCAAAAGGGAATCGTGATCGGCGAGGGTGGGAAGATGCTGAAGTCCATCGGCAGTGATGCCCGCAAAGAGATCGAAGAGATGGGCGGGCGACCTGTGTTTTTGGAATTGCGTGCGAAGGTGCTAAAAGATTGGCGAAACGACGAGAATGCCATGCAGAGGTTTGGTTATCGGATCGGGAAGAAGAAAAAGAAGAGGTAAATGTCATTGCGAAGAACCTCGCGCTGAGCGGAGCGAGTGACAACGAGCGTAGATGAAGCGCAGGTGACGAAGCAATCCCCTTCACAGTGGTGGAGATTGCTTCGGGCGAAAAGCACACCCTCGCAATGACATGACTATTCGGGAGGCACAAATGAATATCCTTATCATCCTTGCTTTGGTCTTTGCCGTGCTTGAGTCTTTCGCGTTGTGGAAGAGATTGGACAAGTTGGAATACGTGGCAAAACCTGCTGTAATGATCTGCTTGTTCATCTGGCTGTATCTCAGCACAGGCTTGCAGGGATTGACCTTCTGGTTCGGTTTGGGAATCTTGTTTTCGCTGGTGGGGGATGTGTTGTTGATGTTATCACTTGACCGCATGTTCATCTTCGGGTTGATCGCCTTCCTGTTTGCACATGTTGCGTATCTTGTCGGTTTTCAAAACGAACTGACGACCGTCACTGCATGGTCTTTCCTGCTGATGGTGATCCTTGCCGTCAGCGCGGTGCGGGTGATGCGCAGGATCGTCTCAGCAATCCGTGCAAAGGGACAGGCAAGGCTGGCGAACCCTGTGATCATTTATTCGACGGTTATCACAGTGATGTTATATGCCGCGATGACAACACTCTCGAACCCCGAATGGAAAGCCAGTGCAGCGCTGTTCGTGAGTCTGGGTGCGTTCCTGTTCTACATTTCCGATTTGATCCTCGCATGGAACAAATTTGTCTCTCCCATCCAAAACGGGCGCATCCTCAACATTGCCGCATATCATCTTGGACAGATCGGCTTGATTGTGGGGGTGATCAGTCAGTTTGGTTAATAAAAAAGTGGACGGCTTCTGCCGTCCACTTTTTTGCAGTTGGGATAATTATTTCTTATTGAACGCCCGACTCATCAGCCATTGTTGGATATCCACCTTTTCTTCCTTTTCCTTCGGCTTCAAGCGGATGTAGGTTCCATCTGAATTCATCACGCGCGCTCGCGTGTTGTCGCGGAAATACGCGGCAAGGACATTTTCGCGCAAATGCTGGATATGCTCGGGTCTTTCCACGGGGAAGACAACTTCCACGCGATGATCGAGATTGCGTTGCATCAGGTCAGCCGAGCCAAGATAGATCTCCTCTTTGCCATTATTTTGGAAATAGTAGACACGGCTGTGTTCGAGATAACGTCCAACCACGCTGATAACGCGAATATTATCACTAACGCCTTTTACCCCGGGGCGCAGACAGCACATACCACGCACGAGCAAGTCCACTTTGACGCCTGTCTGTGATGCGGTATACAGGAGTTGGATCATGCGCGGGTCAATGATGGCATTCATCTTGAAGATCAGGCGCGCTTTGTTTCCTTTCTTCGCGTGCTCGATCTCACGCTGGATCAACGCTTCAATTTTTTGTCGTAAATTAACTGGGGCAACAAGTAACTTGCGGTATTCAGTCTGTGCGGAGAACCCCGTCAGGAAGTTGAACAGATCAGTGGCGTCCGCGCCGATGGCTTCATCACATGTGAAGATGCCGATGTCTTCATACAGGCTGGATGTAAAGTGATTGTAATTGCCTGTGGCAAGATGAATATAACGGCGCAATCGGTCCCCTTCCTGACGGACGACCATGCCGATTTTGGAGTGGGTCTTCAACCCGACAAGTCCATACACAACATGCACGCCTGCTTCTTCCAGTTTACGCGCCCAGCCGATGTTGCTCTCCTCGTCAAAGCGGGCTTTGAGTTCCAAAAGGACAGCTACCTGCTTGCCGCGTTCACGCGCTTCGAGTAAGGCACCCACAACGGGTGAGTCGCGTCCGACGCGGTAAAGGGTTTGTTTGATGGCGAGCACGTTCGGGTCACGCGCGGAGGCGTTGAGGAAGTCAATGACGGGGTTGAAAGAGTCATAGGGATGATGAACGAGGATGTTCCTCTGACGGATGGCTTCAAAGATGTCATCCGCTGTCTCCGCCTCCCTGAAGACCTTGGGAACATGCTGCTTGAATGCGGGATATTTCAAATCATGGCGTTCGATGCTGTTATATGCCTGCCACAAATTGACCAACCCCAACGGTTTGCGTTGCACGAACACATCAGTGGTTTTGATCTCCAGGTTTTCCACCAGCAGATCACGAATATCTGCAGGGAAATCTTCATAAACACTGACCTGTGCCACCACCCCAAACTTCCGTTTGCGGATGGTCTCCTGCATGGATTCGAGTAGGTCGTCGGCTTCGATCTCCTGGATCTCCGTATCGGCATCGCGGACAATGCGAAATGGATGCACAGAGACGATCTCCATGCCAGGGAAAAGCGAGCCAATGTTTGCCGCGACCACCTGTTCAAGCCACACAAAGTAATGATGGTAGGCAATGGTCCCATCTTTGCGCGTGGAACCCGAAGAGCGCTTGATGGGAATTAGGCGCGGCAATGTGCCCGGCACTTTGAGCCGTGCAAACTTTTCATTCCCTTTCGGGTCACGGATGACGATGGCAAGGTTCAGGCTGAGATTCGATATGTGGGGGAAAGGATGTGCAAGGTCCAAAGCAAGAGGCGTGAGGATGGGATAAATCGTCTCGTTGAAGTAGGTATCCGCTTTTTCTTTTTGAACTTTGCTCAATTTTTCATAGTCAAGGATGTGGATGCCCGCCTTCTGTAATTTGGGCAGCAGTTTGCGCGTAAAACATTGATGCGCTTCGTTATCCAGTTCGGCATAACGCTTGCGGATGGCAGCGACCTGCTCACGCGGGGTCATGCCATCGGGAGAGCTGTCAATGATGCCTGCCTCCACCTGCTTGCGCAGACCCGAGACACGCACCATGAAGAACTCGTCCATGTTGGAGCCGAAGATGGCGAGATACTTTACGCGCTCGAGAAGCGGATTGGCTTCATCCTGCGCCTCTTCAAGCACACGGCTTTGGAATTCCAACAGGCTTAATTCGCGGTTGATAAATAGTTCGGGATTAGGGGGGATTTTTTCTTTGGTCATAGGCTCAGGATATTCTCATGGAAATTTTCGGTGTGATCAGCCATTCCAGCATGGCTTTGCGGTCGTAGTGCAGGTCATCCACCGAGAGGCAGCACACACCGCCTTTTTTGAAGTTGATCGAAAGGCCGGGGCTGCCCACCAGCAGGACACTCGCCAGTGAACTGATGTTGGGTTCATGACCGACCAGCATCAGTTCGTCCACCGAATATTTTTCAATGATCTCCCCAATCATATCATTGGGTTCGCCCATTGGCACGAGAATATCGCTGTAGAGCAATTCTTCCTTGTATTTGAGTTCCTTCGCCAATACAGAAGCAGTCTGACTGGCACGCACATACGGGCTGGAAATGATCAGGTCAGGCTGCACACCAATCTCATTTAGTGCTACTGCAATCCTTTTCATCTTCTCGCGTCCTTTTTCGGTCAGCGGGCGCAGGCTGTCGTCTTCATGGTTAGCAAGGTCTTCAGCAATGGCGTGGCGTACAAGGTAGAGTTTCATTTTTTCTCCCAGGGGAAAGTTTGGTCAGGCGCGATCCGCCAGAAATCGTTGAGCATGTCCTCATCTTCGAGGTAGGCGGAGAGGGCGTCAGCGTGGCGAGATTCGTAGAAACGGCGAACAGGTTCGGGCTTCGATGAAGAGGCGTTTGATTGATAGTCGTCCAATGTTTGCAGAAAGACATCCGCATCCTGGATCTCCCCCATCAGCGCTTGATAGTCATGCATCCGCTTGAGATTCTCCTGCGGAAAATTTTCCAGCAAAGGATATGTGATCTCGACCATGTATCGGAATTTTTTGAATACGACGCGTAGACGATGGATGGTTTTGGGATGGGTGGGATCGATCTGCTCATATCTCTGCCTTGCGACCAAAAACGCCTCATCCACGGATCTGAGAATTGGCGCGGCAAGATCATCCTTTTCCTCCACCTTGAGCGATTCCCGAATCCTCCGCACGCGACGGGTGATTTCTTTCCGATCAAGGTCTTTGATTCTCTTACGAAGACCCTTGAGCAATTTCTTCTCAACCCGTTCAAGATACTTTTGAAAATTCTCAAGCTCAGGCAGATTACTGATCGTCTTGGAAATTTCCGCCAGCATCACCTGCGTATCGCGCAGGTCATCGAACTCATCGAGTTGACTTTTGAGCGCACGGCTCAATTTACGCAACCGTGGACGCGGCTCAATGGAGTTAAACAATTGGATCAGCGACAGAAGTCGGCGCAAAGCAACCCGCACATCATGCACCGCCTCGTTGGAAAATTCCGCGCGGCAGCGTTTGAGCTCGGCAAGATATTTCTTCCAGCGATTTTCGAGCGATTCGAGCAGGAGTTGATTGGAAGTGGACGTCATTATGTAATATTAGTTTACATCAAAACCATTAACACAACTCAAAAAGGAGAGTAACAGCAATTTAAATGGTGCGAAGCGGCAAAATCGGGTTTGCATAATTGTTTTGCGTTGGAAAGTTCCCTGTAAAGCACGGATTTGGGACTCCGTGCTATCCTATGGGCATGGTTACTCTCCTTTTTTTGATGGTGTTTGGTTTGCTTGTGGTCTTCTCCGTGGATATAAGGCAGAAGCGGCTCACCTTCCTGTGCCAGCAGGAAGAGGCACAAAAACGCTCCTGACCTGCTCCTAAAAGATCACATTCTCTCCTCCTCGCAAGAGCCCGGATCTCCTCCCGGGCTCTTGTGTCTTAAAATCGTTAACCAACCTTTAAACCGTTCTTGAACTGCCATTAAATGTCCCTTGATAGACTGATGGGGTAATCAAAGGAGAAAATATGGGACTTGCAGACTTGCACATCCACACCATTTACAGTTATGACGGCACCGCCTCCGTGCCGGCCATTTTAAATCGCGCGAAGCAAATTGGGCTGGATGTGATCGCCATCACCGACCACGACGAGATCGCCGGTTCGATCAAGGCGCTGGAGCTTGCCTCCGCCTATGGGATCGAGGTCATTCCCGGTACCGAAGTGACCACCGCCGAAGGCGACCTGCTGGCATTGAATATCACGGAAAAGATCCAACGCGGCCTGTCTTTGACCGACACTGTGCTCACGGTTGGAGAACTGGGAGGATTTTGTGTCGCCCCGCACCCCATGGCGGGTGGGATCGGGATGAAAAGCCTGAGTGCATACTCGATTTTGAAGGCGTTGCGCAATCTGGAAGTTGCCCGCATCCTGATTGCCGTTGAAACCTACAATGCCACCACCATCGACAAGATGAGCAACCACTACGCGCGCATCCTTGCCGACCGGCTGAATATCACCCAGACCGCCAGCAGTGACGCGCATATTGTGGAAGCGATCGGTCTTGGAGTAACAGAGTTCGACGGTCATACAGCAAATGACCTGATCACCGCACTTCAAAAAGGGAATGTTCACATCCGCAGACAGAAGGAATGGAACTCCGTCCGCATCCTCGGAAGCTGGGCGGCTCAATATGTTGGCAGTGCGTTCACACGTCTGGCGAATGTTGCATAATCATTGGAGGTACAACATGCAAGCGATCGTTGCCATTGCCCTCTTTTTACTCTTGAAAATCATCCTCGGGAGATCAATATGGAACTCATAGTTCTTTCACTCATGGTCTTTAGCCTGCTCACAGTTTTCGCAGTGGACACCGCTCAAAAACGCCGCAAATTTTTGAATAGAGAATAACCGCGAATGTCAAAACATATCCTCGTAACAAATGACGACGGCGTTCTTGCGCCGGGTCTGCTCGCGTTAACGCGCGAAATGCGAAAGCTAGGAAAAGTTTCGGTGCTCGCGCCAGATCGAAACTGGTCCGGAGGCGGGCACGTCAAAACGCTGGACCGCGCGCTGCGTGTCAAGGAAGTCCGTCTCGCGGACGGCACACAGGCGTTCGCCAGCGATGGTGCCCCATCCGATTGTGTGGCGTTGGGCACGCTTGGCTATTTCAAAGAACCGATCGACCTGGTCGTTTCCGGCATCAACGCGGGAGCCAACCTCGGCCACGACGTCACCTACTCCGGCACCGTGACCGCCGCCATGGAAGCCGTGATCGCGGGTGTACCAGGCATCGCCGTTTCGCTTGAAACTGTGGATGGGCACATCGGGGATATTGACTACGGACCCGCGGCACGTGCCGCCTCGAAAGTCGTCCGCCAGGTGATCGAGAACGGTCTTTCTCACGAGATCCTGCTCAACATCAATGTGCCTTTTCTTCCCGACGAAAAACTGCGCGGCGTCATCCTGACCCGTCAGGGACTGCGCGTGTATCACAGCCGCCTCGATGAACGCACCGACCCGCGCAACAAACCCTATTACTGGATCGGCGGCGATGCGCCAACCGGCGTTCCCGAACGTGGCACCGACGTGGGCGCGCTGGCGGAGGGATTCGTCTCTGTCACGCCGCTTCAACTCGACCTCACTGCCTACCGTGCATTGACCGACCTGAACACATGGCATTGGGACGAAACTCCCTATGAAACAGCACTGCTCGAATCATCGGGAAAGCTGACCCTGTTTCGCAGTGATTGAATCCATCTCCTCCTTGTTCTATCTCCCGCGGGAGACCTCTGTCCGCCAACTTCAGGCGGACAGTTCTTTTAACCCTTAACAAGACGTTAACCTGTTCTTCTCTTGACCTTAAACTCCGATTGATAAAATTTCACAGTATAAGAAACTAGGAGAAAAAGAAATGACCAAAACTGTTCGTTCATTAATGTTCGTGTTTGTACTGGCAAGTCTCATCCTTGTCGCATGTGGCGGAGCCGCCACCGAAGCCCCCGCCGCTGAACCCACTGAGGCCATGGCGGAACCGACTGCGGCTCTTGCCGAGCCCGCTGCTCCCGCACCCACCGAAGAAGCAATGATGGAAAAGCCCATCACTCTGCCCGTTGTGGTGGAACCCGCTGACGTGACCGGTGATATTATCACAGCCGGTTCCTCGACCGTGTTCCCCGTCTCCGAACGCATGGCTGAACTCTTCCAACAGGAAGGCTACTCCGGCAACATCACTGTCGACAGCATCGGTTCCGGTGCCGGTTTCGAACGCTTCTGCAAGACCGGCGAAACCGACATTGCCAATGCCTCGCGCGCCATCAAATCCAGTGAAGTGGAATCCTGCGCCGCCATCGGACGCACCCCGCTCGAGTTCCGCGTCGGCACCGACGCCCTGGCTGTGGTTGTGAACCCCAACAACGATTTCGCCACTAGCCTGACCCTCGAACAACTCGGCATGATCTTCACAGGTACCGCAAAGACCTGGAATGAAGTCGATCCTTCCTTCCCTGCCGAACCCATCAAGATCTATTCCCCCGGCGCTGACTCCGGTACCTTCGACTACTTCATCGAAGCCGTGGTTGCTCCGTATGCTGGTGACGCCGATGCGGCAGAAGCCGCCCTGCTCGGCCTCGAAGGCGCCCAGTTCTCTGAAGACGACAATGTCCTCGTTCAGGGTGTCGAAGGCGACACCTACGCCATTGGTTACTTCGGTTATGCCTACTTCGCCGAAAACTCCGGCGCTTTGAAAGCTGTCAATGTCAATGAGGTCGAGCCCAACCAGGCGAATGTCGACAATGGCACCTACCCGCTCGCCCGCCCGCTCTTCATCTACTCGGATGCTAAGATCATGCAGGACAAACCGCAGGTTGCCGCTTTCACCGCCTTCTATCTCTCCCAACTCGATGATAACATTCTCGATGTCGGCTACTTCCCTGCTCCCGCCAAAGCCATCTACTCCTCCTGGGGCGCTTGGCTCTCTACACAGGAATTCTCTGTGGATCCCTCCCTCGTGGAAGGTGATATTATCACAGCCGGTTCCTCGACCGTGTTCCCCGTCTCCGAACGCATGGCTGAACTCTTCCAACAGGAAGGCTACTCCGGCAACATCACTGTCGACAGCATCGGTTCCGGTGCCGGTTTCGAACGCTTCTGCAAGACCGGCGAAACCGACATTGCCAATGCCTCGCGCGCCATCAAATCCAGTGAAGTGGAATCCTGCGCCGCCATCGGACGCACCCCGCTCGAGTTCCGCGTCGGCACCGACGCCCTGGCTGTGGTTGTGAACCCCAACAACGATTTCGCCACTAGCCTGACCCTCGAACAACTCGGCATGATCTTCACAGGTACCGCAAAGACCTGGAATGAAGTCGATCCTTCCTTCCCTGCCGAACCCATCAAGATCTATTCCCCCGGCGCTGACTCCGGTACCTTCGACTACTTCATCGAAGCCGTGGTTGCTCCGTATGCTGGTGACGCCGATGCGGCAGAAGCCGCCCTGCTCGGCCTCGAAGGCGCCCAGTTCTCTGAAGACGACAATGTCCTCGTTCAGGGTGTCGAAGGCGACACCTACGCCATTGGTTACTTCGGTTATGCCTACTTCGCCGAAAACTCCGGCGCTTTGAAAGCTGTCAATGTCAATGAGGTCGAGCCCAACCAGGCGAATGTCGACAATGGCACCTACCCGCTCGCCCGCCCGCTCTTCATCTACTCGGATGCTAAGATCATGCAGGACAAACCGCAGGTTGCCGCTTTCACCGCCTTCTATCTCTCCCAACTCGATGATAACATTCTCGATGTCGGCTACTTCCCTGCTCCCGCCAAAGCCATCTACTCCTCCTGGGGCGCTTGGTACGCGGCTGTGAAATAAGTTTTACAGGTAACAATTTTGAATATGGCTGGCCTCTCCTCTCAATACGGAGTGGCCAGCCAATATCTGTCTATAAAGAAGTGCTCGAGTCGATCAATATGATGCAAGCAAAAAGAAAGACCGTTTGGGCAATTCAAGAAGGGCAATAAATGTCCAGTGGAGAAAAAAGCATGGAAACAGACAAGAAGCGGGATATTCCATCCGCCGCTTTCCGTCCGAGCGACCTGAAGAGGAAATTGCGCCTGGGGGAAGGGACCATTGAAGGCGGCTTGTTTGCAATGGGATTCCTGACGATCTTCATCACAGTCAGTATTGTCATTGTGCTCGGCGATCAGGCGCTATTATTTTTCAACGACCCGGAAGTCACACTGAAGGAATTCTTCACCTCTACCAAGTGGGTTCCATCAATTCAGGAGTTTGGCATTTGGGCGTTGGTCAGCGCAACCCTGACCACCAGCGCCATCGCAATTTTAGTGGCAGTCCCGCTGGGGATGGGCGCGGCAATTTACCTGAGCGAATATGCCAGTCCGCGCGCGCGCTCCATCCTCAAACCTATTTTGGAAATTCTGGCAGGCATCCCAACCGTGGTCTACGGTTACTTTGCCCTGCTTTTTGTCACTCCGATCCTGCGAAATATTTTTGGAGCTGAGAACCTGGGCGTTTACAACATGTTGTCTGCCGGGCTGGTAATGGGCATCATGATCCTGCCGCTCATCTCCTCCATGAGCGAGGATGCCCTGAGCGCCGTACCACGTTCCCTACGGGAGGCGGCATACGCAATGGGGGCGACGCCTTTCGAAGCCAGCACCCAGGTTGTCGTGCCAGCCGCGTTGTCAGGCATCGGCGCGGCCATCATCGTCGGCATCTCGCGCGCTGTCGGTGAAACCATGATCGTGGCAGTTGCCTCCGGCGCCACATCTGAATTCACGTTCAATCCCCTCAAAGCCGCAGAAACCATGACCGCCCACATCGCCCGCATCAGCGGCGGCGACCTCCCCTACGGCACCGTGGACTACAACAGTCTCTTTGCCATTGCCCTGATGCTCTTCCTGGTGACTCTGGTTCTGAACCTGGTCAGTCAGTGGGTGGTGTCAAAATTCCGCGAGCAGTATGAGTAGACACTATGGCTAAATATATCTATCCCGAAGAAAAAGACCTTCAGAAATTTGTGGCAGGTCGTTACCGCAAAGCGTGGGTATGGCAGACGGCATTTTTATCATCCCTGCTCATTGCGATCGTCAGCCTGACCGCCTTGTTGTTGAACGTCATTGACGGCGCATTCGGTTACGTGGCGTTCGAATATAAGGAAGACCCTGCCACGATCAGCGAAAAGCCGCTCCAGGAACTGAGCCAGGAGGAATTACTCGCCATCCTGCAAGCCAATCTTTCCAAGGGGGCGTATAACAAGTTGAACGAAGAAAAACCCATGGAAAGGCGCAGTCAGGCTGATCTTTACAACCTTGTCCTGGAACGCATCTTGAAGATTGACACGAAGAAAACATATTCGTTATACGACTCACTCTTCCGCATGGCAGAGATCGAGACGGAAGTCAAGGAGGAATTCCCCAAGGCAAGCCTTGAATTCCGCTACTGGTTGACTCCCTCGTTTCTGAGCTCCCCCATGTCCAGCCGTGCGGAATTTGCCGGGGTGCGGACGGCTCTTTTCGGCTCCCTGTGGCTGGTTGCCATTGCGATTGCCCTGGCACTACCCGTAGGCGTGGGTGCGGCAATCTACCTCCAGGAGTACGCCCGCAAGAACTTCATCAATCGCCTGATCCAGACCAACATCAATAACCTGGCAGGCGTGCCTTCCATCGTGTATGGGATGTTGGGACTGGCGATCTTCGTCCGCGCCTTCGAGGTATTCACCAGCGGTGCCATATTCGGCATTACGGATACCAATGGGCGTACCGTCATGTCCGCCGGGTTGACCATGGGTATTCTCGTCCTGCCGCTGGTCATCATCAACGCGCAGGAAGCGATCAAGGCAGTCCCCGACTCCATTCGTCAGGCGGCATACGGGGTTGGAGCCACCCGTTGGCAGACAATCTGGAGTCACGTTTTACCCAATGCCCTGCCCGGCATCCTGACTGGCAGTATTCTTGCCATGTCACGCGCTGTAGGGGAAACGGCGCCTCTCATCATCGTGGGCGCTTCCACATTCATCAGCGTCGACCCGGATGGTCCGTTCAGCAAATTCACCGCACTGCCGATCCAGATCTACCAATGGACAGCGCGCGCCCAACCTGAATTCCATAACATTGCAGCGGCCGCGATCCTGGTCCTGTTGGTGTTGCTGTTGACGCTCAACGCGACGGCCATCCTGCTTCGCAACCGTTTCCAGCGCCGTTTCTAGGAGAAATTTTCATGCAATCAGAAAACAATACACAATACGCCATTGAGACCCGGAATTTGAGCATTTATTACGGGGAATTCGAGGCTGTGAAGGATGTCGATCTGAAGATCGAAAAACAGAAGATCACTGCCATCATCGGTCCGTCGGGATGCGGTAAATCCACCCTCCTGCGCGCATTCAACCGCATGAACGATTTCGTGGTGACCAGCCATGTGAAAGGCGAAATCCTCATGCACGGCACCAATTTGTACAGCAAGGAGATCGACCCCGTGGAAGTGCGCCGCCGCATCGGCATGGTCTTTCAAAAGCCCAACCCATTTCCCAAATCCATCTACGAGAACATTGCCTGGGGTGCGCGCATCAATGGTTTCAAAGGCAACATGGATGATCTCGTTGAAGAATCCCTGCGCGGCGCGGCGTTATGGGATGAGGTAAAGGACAAACTCAAGGAAAGCGCCTATGCCCTTTCCGGCGGTCAACAACAGCGCCTGTGCATTGCCCGCGCCATCTCCATCCAACCGGAGATCATCCTGATGGACGAACCCGCCTCGGCTCTCGACCCGATCTCGACTCTGCGCATCGAAGAATTGATGCAGGAACTCAAAAAGAATTACACCATCATTATCGTCACCCACAATATGCAACAGGCGGCACGCGTTTCAGACTATACCACCATGATGATGCTCTACGAAGACACCCGCTCGGGCACCGTGATCGAATACGACGATACGAAAAAGATCTTCACCAACCCAAAAGACAAACGGACCGAAGATTATGTGACGGGAAGATTTGGATAGGAGAGACAAATGAACAAGCCAAAGGTTTTATTTCTCTGTACCGGCAACTCAGCACGCAGTCAGATGGCGGAGGCGTTCCTGCGGGCGTATGCTGGAGACAGGTACGAAGTTCACAGTGCAGGTGTTGAGCCAAAAGGTTTTATCCTCCCCGATATTGTCGCTGTCATGGAAGAACTCGGCATCGACATGGAAGGTCAGAGATCGAAGAGTGTTTCTGAATATCTTGGAAAAGTTCATTTTGCACATGTGATGACTGTCTGCGGCGATGCGGAGAAGAATTGCCCGGCAATCTTCCTGAACATGGGCACGCACGAGCACTGGCCCTTCGACGACCCAGCCGGGTTCGATGGCAGTGATGCTGAGCGTCTCGAACGTACGCGCAAGGTCCGAGATCAGATCGCCAGCCGCCTCCAGGAATGGCTGGACGTTCAAACTGCGTGAAACTTATTTACCATTGTATACAATTGGTATTGAAAATGGATTCTGTTACAATAAATAAGGTGAATGAATAATCATTGTAATAAATAGAGGACTTATGCTTAGAAAAACATTCGAATCCGAAATCCAACAAGTCAAGGACGACGTCCTCATGCTGGGAAGCATGGTCGAAGAGGCGATCCTTAATACAGTTGAAGCATTAAAGAAGCGTGATCTCAAGGCGTCCGAGGAGATACTCAAAGCGGACAAGCTGATCAACAAGAAACGTTTCGACATCGAGAACAAGTTGATGATCCTGATCGCCACGCAGCAACCGATGGCACACGATCTGCGCCTGCTGGCATCCACGATGGAAATCATCTCCGAACTGGAGCGCATGGGCGATTATGCCAAGGGCATCGCCAACATCAACATCCGCATGGGAGACGAGCCCCTGCTCAAGCCACTCATCGACATCCCGCGCATGGCACAGAAGGGCGTGGACATGCTTCACCGCGCGTTGACAGCCTTCATCACCGAAGATCTGGAAGTAGCCAGAACGCTTCCCATCGAAGACGATGAAGTGGATGCGCTGTACAATCAGGTCTACCGTGAATTGATGACCTTCGTCATCCAGGACCCCAAGACCATCGAACGCGCAAACTGGCTTCTGTGGGTGGCGCACAACCTCGAACGCGTGGCCGACCGCGTGACCAATATCTGCGAACGGACGATCTTCATCGCCACAGGTGAAATGGGAGAGGTCAAGTCTACGGACGATGAGTTCTGGAAGCAACAGAAATATGAATAGGACAAAAAAATCCGCCAACTTGCTGGCGGATTTTTTTATAAGTTTGAAAACCGATCACCCCATCCTTCCGGTGATATACGCCTCGGTCAACTCCTGTTTGGGTTTTGTGAACATGTCATTCGTGTCGGAAAACTCAACCAATTCCCCCAGCCAGAACAGACCCGTGTAATCGGAAACGCGCGCCGCCTGCTGCATATTATGTGTGACGATCACGATTGTATAATCCCGTTTTAATTCCGCAATCAATTCTTCAATGCTGAGTGTGGCAATCGGGTCGAGCGCAGACGTGGACTCATCCATCAGGATCACCTCGGGTTGGACCGCGACAACGCGCGCGATGCAGAGTCTCTGCTGTTGACCGAGCGAAAGTCCCAGCGCGTCCTTCTTTAGGTCATCCTTCACATCGTTCCATAACACCGCAGCACGCAAGGATTTCTCAACCACCTCATCCATGTTCACGTCCATCCCCATCACGCGTGGACCGAATGCCACGTTATCGTAAATGGATTGGGGGAACGGATTGGGCTTCTGAAAGACCATGCCCACTCGTTGACGTAGCAGCACCACGTCCATATCTGGATCGTAGATGTCCTTCCCGTCAAGCAGGATGTTCCCATCCACACGTGTGCCCGAGATCGTATCGTTCATGCGGTTCAGGCATCGCAGGAATGTGGACTTGCCGCATCCGGAGGGACCAATGAGTGCTGTCACTTTGCGCGGTTCGATCTCGATGTTGATGTTCGAAAGCGCCTTGGATGGACCATAATAAAAATCCAGGTTCTGGACGGAGAAAACAGATTGGGCATCAGACATGGGGCGATTTTATCATGTGACTGACATGCAGAAAACTTTCGGCTATAATTCGCCCCGATGAACCGATACCTGCTGTTCTTTACAACTCTAGTTGCAATGCTTTTCATGACATCATGCGGTCCCGCTTCGTCGGCGGAGGCCGCATCTGATTCTCAAGAGACCTACATTGAGAACAAAGGCTCAGACACCATTGTCAACCTGGCGCTTGCCTGGGCGGAAAAATATCAGGGCGACCACCCAAATGTCCGTATTTCGGTGACAGGCGGCGGGTCCGGAACTGGAATCGCCTCCCTCATCAACGGGACAGTGGGAATCGCCAATGCCTCCCGCCAGATCAAATCCGAAGAGATCGAACAGGCAAAGTCCAATGGCGTTGACCCGGTGGAACACATCATTGCGCGTGATGCCATTGCCGTCATCGTTAATCCCGAGAATCCTGTAAGTCAACTTACGCTCAAACAAATATCCGACATCTACAGCGGCAAGATCAGCAACTGGAGTGAAGTCGGCGGGGAAGACCGACCCATTGTGCGTCTTTCGCGTGAGACCAACTCGGGCACGCATGTGTATTTTCTCGAAATGGTTTTGCGCTTGAGCAGTAAGGAAGATAAAACGCTCTTCTCGATGGATACACTTTTGCTCCCGTCATCAGAGGGCATCATCGCGGAAGTACGGCAGAACCCGAATGCAATAGGCTACGACGGTCTGGGATACGTGCCAAAAGATTTGAAGATGATCGCGATCGCTGAAGAAGAAGGCGGCGCGTATGTGTTGCCTTCGATTCCAACCGTGAACGACAAGACATATCCCATTGCGCGCGACCTGTACATGTACACGGACGGACAACCCGAAGGTCTACTAAAGGAATATCTCGATTGGATCATGTCATCCGAAGCACAGGAGATCGTGGCAGAGCTTGGGTTTGTGCCCGTAAATCAACAATAAACATCACAGGTCCTTAAAACCTGTGATGTTTCGTGTGCGCCCGGCATGGGCGTTGGCTAAAGGGTGAAAGACCCGAATGAGGGTTGGTTGCACCAATCATTAGTGGAAGGCAAGGGCGCCACCGTGAGGTGGGGTCTGAACGCTTCGCAGAGCCGGAAGCAAACCTGCGACTTGAGGAACACAAACCCAATCGGAGGCTGCGAGGCAGGGCGAGTTGGCACGATACAACGAAGCCCAATGCAACCAAGAGCCGAAGCAGTAAATTGGGCAAGGGTGCAGGGAAGGTCAACGAACTTACCCGGGGAGACCTGTCATCAAGCCGAAGGTAAGCCTGTTCGAGAGGGCAGGTTGAGATGACAGGAGTCAGCAGAGGCCGTAGTACCGTTTTTTTTGGGGGGGGGCGGGAAGGGCCGAACAATAGAGAGGATGAGTACAGTGGGTAGTTCGCGGAAAGAGCATGGAAGGCAGAAACCCTCGGATAGAGGGACTTCTGAGACGACGAAGCAGGTGAAGCCTGTGGGAGCGGCCCAGAGCGTCGAGCTCTTCCCGGTACGAGACAATGGAAAGTCCGACGTAGGGACGTGGGAGGCAGTGTTCGCGAGAGAGAACCTGCAAACCGCGTTGAAGCGAGTAGAGAGCAATAGAGGCGCAGCGGGCATAGATGGGATGAAAACGAATGAGTTGCGCGGCTACTTGAAAGCGCACTGGTTGGAAGTGCGAGAAGCTCTCGAAAGTGGGCAGTATCGGCCGAGCCCCGTGCGGCGGGTAGAGATACCCAAGGCAGATGGAGGGGTCAGGCAGTTAGGCATTCCTCGTGTGCTGGATCGATTTATCCAACAAGCCATTGCACAAGCGTTGACACCGCTGTTTGAGGCGGTATTCTCACCACACAGCTACGGATTTCGACCAGGGCGAAGCGCGCATCAGGCCGTCCAACAATCCCAGACCTATATTCAGGAGGGTTATGGATACGTGGTCGACATCGATCTCGAGAAATATTTCGACCGGGTTAACCACGATATGTTAATGGCACGGGTGGCGCGGGTGGTGAAAGACAAGCGGGTGCTGAAGCTAATTCGAACCTATCTGGAAAGCGGCGTGATGGTAAACGGAGTGGTAAGGGAGACGGAAGAAGGGACCCCTCAAGGAGGCCCGTTATCGCCGTTACTTTCGAACGTCATGCTGGATGATCTGGATAAGGAACTGGAGCAGCGTGGGCACAAATTTGTACGCTATGCGGATGACTGTAATATCTACGTGAAGACACCACGAGCCGGGGAACGAGTGCTAGAGAGTATGAAGCAGTACCTGGAGAAGAAATTGAAGTTGAAAGTCAACCCGAAGAAAAGCAAAGTGGAAAAAGCCACGAAAGCGAAATTTTTGGGGTTCAGTTTCTGGAAGCGGAAACGGGAAGTCTTCATCCGTATCGCCAACCGCACAAAGGAACGCTATATGGAGAAGATGAGATACCTGACAAGGCGTACCCGCTCGGGCAAACTGGAAGACATCTTGTGGGAAGTGAACCAGTACAACCGAGGTTGGATGGCGTACTATCGGCTGGCTACCACGCCGAGTGTCTATCAGGAACTGGATAAATGGCTGAGACGGAGATTGAGACAGTTATTGTGGAAACGCTGGAAACACGGTGCCACCCGTTTGCGAGAACTGGTTCGTCTGGGAGTTCCTGCGGAACGAGCTAGACTGGGAGCGACTGGAACCAGCCCCTGGCGTATGGCACACTGTCCCCCGATACATGAAGCCCTGAATAACGCCTTTTGGCGCAACTCAGGGCTAGAAAGTTTGTCCGTACAATACAGCCAACTACGTTATTCTCGTTGAACCGCCGGATGCGGCCCCGCATGTCCGGTGGTGTGAGAGGGGGCGGCTAGTCACCGCCCTCTACTCGATTATAGGAGATCAATGGAAAAATCTCTCAACTGGCGTGAATTCATCATCACCCGTCTCATCAGGGCATCGGGGTATTCAGCCATACTTTTCGTGGCGCTCATCTTTATCTTCCTCGTGCGCGAAGGTGTGCCGACATTTGTGGAAGTCGATCTCCAATCGCTCACCAACATCCGCTGGTATCCCATCGAGGATTACTTCGGCATCCTGCCGCTCATCACCGGCTCGCTCATTGTGACCCTCGGCGCAACGTTGATCGCAGTCCCGTTCGGGATCGGGACTGCCGTCTTCATCTCGGAGATCGCGCCGCGCTGGGTTCGTGAGATCCTCAAGCCTCTTGTGGAATTGCTCGGCGGACTTCCCTCCGTCGTTTTGGGATTTCTCGGCATACTCGTTCTCTCACCATATTTACGCGTCTTTCTGGACCTGCCAACTGGTCTGACCGCTTTAGCCGGATCCATCCTCCTCGGCGGGATCGCCGTACCGACCGTTGTGTCAGTTGCGGAGGATGCGCTCGATGCCGTGCCGCGTGCCTACCGTGAAGGCGCCTGGGCATTGGGCGCCACCCGCTGGCAGACCATCTGGCGTGTGACTCTACCCGCTGCCCGATCCGGCGTTCTGACTGCTGTCATGTTGGGAATCGGGCGTTCCATAGGTGAAACAATGACGGTCATGATGGTGACCGGGAATGCTGCGGTTCTTGCAACAAAACTTGGCAGCATCTTCTCCCCCGTCCGCACCATGACCGCCACCATCGCCGCGGAAATGGGCGAAGTCGCCAATGGCAGCACACATTATCACGTCCTATTCTTTATCGGCATGGTGCTGTTCCTGATCTCACTGGGCGTGAACGTTGCGGCATCGTCAGTTGTCTTCCGTGCCAAGAAACGCGCTGAGAGGATCTTGTCATAACATGAAACGCGCACTCGCTCTCAACCGCCATCTTGTGCAACGTATCGGCTTCACCGGCATCACATTGATGGCGGTCTCCACTGTCATCCCGATTGTTGCCGTTGTGATCTACATTCTTGTTCAAGGCGGTCCTGCCATTTCGGGCGAATTCATCACAGGCTTTCCGCATGACGGGATGCGTGCAGGCGGTATTCTCCCTGCCATTGTCGGCACGCTATATCTCACGCTCGGCACAGCTGTCTTCTCCGTCCCGCTTGGTATCGCTGCCGCCATCTATCTCTCTGAATACGCGGCAGATACGCTGCTCACGCGCACCATCCGCATTGCGATCATCAACCTGGCAGGTATTCCTTCGGTAGTATACGGCTTATTCGGACTGGGCTTATTCGTGCTCTTCCTGAATTTCGGAACATCCATCCTTGCGGCTTCGCTTACACTTTCGATCATGACGTTACCCGTCATCATCAGCACGGCGGAGGAATCATTACGCGCTGTTCCACAAGCATTTCGCACCGTGAGTATTTCACTCGGCGCCACCCGCTGGCAGACCATCCGCCGCATTGTCCTGAAGGAGGCGTTGCCCGGTATCATCACTGGCGTCATCCTCGGTCTCGAACGCGCCGCAGGCGAGACCGCCCCAATCCTGTTCACGGGCGCGGCGTTCTTCCTGCCGCGGCTTCCACATTCTCCCTTCGACGCGACAATGGCACTTCCCTATCATCTTTTTGTGATCTCAACACAGGTTCCTGAAATGCCAATACAGATCCAATATGGCACAGCCCTTGTTCTTCTGGTGTTCGTGCTTACAATGAATCTCATTGCAACAGCCATACGCTCGAGAGCGAGGGCAAAGCGACAATGGTAGACAAAGTCATTATAGAAAACCTCTCGCTCCAATATGCAGACGGCACCGAATCACTGCGCGGCATTAACCTCAACGTTCAAGAAAAAGCAGTAACAGTGCTCTTCGGTCCGGCAGGAGGCGGTAAGTCAACGTTGCTCCGCTGTTTGAACCGCCTCAATGACCTGACAGAAGTCAAAGCATCATCGGGCAGCATTTTGATCGACGGTGAAAACATCCTCGACCCCAAAACAGATGTCATCGCTTTGCGGCGCAAGGTTGGCATGGTGTTTGCTCGTCCGGTCACATTGCCAATGAGCATCCGCGAAAACCTAACTTATGGCTTGGAACTCGCAGGTGAAAAACGCCGCGTCAAATTGGATGAAGCCGTTGAACGCAGTTTGAAACTGGCGGCTCTATGGGAGGAAGTCAAGGATCGTCTTGATGATCCTGCCATTGCCCTTTCAGGCGGTCAACAACAACGCTTGTGCCTGGCACGGTCCCTTGCGCTCCAACCTGAGATCATCCTGCTCGATGAACCAACCTCCGGGCTTGACCCGATCTCAACAGGCAAGGTCGAAGCCGCGTTGCAGGAACTTAAAAAGGAATACACCATCATCCTTGTGCCGCATTCCGTGCAGCAGGCAGGTCGCACCGCCGATTACGCCGCGTTCTTTTTGCAAGGTGCGCTCATCGAGTTCGGCGAAGGAAAGACATTATTTACCGCCCCAAAAGAAAAACGCACGGAAGATTACGTGACAGGAAGGTTCGGTTAATGAAAACTGTCCTTTTCTTGTGCACCGGCAACTCCTGCCGCTCACAAAAGGCAGAAGCCGTTGTCAATGCGCATTACAACAAGGAATGGAAGGCTTATTCTGCGGGGACAAAACCTGCAGGGTATGTTCACCTCAAAGTGACGACCGCGTTGAATGAAGTTGGCATTGCGCATGTGGGCAAATCGAAGCATATTGACGAATTACCCACAAAGGATTTCGATCTTGTTGTCACGGTCTGTGATGATGCGGCGGAGGAATGTCCGGTGTGGCCCGGCAAGGCGGGAAGACGCGTCCATCACGGGTTCGTGGAACCTGCCAAGGCGGATGGAACTGATGAAGAGCAGATGGCAGTTTTCCGTCAGGTAAGAAGCGAAATGCTGGAAGTCATCCCGAAACTTCTAAAATAAATCCAAAGATAAAAGGCAGTTGACGGGCTGAGTCATCGGATGGTATTCTTCGATAAAAAAGGATGCCAACATGACCAGTCCGTTTGATATTCTCTTCGAACCGCTTCGCATCGGACCTGTAACTGCCCCCAACCGATTTTATCAAGTGCCACACTGTAACGGATTCGGTCACCGCATGCCGCAGGGACTCGCCGCGATGCGCGGCATGAAAGCGGATGGAGGCTGGGGCGTTGTTTGCACGGAGGAAACGGAGATCCATCATACGAGCGATCTCTCGCCATATTTTGAGGGGCGCATCTGGAGTAACGATGATATTCCTGCTTTGCAATTAATGACGGAGGCGGTTCACAAACATGGCGCGCTGGCGGGGATCGAACTCGCGTACAACGGGATCAATGCATCCAATTTGTATACGCGCGTGCCATCGCTGGCGCCACGTTCCATGGGGACGATCGGCGGCTCGGGCTATGAGCCTGTGCAAACCCGCCGCATGGACAAGGAGGATATTCGCAACGTGCGTCAGTGGCATCGAGGGGCGGCAATCCGCGCCAAACGTGCAGGCTTTGACATTATCTACTGCTATGCCGCACATGAGATGACCGCCGCGAACCAATTCATTTCGAGAAGATATAACGACCGCACAGATGAATATGGTGGCTCATTGGAGAATCGCGTGCGTTTTTTGCGTGAACTGATCGAAGACACAAAAGATGCCGTTGGTGATACCTGTGCGGTGGCTGTGCGCTTCGTAGTAGATGAACTGCTTGGTGAAGCTGGAATTACACATAAAGGTGACGGCTATGATGTGATCGCAATGCTCGCCGAATTGCCCGACCTGTGGGATGTGAACATCAGCGGCTGGAGCAATGACTCAGTTTCATCACGCTTTGGCAGGGAGGGGCATCAGGAAAAATATATTTCGTTTGTGAAGCAGTTGACGACGAAACCTGTTGTAGGTGTGGGACGATACACATCACCCGATGCAATGGTCTCTGCGATCAAGCGCGGCGTAATGGACTTTATCGGCGCAGCGCGTCCCTCGATCGCCGATCCGTTCTTGCCGACCAAGATCAAAGCGGGACGCGTGGAAGATATCCGCGAGTGCATCGGCTGCAACATCTGCGTGACAGGGGATACGCGTTATGTTCCCATTCGATGCACGCAGAATCCAACCATGGGCGAAGAATGGCGGCGCGGCTGGCACCCTGAGATTATTTCGTCAAAGAAGAATGATAAGGAAGTGATGATCATCGGCGCGGGACCTGCGGGGCTGGAATGTGCGCGGGCGTTGGGGCAGCGCGGGTATGAAGTGTCACTGCTCGATGCGCGCAAGGAGGTGGGCGGGCGTGTGCTGCGCGAGTCCGCGTTACCGGGCTTGAACGAGTGGCGCCGTGTGATGGATTGGCGCATTACCCAAATTGGAAAGATGAAGAACGTCGCGGTCTATCCCTCCAGCCCGATGACTGCAGAGGATATTCTTGAGTCAGAGGCGGAGAATGTCATCCTTGCCACGGGTGCGACGTGGCGGCGTGATGGTGTGGGGAGAACTTTATGGAAACCAATTCAGGGTTGCGATCTGGAGAATGTGTTCAGCCCTGATGATTTGATGGATGGAGAAAAAGTAATCGGTAAATTAGTAAGTGACAATTATGTAATCTATGACGATGACCATTACTACATGGGATGTGTACTGGCGGAGTTGCTTGCGATAAACGGATGTAGTGTTGCACTTGTGACCCCTGCGCCGATAATTTCGTATTGGTCTCAGTTCACACTGGAGCAGGAGAAGGTTCAGGCGAAGTTGATGAAGTTGGGCGTGAAATTGTTTACCCGGCATGTATTGAGCGAGATTCGAAATGATTTGGTGAAGGTGTCGGATACGATCTTGGGAAATGAAGTTGAATTGCCGTGCTATGGAGTGGTGCTGGTGAGTGATAGGAAACCGAATGATGAGTTGTATTCAGCCCTCACCCCTTCCCTCTCCCGAAGGGAGAAGGAGATTCAATCACTACGAATCATCGGCGATGCCGAAGCGCCGAATATCATTGCGCAGGCGGTGTTCGCGGGTCATCTGGCAGCGAGGGAGTTTGATGAAGAAAAAGTTGAAGGAATACCGTTCAGGGTGGAGAGAATTTCGATATGAAAAAGAGCGACCCGCTGAGTCGCCTCTGTGTTTACCAAACTCTTTCCAAATTCGGGTTATCAAGCGGGGCACGCCCAACTTTCGCCATGTCGATCCATTGGTCGTGCACCTTCACTCGCACCACATCGGCGGTGAAGTCTGTCACGGTGGAGCCGTTGTTATTGAACAGTGATGAACCGACACCATAAATATCCACAGGGACATCCAGTTTTTCAAACTTGCGAATCTTCTCTGGATTGAAACCACCGGAGACGACAATCTTCACGTTGTGACAATACTCACGCGCCGCGTCCTTCCAGATTTCGGGTATGCTCCAATTTCCCCAGGCATTGTCCATCGCCTGACGGACATTGAACACAAGCCGCGGAGTCACACCCAGATCAAGGCTGGGGTCGCCCAAAGGCTCGACGGAAACATCGCGCAGGCTTCCGCTTGTGTCGAGCCGGACTCCATACAGAACATACTTCGCGGCTTCTGTTTCATTCCCAAGTTCCTTTAGTTCCATGTGTTTGCCGAACAGTCTTTCCATCACGCGCAAGGTATCAAGTACAGAGTTGTTGTTGAAATCCACCAACGCAATGCGTGGAATGGGAGCAGGCAAAATACGCGAGAATTGCAGCATTACCTCTGCGGTATCGCCGAGGAAGGATGCAATGGCCGCATGTGCCACCGTGCCACCGCCTGCACCGCCCCACCAGTCACCCTGCGCATCGGTCGAGACAAATGGACCAAGTTCGATTGCATGATCGAGATTGAATCGCTTGACAGCGATGTTGTAGGCATATCCGTCCGCGGCTTGTACTTCATGCAGGTCAAAGCGGGCAGGGAAGAAAAGGACAGGCTTGCCGTGCGCCGCCAGCATGGTTTCATACACATTCGTCGCCACTCGGCTGGAACGGGTGAGGATGCCAAGAGAGGGCGTTTCAAGCAGGGCAAAATCACGGTACCGTCCGCGCACCCTGATTACCGGCTCAACCTTCAACGGATTCCCGTCGGATTTAACAGTAACCCCATCGTGCACAGCCCAGACTTCAAGTTTGTTGGATGTATCTATGAACTTGTCGCCTTCCCAATAGCCCGTGCAGTGACGGAGCATCGCCAATGCCTTGTCCACGCCAACAACAGTGGTCTTGCCCACACGGCGCGTGAACCATTGCATCTCCACCTCGATATCTCCAACTGCAATATCATCGGGGGATATTCCACTCGGCAGGTTGTGATGTTTTCCTGAATAGGTATAACCTTCTGCAGCGAGCACGGTCAACATGCGGCCGATGTTCTCGAAGTATTTGTCAGAGTACCAACCGCGGCGCATGCGCTCGATGTCGAGTTTGAAGGTTTCGTTGGTAAGGCGTTTTTTATCGAAAATACTCATGGGTTACTCAATCTACTAGTAAAAATAAGTATTAGAGTTCAGAAATTAACTGGTCGGATTTAATCAGGTGCATTCCTGCTTTTACAAAGCGCTCATATGCTGCATCGGCTGCATCGGTATGGTCCACCAACCCCGGGACAACAACGGGTGACGTGCAGTCATCGAGGAGGTAAACCTTCTTCGCGAGTCCGGGGTCTGTTGCATTGATATCATCGAGCAGATCAGATATTGTCCAGGCAACGCAGTGGGATTTTGCCTGGCCTGCGATGATGAGTTTTTCAAACTTCTGGAGATGCTCAATGAATTTGGTATTACGAGTTCCAAGCGTCTCGCCCATTGGACCGGTCAGCACTTCAGGACCGATCACAGAATAGTTTTCAGTGAAGGGTTTGTCACCTTTGACATCAATCTCGTGTTGGGTAGTCCGTGCAATGGAATGGAAAAACAGGGCTTCATCCACTGATGAAACCAGTGCATGACCGATGCCACCCAGCATGGCATGATAAGGCCAGATAGTGAGTGCATATTTACCCTTCCGTTCTAATTCCTCCGTGTAATGGATCATCATTTGCTGGCCATATTCTGGAGCAATACCAAAATGCGGCGCGAGGGCAGGATTGAATTTCCATGTGCCATCTCGAATTTCAGAAACTTGAAGGTCTGTGTAAGGCGCCGGGTGATCTCCATTATTGTCCACAAAGAAAAGGGCATGGAAGATCTGCATCGCTCTGTGCGTATCCATTGTGGCAGTGATAAAGGTGATATTACCAAGATTGCGATAAATGAATTCGCATAAGCGAGTATTATCTTCCACGGCACCACGTCCGCTTTTGCCGCCGACGTAGAGTTCAAATTCAGGGACGCAGAAAGTATTTTGCACGTCCACAAGCATCAGCCAGGTTTTGGTCTGATCGGCAGAGGCAGGCTGAAGTCCGTGTTGAAGCGCCCAATCCTGCGCCCCTTTTGCGCGTTCCTCATAGGGGATCCGCCAGACGGTGCCAACCTTGTCAGCGTTAAAAAAATCCGGAATTGGTAATTTGTCCATTTTGTCTCCATTTAGATTGTATACCCATACAATTGCATGTCAAGTGCAACATTGCGCAGTTGACTTTTTCGCCTGATACCTTTAGACTCTTGCCATAACGATCGCAAGGAGAAATCATGGCGTCTCAATTCCAACTCATCATGCGAACGGGTCCGACCCCCGGGGCGACATTTACACTGGAAGGCGACCAACTCAATATTGGACGCGATTCATCGAACGAGATCACGATCAATGACGCGGAAGTATCACGACGACATGCCCGTTTGACCTTTCAAGGTGGGAAGTATGTGCTGGAAGACCTCGGCTCGACCAACGGGACATTTGTGAACGGCCAGCGACTGGCTGGACCACGCGTCCTGAAAGCGGGCGAGGTTGTTTCATTCGGCGAGCAGATCGTGCTGGTCTTTGAAGTAACGACGAACGATCCCGGTGCAACCATGGTATCGCCGCGTGCTGCGGCTGTGCCTTCTGCTTCGCGCCCAGCCACCCCGCCGCCTCCCCCGCCTGCCGATTATGTGGGGAGTGTTCCCGCTAGTCCGATTCCATCAACTCCTGCCCCCGAACCCGCCAAGCGAATGAACATCCTGCCGATCATCATCGGCGTGGCGGTTCTCTTGATCATCTGTTGTTGCATCGCTGTTTTCGTATGGGTGGATGCCGACCCGACCGGTGCAAGATGGTGCAATTTCCCCTTCAGTATCATTGCCCAGATGCTTGGGAGCGCCTGCCCTTAAGTTTCAGTTTCCCGCAAATCCAGATCCCCGCAAGAAGAGTCTTTCTGCGGGGATTTTTGTTTATGTTCCTCCTGGCTGTAAAGTGCTGCGTATTTGTGATACAAGCGGTAGAATAGGAATAAGTTTGGAGATCTAATTTATGGCACAAAAAAACACCTTGTCCCCGCGCTGGAGTTCGACTACCAAGCTGTTGATGGGGCTTGTCGTCATCAGTCTGATCGCCTTTCTGATTTACCGTTTTTCGGGCCTGGTTCCGCCATTGTTGATGATTGTTATCGTCGCATATTTGTTCCATCCGGTGACGGCTTTCCTTTCTCACACGCTTCATCTTTCTTGGAAGGCTTCGGTCAATATCCTGTATCTGCTGATCCTTATCATCCTGATCAGTCTGTTGACATTGGGCGGCGTGGGACTTGTACAACAGGTACAAAGTTTGATCAAGTCGGTACAGGAGATCGTGGCGAACCTGCCAGCATACATCGAACAATTATCGATACTGGTGTTCGAATTCGGTCCGTTTCGGTTCGACATGTCCACGCTTGAATTGGACTTGAACACAATCAGCCAGCAATTGCTTTCCATTGTCCAGTCATTGCTCGGACAAATGGGGAATCTTGTCGGCACGATCGCAGGCGGCGCGGTAGAAATCTTTGGCTGGACGTTCTTCGTGCTGATCGTCTCTTATTTTGTGATGGTCGAAAGCAGCGGGATACGCAAGGACCTGTTCAAAGTGGAGATCCCCGGTTACGAAGAAGACCTGAGCAAACTCGGAAATGAATTGAGCCGCATCTGGAACGCGTTCCTGCGCGGGCAGATCATCATCTTCTCGCTTGCCTCGGTGGTGTACTCGATCCTGTTCTCCATCCTGGGCGTGAAATACGCCATCGGGTTGGCGCTTATGGCAGGGCTCGCAAAATTCCTCCCGTATATTGGACCGTTCTTCACCACCATAACGATGGCTTTGATCACCTTCTTCCAGCCGGAGAAACCCTTCGATCTGCCTGCTCTCTGGTACATGCTGGGAGTTATGGCGTTTAGCTCCGTCACTGACCAGATCATAGATAACCTGATCACGCCGCGCATCATGGCGCGCACGTTGAAGGTGCATCCCGCTGCGGTGTTGGTCACCGCGTTGATTTCCGCCAACCTGCTCGGGATCATCGGCGTTGTGATCGCAGCGCCCTTCCTTGCCACGTTCACCCTGCTTGGCAGGTATATCATGCGCAAGATGTTCGATCTCGATCCCTGGCCTCCAATGGAAGTGGAACCGCCGCCGCCCGGCATTGGTGAATTGCTAAAAAAATTCATGCATTCTTTACAGACACGTTTCGGGAAAAAGAGAATGGAAGCCAACCCCCAAGAAGGAGAAGAAAAATGAGCAACGATCACAATGAACCAAAAACAGAAACAATTGCAGAGACCGACAACTTTTTTGCATGGAAAGCTGAAGAACCCGATGGTGAGACCACTTATCACATCGAGTTGAACAACGTTACCGTGCACTTCTTCGAGGAGGAATGGAAGGAATTCCTGCAACTGGTCCGCAGTTTGGGATAAAACCGATTCGCCACAGAGTATTCATGAAACGGGTTTCACCCCGAAGGATGAAAATGGAATCCAGAAGTTCTACTTCTGGAAACTCGCAAGTAGAACTTGCGGATTTCATATTCATATCAGACCACAGAAAAGATGAGTTTTCTCAAAAGGCTTTGTGAGCTCTATGGTTTTTCCACAACGAATGTCAAAACTCAACAACGCCATCACAGATGTGCGCGGCATAGAGGTGGGACACGCGCAAGATTTTGAAGCACTGACAGGCTGTACTGTCATTCTCTGCCGCAAGGGTGCCGTGGCAGGTGTGGATGTACGCGGCGGTGCCCCTGGTACACGCGAAACCGATCTGCTCAACCCGGTCAATCTTGTTGATAAGGTTCACGCGATCGTGCTTGCCGGAGGCTCCGCCTTTGGGTTGGATGCGGCAGGCGGGGTGATGAAATATCTCGAAGAGAACAAGATCGGATTCAACACCGGCGCGGCGAAAGTTCCCATTGTCCCTGCGGCGATCCTCTATGACCTGAACATCGGTCGCGCGGACGTTCGACCTGATTCAGCCATGGGATATGATGCTGCTGCCTCAGCCTCTTCCAATTCACCTGCAGAAGGAAATGCCGGTGTGGGTACGGGGGCGTCAGTGGGGAAAATGTTCGGGGCAAACCTGTCAACCAAATCGGGAGTCGGAACCGCATCCATGAATATTGGCGGAGGCGTGATCGTCGGCGCGTTGGTCGCAGTCAACGCCTGGGGCGATGTGATCGATCCACAAACGAATGAGATCATTGCTGGGCTTCGGTCAGGCAGGGTCGGTCCAGTTCGCGTGGGTGGGAAGAGTCGATTTGCCGATACACAGGCAATGATGAAGAAACCTGTTGGACGTAATTTGCTTGGGTTTGCCACGCGCGCAAATACCGTCATTGGCGTCGTGGCAACGAACGCAAAATTGACAAAGACACAGGCTACCAAAGTCGCGCAGATGGCGCAGGATGGCATTGCCCGCACGATGAGACCCGCACACAGCATGCTCGATGGAGATTCAATCTTTGCGCTTTCCACAGGCGGGCGCAAAGCGGATGTGACAACCGTCGGTGCGTTCGCGGCGGAGGTGGTGGTGGAGGCGGTCGTCCGCGCGGTAAAGATGGCAAAATCTGCGGGTGGGTTACCGGGGTGGGGAAAAGAGTGATTGGTAATTGGATCATAAAAGAGGACAGTCCGAAAACAGATGTCCTCTTTTATGATCCTTGTTTATGTGTTTACCTGTGTTCTTGTCTCTCTACCTTTTGCTCTTCAACTCATCCTTCAAGATCAACGTCATTACCACACTCACGATGCTGACGATCAAGCCACCAAGGAATGCATTCCACCAGACAGGGTCATTGATAAGCAAGGCAATGCCGAATGACTGACCGATGACGCTTGTCAGCCAGAACAGAAAAGTGTTGATGACGAGCGTGAACAAGCCAAGTGTCAGGATGATCAACGGGCAGGTGAGGAACTTGAGCAGAGGACGAAACAGGGCATTGACGATGCCAAAGATCAATGCCAGCCAGATCAGTGAAACCAAGTTGGTGCCCAGGTCGATGCCCGGCACGATCAACACCGCCAGGTACAATGCGATCGCGTTAATAAGCAAACGTAAAATAAACTTTGTCATTTTGTCTCCTCTTTAAAATCGTTGTCACCTTTAATTACGAACAAAATGCCGACGAGTTGCAGGCTCGACGCGCATCCACAACAATGTGCGGCGTTCGGCAAACCCGGATGCAAGAAAGGACTCGGTCATTTCACCGGCAGGGTGTTCAACGGAAAGTCTTGAATAGTGTGACAGTGCGCGGCGCGCATGGAGGAGAAGTTGGGTGAGAGCTTCGGACACAGGCACTTCGCCGTCTTTCGGGTACGATGTAAGTGCGGCAGGCGGTGTCGTGGCAATGAGCGATTCAGACCTGCCTCCGGTCGGTGCCCAGGATAAGGTGGCGAGAAGTTTGTCGCCGCGCACCGCTGCCCATTGTTTGATATTGATGTCCACGAACAGCATATAGAGCCAGTTCATGAGTCCCGGCCTCAGGAAGTTAAGGTTGAGGTGGTTGTACCAGCTCAGAGCCTCGGGGTGGATGCGGCGAAGCCAGTCCTGTTGCTGTGACCAAAAACGCGGGTGCCGTGAGGTGACCTGAATCTCCGATGCGGGTTTGAGAAGGTGCGGGTCGGGCTTTGCCATCCATGTGGTACGGCGGGCAATCTCTTGAAATCCCAATTCGTTATAGAGTTTGATGGCTCCCGGATTGTCATCGCGGACATGAAGCCAGAGCGCGATCGCTTTTTTACCCCAGCCATAGTTCATGGCTCGTTGGGTGAGTATGCGCGCAATGCCGCGGCGGCGGTACTCGGGATGCACCGCGATGTTCGCGATGAGGTAAATGCGCCTGCCCTTGTCACGGAACGGGATGAGGCTGGCGTTGCCAACGATGCGCCCGTTCTCCTCCCAGACAAATCCCGTGAGCGGGAGCGATGCGGTTTCGGTCATGTGCGAAGCCCATTGCAGGAAGCCTGTATCGCGGCTGGCGCGGCGCATATCGGCGATGTAACGTTGACCGTCATTGTCCAGCGTATCTACGAAGCACAGTTCGATCAGGTCTGCCACCGCCGGCAGATCACGGAACATGTTCATGGACCGCACATTCGGATGAGGCTCGTTTGTTTTTAAAGGAATGGTGACGGAACTCATCACCGGGAATTATAGCCGTATTTACTCATGATACAGCGCCCAAATACATACTGTCACGAGAATATCACTCGATTTGGCTGCTTGGTGTAGAATAAAAACATGAGCCTGCCAGAACCCACCCCGCCATCAAACCGTACGCTATTGAGATTTTGGTTCCGTAAGATTGTTAAACCGATCACACGCGAACGACGCGGTGAAGTGCAGGTTCAGTTACGCGCCTCATCCCATCCCGATTTTGATTTCTTTCTACTGGTCGTTCTATCCTGCATCATTGCCACCCTTGGGCTTCTGACCGATTCACCCGCCGTCATCATCGGCGCCATGCTGGTCGCCCCGCTCATGTCACCCATCATCGGGTTGGGGCTTGGTTCGCTTACCGGTGATGGGACCCTGCTCCGCAACGCTGGCATTGCGTTGTTGCGCGGCGCAATCACAGCCGTGCTCATGGCTACGATCCTCACCTTTATTAACCACCAGCTCCCTTTTCTGCCTCTTCAGGACCTGCCCAACGAAGTGCAGACGCGCACACGCCCGGGTCCCATTGACCTGACAATCGCGCTGGCTGGCGGGATGGCAGCGGCGTTCGCGCTTGCCATGCCTTCGATCTCCGCCGCGCTGCCGGGTGTTGCCATTGCCACCGCCCTGATGCCGCCGCTGTGCACGGTGGGTGTTGGCATCGCCATGGGGCGCTGGGATGTGGCAGGCGGAGCACTGCTGCTCTTCGTCACCAACGCGGTCACCATCGCTTTTGCCGCGATGCTGGTTTTTTCCGCGCTTGGTTTCGGGGTAACACGCGAAGATGGTCGTATTGTGCCGCGTGCCCTCGTGGTCACTGCCAGTTTTACGCTGGTGTTGTTGATTCCACTCACATGGATCAGCGTCCGCTTCTTCCGTGATGCAACCGACAATCGTTTAATAGAAGATGTGGTCAAACTGGAGGTTGCACAGTATAAGGCTGAACTTGCCAGCTTCGATGTTCTAAATCAGGATAACACGCTTCACATCACATTGACCATTCGCACATCCGAACCGCTGCGCTATGAAGATGTCATCCAACTGCAAAAGGATATCGCCCTCCGCCTCCAAAAGCCTGTTTCGGTCATTGTGAATCAGATCTTCGCCTCCAGACTGGACCCGCTCATCCCGCCCACCCTGACCATTACCCCCACGTTCACCTCCACGCCGACGCCTGTTACATCCACCCCAACTCCAACCTACACCCCTACCTCGACTCCCACCATCACCCCCAGCAAGACTCCCGTCCCGCCAACTCCTACAGCAACCCCGTCCATTGCCCGTGTCACGAACACGAACGGGCGCATCCTCGATCTCGTCCAAACTCCTGGCGGTCCCTCCATCGGTAAACTCCGCAACGGAGATTACATCACTGTGCTCTACGGCAGTGAAGTGTTGGACGGTCTCGTCTGGCTCGAGATCATGGACAAGGACGGACGCATCGGATGGATTCCCCAGATCAATCTCTCAGTTGTGACGTTGACTCCGACGGTCACGGCAACGCCGTAAAACATTCTTCACGAAAGGATTGCAATCCAAGATGATCCGTTCAAATACCCCTGTCTTTGAATTGCGTGTTGCGTTGACGGTCCGTGACTACGAACGGTCCATTAAGTTCTATTGTGAAGGTCTCGGCATCGAACCTGCCGCGATCTGGAACAATGACGGCGGCAAGGCACTTATGCTCGAGATGGGGAAAGCCACGCTTGAGGTCTTCGACGAACGGCAGGCGGAGGTCATTGACCAATTGGAAGCGGGGAAACGCGTCAGCGGACCGGTCAGGTTTGCTTTGCAGGTGCCAGACCTACAGTCCGCGATGAAGCGGCTGCTCGAACATGGCGCAACGCTGGTGCATCCTCCGGTACTAACTTCGTGGGGGGATGTCAATGTCCGTCTCCAGGATCCTGAAGGGATGCAGATCACGTTATTTCAGGTGGTTGAGAAAAAGGAGTGATCTCAAAAAGCCACAATCATTGCTTAAACGCCTTGACGAAATTGGAAATTCCCTCGCCCAAATCTTACACTCCTCTTGCGCCGCGTTGACAAACCGTCAGCGCGGTTTCGGTTTTATAATGACAGCTCACCATGATGAAATTAAGGCACCTCTTCAACAACCCGGCTTTGGCAGAGATGTTGCTAAAGAACTGGGAATTTGATGAAACGTCCCTGGATCTGTTCCAGTACTTCCGAATTTCGGCAAATGCGATCTATCCCTTCCAGAAGGATGGAGAAGTCCGTTTTCTACGATGTTGCCCAATTTCAGAAAAAACAAGGGACAACATCCTTGCCGAGCTGGAGTTTGTAAATTATCTACGCGGTAGACAATACAATGCGCTGGAGCCAGTGCCATCCAGGGATGGAGATGGATTGGTTCAAAAATCAACTCCGTGGGGAGAATATTATGCCAGTGTATTCAAGTGCGTGACAGGCACACAGATCAGCGAAACAGATTTCAACGATGGAATCATGTTCGCGTATGGCGCGGCGCTGGGGCAACTTCACGAGCTTTCAAGTAGTTACACCGCCCCGAAAACGAAGCGATGGACACATGTTGATGTTTTCAAGTGGATCGAAGATACATTCAAAGGTCTTGCAATTGAAGCATCTCCAATGAACGAATTGAACCTGCTCAGGGAATATTTTTCCAATGTTCCGATAAACCAGAAAAATTATGGATTGATCCATTACGACTTTGAACTGGATAATGTGTTTTATGATGAAACGACAAACTCCTGCAGTGTGATCGATTTTGATGATGCCATGTATCACTGGTATGTTATGGACATCGTTCAGGCGCTGGACAGTCTCAAAAGCGAAATTGCCGAGAACGTATTCTCCCACAAGCAGGCTGTATTCATTGAAGGATACAGGAGCAGGTTTGATCTTGACAATGATCTGTATGCAACCACACTGGTTATCAAACGATTTGCAAATTTATATGGATATGCACGGGTTGCCAGAGCCCTTCAGGAGCACTGGGATAATGAGCCTGGCTGGATGACGGGATTACGAATCAAATTGAACAAAGCACTTGAAAGAGAATCGGAGTTTTTTGGAAAAGCGATTAAAAAAGCCAAGAAAAATTTGGGAGGAAATTGACCACTAATTTCCAACATTCCTCTTACATGGCGTTGACAAACCGTCGGGGCGGTTTTGTTATAATCGCACTTGTCACACTAGACCCTAAAGGTCTTTGAGACCTTTAGGGTCTCTGTGTTAGAAAAGGAAAAACCCCTTATGATGCGATTTGACAGATTTACAGAGAGAGCACAGGAAGCCGCCCAACGCGCCGCGGAGATCATCCAGCGCTACGGGCATAACCAGATCG
>CAYTDB010000023.1:0-59566 GCA_964436455.1 uncultured Anaerolinea sp. | reverse complement strand
GCCGCTCATTCCTTGCGTCTTGCGATACCATTTCGAGCGAACGGATCGCACACAAAAGCGTGCACAGATGATGTGGGAAGTCAAGGGTGCCGCATAAAGGAAATAAATCAGCGCGCAAGGGAGCGAAAAACAGCAACACCGGAAAAACTGGCAGATGAGTTAAATTCATTGCATTTATTGTATACAACCATAGTCAGGTAAAATTGATTCTATGGACATACAACCGCTTCTCTCTTCCATCGAACTGGAACTACAAAAACAAGCTTCGCGTCTCGATACACCTCATACCAAACCCTTCCATGAAATGCTGACCTACCACATGGGCTGGACAGGTCAAGGTGCAGGTCCCGAAGCCACAGGCAAACGTATTCGTCCGCTGATGGTGCTGCTGACAACTGCCGCATGTGGAGGCACATGGCAGAAGGCATTGCCCGCCGCTGCTGCGGTCGAATTGGTTCATAATTTTTCACTTGTCCATGATGATATTCAAGACAACTCCCCCAAACGCCGCGGACGGGATACAGCATGGGTCAAGTGGGGTACGCCGATGGCTATCAACATTGGCGATGCGTTGTTCGTTTTATCCAATCAGGCGATCGTTGACTTGAAGGAAAATTACCCTGCTGAAATAGTTGTCCGATCTGCTGAGATTCTGCATAACACCTGTCTTGAGTTAACACGCGGTCAATTCATGGATATGTCTTATGAAGAACGGACAGACCTGACAGTGGATGATTACTGGCCCATGATCGCAGGTAAAACAGCGGCGCTGCTTTCAACATGCTGCCATCTGGGCGCCGTACTTGGTGGTGCCGATGAAGCACAACAGGACGCATACCGGTCATTCGGTCAATATCTCGGGCTGGCATTCCAGGTGCAGGATGATATTCTAGGTATTTGGGGCAACGAAACCGTGACGGGGAAATCGGTGGCGAGTGATCTTGTGGAGGGAAAGAATTCGCTCCCGGTTCTAGCAGGGTTATCTGCGAATAAGAAATTTGCCGAGCGTTGGAGGCAGGGTCCAATTCACGCATTTGAGGTGGAGGAGATGGCAAAACTCCTTGCAACAGAAGGCGGATACGCCGCCACACATAATGCATCCATACAGATGACTGATCTGGCGTTGTTGAATCTGCGTGAGGCTGAGCCACAAGGTGAGGCTGGCGATGCGTTGTTCGACCTGGCAGAAAAGCTTCTTAAGCGGGAGCAGTGACCGGGTCCGGTTTGAAGCGATTCTTTATCCATTTGAAAGGGATTGTGCAATAAGTCGGCGGTGAAAATTCTTCCACTGCAAGCTTCAAAATGGCTGTATTGGAGCGGGTTGAAACTTATTACTTTAAAACTCAGCGCAGAACAAGCAACTTTCTCCCAGTTTGGAATTGATCTGATTTATCCAAAACTCGCACAACTCATTTCATGAAACCCTCCTCAGTAGAAATGCGGGACTCTCTTCATTATTGGACTTATTGCGGAATCCCTTGAAGGTGTTTGCTTGACATCCCTCTAGCGGGTCGCTATAATCCCTTTCATAACCATGCGGGTGTAGTTCAGTGGTAGAACGCATGCTTCCCAAGCATGATATCGTGGGTTCGAGTCCCATCACCCGCTTACGATGAGAAATCGCCCAAAACACCGCCTTTTAGCCAAGAAAGGCGGTGTTTTGTATTGTCTCGAAGAGAATAAACTTCCCAGCATGTCACTTTTTGTCGGTACTACGCCTACTTTTTTTCGATATAATTACCAACATGTTCAAGGGAGTTTGGAACCTCTCTGGGGAGTTGATGCAAGCAAATGACAAAAGAAAATTCGATTGCTCTTCTCAATACATGGAAACGGAATCTGACAATCGTCCGAGCAACTCAGTATACGACCAGCCAGCAACTCGCCAAAACAAATAACCTGTTTGGAATACCACATAGCAGTATTATCGGCTGTTTTAGGTACATCCATTCTGGCTACCATTCAGGAAAGTGTCGACACAAACCTCAAAATTGCGGCAGGGCTTGTCAGTTTGCTGATAGCAGCACTCGCCAGTATTCATACATAATTACATCTTGAAGAGCGAGCAGAAAAGCATCGCAAAATTGGAGCACGCTGCGCCGCTCCTATCAGGGAAATCGATGAGACATTGGCTTATTCTGAGAAGGGTAGAAACATTCCAAGTGACTCAGTCAAATCAATTGAGTGTGACTAAAACGAGTTGATTTCAAAGCATTCGATTTGGATAAGAGAAAGGGTCTTGAGAGGAACGTCATATAATTCTTGATGGCATTGTGCGCGACGGAATGCGTGAAAGTCTTCCCAGTCACCGTTTTCATTTACAGCACGTAAAGCTAACAAGGCGCCTGCGCCAGGGATTGACCAACGCATCCCGGATAATTCCATTCGATCTTTTACAAGATGATGGCAGGTTCCTTCAATTACACCGGTACCGATCCGGCCAGCCACAGCGCAAGGATTCAGCGTAATCCACGTAGGGTTGGTTGCGGCGAAAGTAAGCGGCGATGATACGCAAAGACTTGGCTGCCTAATGCTGGGAGCGAGTAATGCGGCTTTGTCTTCCAACACTTGGATTACCTGCTCGACTCGACTGGACAAGAGTTGGAGCGTTTGCGCCTCGACCCATTCCGCGCGATAAGGGTCGGTTTCTCCGGAGAGGGCTGTACCTGCTTTCCACAGATACTCGATGGCATGGATGATGTCCAGCAAGAGCGAAAACTCTGGCAAGCAGATGAGCATTTGCCTTTGTAAAGGTTCCGCTCCATCGCTGAGTGCCACACGCTGAGCGATATGTGAACCTTCCCGACGCTGCACCCACTTTGCCAGACGTTTGATGGCTTGTTCTTTACCTTTCAAACTGGCGAAGATCTGCTTGTGCTGGGGCGCTGGGCGTTCCGCCGCAGGCTCACCGTTATGGAAGAGGGCGTTGAGAACCTCCTGTGACGTGCGCGAATAAGGCGCCATAGTGTACACGGCTGTGGCAATCACCTCTTTTTCTCCGTTTTCTTGTCCTCTTTGCCACGACGCACTTTCGCCTCTGTCGCGCGGCGTACCATCGTTACACCTTTGCCGTCTGCTTGGGCAACCATGATCGGACCTTCTTCGGCACTCGGAAACGGCTCTGTTTGGTCGTAATAGGCTTTGACACTCTGACTATGTTCAGACACACTCGTCTCCAAGACCAATTCGGACAGGTTCAAGCCCAACAAACGCGCCACAACCCGCCAGCCTTTGCTGTACGCTTCTTCCACTCCCAGCAATTCGGCGCTTTCTAGCAGCAGATTGGAGTAGCAACGCTCCGGCAGACTCAAGGCTTCATCCAGCGGACATTGCCCGCTTCCGCCCCAGGCATAGAAGTAGGCTCGCTCAAATTACAGTTTGCCGAAGATCGAAAAGTAAGCGCGCTCTTTCTGCGCGTGGTTTGGCAGTACGGTTTGATCGCTTTTCACTAACGGCGCGTGGGATTCCGCTTCCGCACGCTTCATCAAGAATAACCGCAACAACTGGTAGCCCATATGCAACACTTGCCTAAACAAACTGCGTTTCATTTGATCGATTGTCGCGCTCTCTGCCTGCGGTCCCGTTACAAAGGTCAGTAGTCGCTCGAATTCTTCGCGCAGTTGGATTATCATCTGGCTGGAGTTGATTGTCATAGCGCATCTCCTGAGATAATTTTTTGCTCAAATCTATCTTCTCAGATTGCTGCTTATCATTCAACTCCTTCTTCTTACTCACGCCCTATCAACTCATTTGAGTCACACTCCATTGAACTACTTCATTTTTGATATAAGTCGAATCAACGCTTCTTTAACTTCAGATGGGGAGAGTATGCTTGTCGTCAGCTTGCTAATAATCCGCCCAATTGCGCTAAGCTTTTCCTCTCTGGTAAAACTGCTAGTGGAATATTTTCTAAAAAGCCGTCTTACAATTTCCAGCTTGGAGAGTTTTTTGGGTTCCATAATTTCCATTTAGATTATCGCGCCAGGATGAAACTGCACAAGGAAAACATGTCCACTTGCAATGAATTAACAATGTATTGTCAACGATTCCCATCTATCGTATAATTTGGTCATTGAACAGCGCAAAATGATATTTCGACTCTCAAAATGAGCAAAATCTGATGCGCTGAAAATGCTTAAAAATGACGGTGTTTGGGTTCGAAACTGGGCGTTTCTAGCTGGTACCATGCGGGTGTAGTTCAGTGGTAGAACGCATGCTTCCCAAGCATGATACACCGCACTGTTGCACGGTGCAGTGTCGTGGGCTCGAGTCCCATCACCCGCTTACGATGCCGAGGAGAGACTCTCTCGGCATCTATATTTTATAATTGTAAGGTGTCTGTTATGTGTCCCTGATTGGGGTGTATTAGAATTATGGCGGAGGTTCATCGATATGTTACCGACTGAAGAAAAGGGTACAATTCTCTATGTGGAAGACAACCCGGACAACAGAATGCTTGTCCGGCGCATTTTAGTTTCTGAAGCTTACGGTTTACTGGAAGCAACCAATGCAAGCGAGGCACTTGAGTTATTGAAAACCACCAAACCGGACTTGATCCTGATGGACATCAATATGCCCGATATGGATGGATATACATTGACTGCCAAGATCAAGACAACTCCCGGCTTCGCAAGTGTGCCGATCCTTGCATTAACGGCAAACGTCATGCGTGGCGATAAGGAAAAGACTCTTGAGGCGGGCTGTGATGGATACATCCAGAAGCCTATTGACTTCGATGAACTTTTGAGGGAGATCGAAAAATTCCTCGCAAGGAGTGCAAATGCCTGAAAACGTCCTCGACACCCAACCCATAAAAAAACCCAACATCCCGAAGGACGCAACGGTTTTGGTGGTGGAAGATAATGTCGCCAATTTTGTACTGATTGCCCGCATGCTCGGGTACCTGGGTATCCATTGTGAGTGGAAGACATCCGGCTATGAAGTGGTGGAATATGCAGATACGCTCCAACGCCTCGACCTGATTCTGATGGACATCCGTCTGCCATATGAAGATGGTTATGGCGCGCTGAAAAAGATACGAGCTTCCGAGAGGCTTAAGAGCATTCCCATTATTGCGGTCACAGCAGAAGCCAGCCAGGATCAGATGGCAAAGGCACAGGAATCCGGATTCAACGGTTTTCTTGGCAAGCCACTTGATCCTGATCGATTCCCCGACCAGATCCGCCGCATTCTTGCAGGCGAGCCTGTCTGGGAATACAACTAAGAGCCTGCATAATCAGAGAGATGATAATCAACCAATCCAATGGAACTGGAGCCCCCTTCTTTGTAACAGTATTTTTTACTGCGGTTGGGAACCGCCTGCAACTAACGCAGTTCGCAGATCCTCAAAGCCGCGATTCTCAGGCTACCATTCCGCGTGGAGTGGATCTGATACGCGAGGAAATGGAAGCCTATCTGAAAGACGGTCCCGTTGTCGTGAATTTAAAGGGACAATCCACCATACCGCCTCCTTTGCTCGCCTACCCCAAACAACTGGGATGCGAAACAGCCGCGTATGTACCCGTTCTTCAGGAAGGTCAAATGCGCGGCGTTGTCTTAATTGGAGCGCGTGAGGGGCAAAACATCGATGCAGATGTGGTCGATGCTTTCAATCGAACCATAAGCTTGACCGCGAACTCGATGACACCAAAGACCTCCCCCACCGAGCCAATCAATGGACGCCGCGACACCGAAGTCCGTGCCTTGAACGCACTCGCGTCGCATGCTGCATCGATCAACGAACTGCAAGCCTTCTACGCAACCATTTACAAACATGTCCGGAATGTGGTTGGCGACCACGGTTTTGTCATCGCTTTATATGAGCAAAAGACTAACTCCATAAGTATTCCGTTTCTGTATGAAGATGGCAGGATGTCAACCATCGAGGCATTTCCTCTCGGTGAAGGTTTAACATCCATCCTTATCCGCACGCGTGAACCGCTCATGCTTGTGGATGACACGATGAACCGGGCGCTTGCCATGGGAGCCAAGATATCGGGCAAACCCGCCCGATCCTGGTTGGGGGTCCCATTGCTGGCACAGGGTGAAGCAATTGGAGCGCTCATCATTCAAGATCTTGAGAATGAACACAGCTTTGATGAAGATGATCTACGTTTCATGATCTCGGTAGCCAATCAGGTTTCGGGTGCAATTTATAATATTCGTGTTTTGGAGGAAAGCAAACAAACCGCCCTGCAATTTGAAACTGCGGCGGAAATTGCGCGCGATATTAGTAGTTCGCTCAATCTGGATGAACTACTCGAAAAAGCCGTCAACCTGATCCGTTTGCGTTTCAACTTCTATCACGCAAGCGTATTTCTCAAGGATCCGACAGGTGAATATGTTGTAGTTCGTGAAGCAACCGGGGATGCCGGTGCTCAACTGAAACGTTCCGGCTTTAAGCTCGGGATTGGATCAAAATCCATTGTTGGTTTTGTAGCAGGCAACGGCGAGCAATTGATCGTCAACGACACAACCCGTGATGCCACATATTATCCAAATCCATTGCTGCCTGAAACACGCGCCGAAGCTGCACTACCCTTGCGCGTCGGTGACCGAATCGTGGGGGTGTTGGATGTGCAAAGCACGAGCCCTTATGCATTTGCCAAGGATAACCTGCGCACGCTCCAAATCCTTTCGGATCAATTGGGAATAGCGGTAGTCAATACAGAACTGTTTGCAGAAACCCAGGAACATCTTGCCCAGCACCGCCTCCTGCACCACATCACAACTACTGCCGCATCTGGAACAACGCTCGACGAGGCTTTGGAGTCAGCGGTGAACGGATTACAGGTAACCCTCGGCGGAGATCGCGTGGCTATCATGCTGGCTGATCGCGAAAAGAAAGTGCTTGAGGTAAAAGCTGCGGTAGGGTACGCACCTGAAGTGTATGAGTTCAAAGTACCCATCAGCAGCGGCATAACCGGTTGGGCGGCATCGCATCGCAGAACCTTGCGCATCAACAATGTAAAAGAAGATACCCGTTACATAGAAGGTAGCGTCAACACAAATTCGGAACTTGCGATCCCGATGATTTACCGCAGTGAATTGCTCGGTGTGCTAAACGCTGAGAGCGAACAACTCAACGCCTACACTGAAAGCGACGAGGAATTATTGGGCACTCTGGGTGGCAGTCTCGCAGCAATCATTGCGAATGCCAGATTGCTGGAACAGATCCGGGCACAAGCAGAACGTGAACGCGTCCTGTTTGAAATCACAGACAAGATCCGCCGCACGACCGATCTGCAAACCATTCTCACCACGACCGTCAGCGAATTGACGAGAGTGACCGGCGCCAGCCGGGTGCATGTCAAACTTGGCTCAAGGGATGAAAAGCCTAACAGAAGGGGTGGCGATGAATCAATTTAGCGAATCGATTCTAAAACGTACAGGCGGATGGTACATCGTAATCCTGCTTGCGGTCAGTCAGATCGCAGGTTTGCCTGGCGCAATCCCCGGATTGATTTCCCTTCGATTGAATGTAACGCTCAGTGAAGAACTCAGCCGTTCGTTCGTCCGTCTCATACCATTCCTGATAATCCTCAGCCAGGCCATTCTGCTTGGCGTTGGCTGGCAAATCACTATCGGCGCAAGAAAACGACTTGATGAATGGCGCCGCGGCAATCAACGGCCAGATGAGAAAAAGGAACTCATTGCCTGGAGGGAAATAACCAACTTCACAACCCTGTACGGGCTAATTTCCATACTTGTCAACATCGCTGTCATTGTCCTGGTACCGGCTCTTATCGCTCTTTCGCAGGGGGATATTGTTTCATCTGTCCTGCAACCCACATCCATCAATGCGCCTGCCCCTGTCTATATTCTATTTGGCGGGATTGCGTCTGTGCTCGGCGCGACCATCCTTACCCTTCTAGTTCTGGACCGCATCACACTAACCCCAAGGTTGATCCTGCTTCCGAAAAGCTTTGAGACTCAACTTCAAGGTCGCTCCGGTGTATTACTTGGCGCCAAATTCCAGATATTGATGCTCGGGCTCCTGGTGATTGGATTGGCAATTATTGCTCCAGTTGGCTTCCAGCAAACGATCCGCGTCCTTTATACCGACAGCAGCCCGTTACAAGCATTCAGCGATCTGCAACTCCAATCCATACAGTTATCCGCGCTCACTCTCCTCCTTGGGGCAGGCTTTGCCTACTTCGCAACCCGCTCCATCTCAGACCCGGTCAAGAAATTGATCGAAATCTTCCAAAAGGTCGAACAAGGAGACCTGCAACAACGTATTCCCGTTACGACCACGGACGAGCTTGCCACCGTAGCCATGCACTTTAATCGAATGGCTGCCCGTCTTGAAAACCTTCAAACAACTTTGGAACAGCAAGTTAAAGAACGTACCCAGCAATTAGCCGCCACGAACGAGGTCGGAAGGGTGGCTTCTTCCATTCTCGACCCAGAGCAAATTCTCAGCAAAGTTGCGAACTTAATCACAGAACAATTCAATTACTACTACGCCGCGATCTATATCCTTGACCCCAGCGAAAAATGGGCGGAGTTAAGAGAAGCCACGGGTCAGGCCGGCAATGTCTTGAAACAAAACCGTCACAGGCTTGAAATTGCAGGCAGGAGCATGGTTGCAACCTGCGTTCGTGAGAAGACCCCTCGTATTTCACAGAACACGGCAGAGGAGAAACGGCGTTTTGAGAATCCCTTGCTCCCTTACACACGCTCTGAAATTGCTCTTCCCTTGATCATTGGCGACCGCGTGCTAGGTGCTCTGGATGTTCAATCCACCAAGTCGGCAGACTTTGGTGTAGATGTTATCGAAACTATGCAGAACATGGCGAGCCAGGTTGCTATTGCACTTGAAAACGCACGTCTATTCCAAGAAGCACAGCAGAGCATCCAGGAACTACGCGCCATCCAAAAGCAATACCTGCTTGAGGGATGGACAAGCATAAAAACATACAATGAGGAACTTGAATACAGCATTGGTGACCCCAACGAGTCTGCCAACCAGATCATGGAAAGTCCAATCAATCTGCGAGATCAAATCCTTGGTCAAATCACCCTGGAAAACCGGGACGAATGGACAGCCGAACAGCAAAGCCTTGTGGATGCGATTACTACACAGGCAGCCATTGCCCTCGAGAACGCCCGTCTTGTATCTGAGAGTCGGCAGATCGCCATGCGGGAACGCACCCTGGCTGAGATAAACTCCCGCATCTGGGCATCCTCTTCTGTGGACGGAATTTTACAAACAGTCGTTAGAGAACTAGGCAGGCGTCTGGATGCATCCGTTGCATCCATAGAATTAAGTCTGGAAGATTACGAACATGACAAATCCTGAAGATCAAATCCTCGACCAGGCAACCAGTTCACTGTTCCAGTATGACCGTTGGAGGTCATTGTATCTCAACAATGTTCTGCGTGTGATTGCATTGCTTGCATTCTTTCTGCTCGTATTAAATATTCCCGCGCTGAAAGCTTCGGAACGGATTCTCTTTTCGGTCATTTTTGTTCTCGTGCTTGTTATCACGTTCATCCCAATGCCATATGCCGTAAAAGCCGGTGGGCTGTTGATAAGCGGGTATTTTGTCGGCGTTTACAACATTTTACAATTTGGACCCTGGTCGGGTGTATCAGTCTACTTCCTCGCCGCCACTTTGTTCGCCGTGCTATTGTTTGATAAACGAATAGACCGCTGGGTATTTGGCATCAATATACTGACCATCATGATCATCGGTGGGCTGAACGTTCTAGGATACCTTCCCCTTACATCGCCGAAGGTTCCTCAAACGGATCTGTTGGATTGGCTCTCTTATGGATCAGACTATTTTATTCTCGCGATCGCGCTGATCTGGGCGATCAATCTGTTGAAAGATGAATTCCGTTCGGTGGCTGATCAATTTCAATCAGCACTTGGTTTCCTTTCAAGGGACCGGGCTGACCTTGAGAAACGCGTCGAAGAAAGAACGATTGGCTTGGTCAAAAAGACGGAACAATTGCGCGCTGCATCCTACATTGCTCACCAGACCGCGACCATTCAAGATCTCGACAGTATTCTAAAGCTTGTTGCAGACCTGGTAACGAATCAGTTCGGCGTCTACCATACCGGCATTTTCCTGATCAATGAAACACGCGACGAGGTGGTTTTGGTGGCTGCATCATCCGAAGGGGGCAGGAAAATGTTAGCCAATGGATGTTCGTTCAAAGTGGGAGCACAGGACATCGTGGGGATTGTTGCTGAACTCAAAAAGCCTCGCATCGCGCTTGACATTGGGACTGATGCGGTTTCCTTCAACCATCCCAATCTCCCAATGACGCGTTCTGAAATTGCCCTTCCTCTTTTGATTCGCGACAGGGTACTTGGTGTTCTCGACATTCAGTCCGACCAACCTTCAGCGTTTACCGTGGAAGAGATCGATGTACTTCAAACTCTCACCGACCAGGTGGCCGTTGCCATCGAAAACACACGGTTGCTGGAAGAGGCTCAAACGGCGCTGACGCAGATCGAAACCTTGACAGCTGTCCGTACGCGTGAGGCGTGGAGGCAGCATGTTAAGGAGGGAAATTACACCTACACCTACACCCCGCTGGGAATCCGCACCGGCAAGTCATTCGAAGAAACCGAACATGGTTTGGAGATACCCATCTCCCTGCGCGGACAGACGATCGGCACCATCACAGTAGCGCGCAAGGATGCAATGCCCTGGAATCAGATTGATAAAGACCTGATCAATGAAGTTGCTTATCAAACCGGTCTGGCACTCGAAAACGTACGTTTAGTCGAGGAAGCCACACAGCGTGCCCGGCAGGAGCAGACCGTGGGTGAATTGGCGGCACGGTTCAGCCAGTCCCTGGATCTTGACAGTCTGCTCCAAACTGCTGCCCGTGAGTTGGGGCAGGTTGCGGATGTTACAGAAGTTTCCGTTTTCATCGGAGACATTCCTGAACAGGCACCTGTCAGAAAACGCGGCAGACGGACAACAGGTTAACCCATATGAACAGCAACCCCAACCAGAACAATGGCGTTCAAAACACAAAAGATAAATATATGCGTGTTTTTTATGGAAACATCCGGTACACCCCGTTATTTCTAGGCGTTGCAGGTATTGGGTTCGTAGTTATCTATCTCCTAACACAATATAATGTGTTAGGAACCCCCTCTCCGCAACTGTTATATATTAGCGGTGCCCTCATCCTTACAGCAATTTTGCAAATTCCCATAGTGAGATTTGCGGAAACTCACAGTGGAACTACAGCAAGTATTCTTTATTCCTTATCCCTTTCGCTTCTGGCTTTTCTGCTAACATCATTTTGGGATGGCATTCTCCCTCTCACAATTATCATAATACTGACTGCGCCACTGACATCTGCATTGGCTGGTCTGCCTCGAAGATATTATGTGCCGCTCCTTCCAGCTTCCATTGCAGGTATTGCAGGTGTTCTATATATTAATACTTATCCGATCCTTGCCGAACGTCTACAAACCTCCACACCTGCTGCAATAGCCGGGATAGCTTTTCTGGGAACTACGGGGCTTCTGCTGTTCACTGTAGCTGCAATTACCAGGGATGATATTTATCGAAGTCTCCGTGCAAACCTGCTTACGTCTTTCACCATCATTGTGAGCATTCCCGCGATCCTGGCAATCATACTCTCAGCCATCGGCGCATATGTAAATAATGAATCACAGATCCTCAATGTTCTGGAAACCATATCGAAATTAAAGGAAAGTCAATTTGATGAGGTTATCAACCTCGTCAAATCCGATTCAGACCGAATCGCCCAGGATCCCAATTTCTCGGAGAATATAAATAAGGTTCTAAATCCTGGACAAACTACAATCGATTTGCTGAATTATGAGCGGGACGGCATACGCAGAATGCTGCAAGAAAATCAAAGAGCAGGCACGGAGAATTATAGCGAGATTCTGGTTATGAACATCGGAGGTGATGTTGTGATCTCTACAACCCCCAACAGAGAGGGGTTCAACTTCGGCTCCCAAACATTTTACCGAAAAGGCATAATTGATGATTTTGTAGAATTTTCACGCATTCCTTCCTTCAGCGATGGAAAACTGATCTTTGCTACTCCGATTTATGACGATGCAATCATTCGCGGTATTCTCGTTCTTCGAACCCAGGATAGTCTAATAAAAGGGATTGTAGAAATCACACCCGGCTTCCCTGAAATGGAAACCTATTTGTTGGGATCAGACCTGCAACCACTCACCCAAACGCGTTCGATCACACAGACGGTCAATACGCAGGCATCGCAAACATTATTGCTTGGCAGGTTCATAGATGGCAAAGGATCTTATGAAAATTACGCAGGCGAAACGGTGCTCGGGTATTACCAGCGCGCCGAATCCTTGAAGGCGCTGTTTATAGCTGAAGTACCCCAGGAATATGTTCTAAGAACTTCCTTGAATTCACTTTTAGGGGGTGGGGTGTTGGGAATCTTTGCCTTCATGATTGCCATTATTGCGGTTGCAGTTTCGGCAGATTCAATTGCCAGACCCATCACTGCGCTTGCCAAAACCGCTGAAAGCTTCGCGACAGGCAATTTTTCTGAGCGTACTTCCATTACCAGGCGCGATGAAATCGGAGCTCTTGGAAGAACCTACGATCAAATGGCAGAACAGCTGCAGGGCATGATCGGTGAATTGGAACAACGCGTTGCAGACCGCACAAAAGCACTTGAAAATCAGACGTTGAGGCTGCGCACATCTGCTGAAGTGGCACGTGATGCGGCTACATCCCATAATTTAAGTGAAATGCTCGAGAGAGCCGGCGCGTTAATTCAGGAACAATTCAATCTATATCACACAGGAATTTTCCTGTTGGACAGCAACAGGGAATACTCTGTTCTCGTTGCATCTCCCACGGAGGCCGGGAAACAAATGCTCGCCAACAATCACCGCCTCCGCGTCGGCGAGGTGGGGATCGTTGGACGCGTGGCTGCGACCGGAGAACCCCGCATCACACTCGACACGGGACTGGACGCTGTTCATTTCAATAACCCGCTACTTCCAAAAACCCGTTCCGAAATGTCTCTTCCGCTCAAGATCGAAGGCAGGATTATCGGCGTGTTGGACGTCCAAAGTGACCAGCCACAAGCCTTCAATGAAGATGATATTGCGATCATGCAGATCCTTGCCGACCAACTCGCTATTGCCATCGAGCGCACAAGGCTGCTTCAACAAGTGGAAGATAATCTGAAAGAACTCCAGATGGCATACGGGCAGTCCACGCGCGGAAGTTGGAAATCACTTACGGATAGTGGTCTTTTAAACAATGCAGGCTACCGCTTCGACAATGTTCGTATTCAATCGATCAACACGACCCCCTACCTGGGTACAGAAGCCATGCAAACGGGTCAACCGATCGTACAAAACCCTGATGGCAAGAATCAGGCAAAACAGACAACTGTTGCCATTCCGGTTAAATTGCGCGGACAACCCATTGGTGTAGTAACCCTCAAGCTCAAGGAAGGGTACAGTTCGAACACGATCAGCACAATCGAACAGGTTGTCGAACGCCTTGCCGCCTCGCTGGAGAGCGCCCGCCTCTTCGAAGAAGCCCGTCTCCGTGCCGATCGCGAACAGGCGATCTCACAGGTAACTTCCGCTATCAGTTCCAGCACCGAATTCGATCTAATCCTCCAGACCACTGTCGAGGAAATTGGAAAATCGCTTGGCGATTCGGAAGTCAGTATTCAAATACTCAGCGATGCCGGACAGGAATAGCAAAGCATGCTAGATAGATTACAAAATTTCCTTACAGCCCCGGTGTTTGAAGATGATCCGGAAAAAACGCAGGACGCGAGGACAACCCATCGCGTGGGGATTGTTCTACTCATTCTCGCTCCCTTTTCCATCCCCTTTATCTTCCAGCTCGATTCACCCATCAGGGAAGTGGCTCTTGGCGGTACATTTGCAGGCTTTTTTATCTGGCTGTATACCATTTACCTGGTAAAAAGAGAAAATCTCACTGCCGCAAAGGTCATCATTCTTGCCATCAACACCATCAACTTGTTTGGTGTAGTATACGCAATTGGTGGATTGGCGCTCTCCACCATCTTTACCACAATATTTCTTCTTGCACTTGCCAATCTACTCTTCCCGAGAAGAGGCGCGATGTATTTCGGCGCTCTCCTCTTGGTCATCGCAGCCACACTTTACATCCTGAATACCACAAATCTGGTGCCTAAACCTGCCATAGAAAACACCCCGCTTTCTGTATTTCTGCTCTATACATTCACAGTAGTTGCTGTAACAGGCATGCTCGCCATCGCATCGGCGAATTTCAGACGCAACCTTGAAATTGTACGCGGGAACGAGTTCGAGCTTCGTGAAAGGAACCTCGAACTCGACCAGCTAAGGGCATCCCTGGAACAGCGTGTCGAAGAACGAACAATGCAGCTTGAAAAACGCGCCAGTCAGTTGGAAGCCGTTGCTCATGTAGCCCGCTCCACCACATCGCTGCAAGATCCGAACGAGCTGTTTGCAGCCGTAACGAGACTGGTCAGCGAAAGGTTTGGTTTTTATCACATCGGCATATTTCTGGTAGACGAGGAACGTGAATACGCAATTCTCACGGCAGCCAATAGCAAAGGCGGACAAAAGATGTTGAATCGTCAGCACAAGCTGAAACTTGATGACAACAGCATAGTTGGATATGTAACCTCACGCGGCGAGCCTCGCATCGTTCTGGACGTTGGGTCTGATGCTGTATACTTCAACAATCCCGACCTCCCTGATACTCATTCAGAAATGGCACTCCCCCTCCGCGTGGGCGGGCGCGTCATTGGTGCTTTGGATGCACAAAGCGAACAAACCAATGCTTTCAAGGGAGAGGATATCGCTATACTCTCCACGCTCGCCGACCAGATCGCAATCGCAATAGAGAATTCCAGACTGTTCAGTCAGGCTCGCAAAGCCCTGAAAGAGTCTGAAGTAGCTTTTGGACGCTACATTAAACAGGAATGGAGCAGTTTTACACGGCAGGTGAAGAACACTGGCTACCTCTTCGATGGGAATCGCACCATTCCACTGGAAGAAAGAATATCACCCGAAAAGGTCAGATCCCTTCCTCAGACTGGACGTCTGACTTTGGAAAAAGAAACAAAAGACTTAACCGTGCCAATCCGCCTGCGTGGGCAGATCATTGGCTACCTCGATGTAAAGCCCAAGAGCGAAAACCGAAAATGGACCCAGGACGATCTCTCGCTCCTGGAAGCTGCGGCTGAGCGTGCCGCGCTCGCCCTGGATAATTCCCGCCTTCTTAACTCCGCCCAACGCCGTGCGTCACGTGAACGCACGATTGGTGAGATTGCCACAAAAATTGGAGCAGTCAGTGAAATGGAAGCCATCATGCAAGCTGCAGTGGAAGAACTGGGGCGCAGGATCGGTGGAGCGACAGAGGTAACGCTCGAACTTGGTCCGGATAGCGACTTATCAAGTTAAAGCATAAGGTTGCTGAAGAAATTCTGGACAGGAAAGCACCCGTTCGAAGGAAACTCGTTATGAGAAGAAGTTTGCGCACAAGACTTACCATATTATTCCTTGTCATTGCCATTGTGCCACTACTGATGGTTGCTTATTTTGGCATCCAATTAAGCATCAATGTGCAAAGTGCCCAGAGTATTGCGCAGCAAAATGAAATAGCAAAAGGGGTTGCAATCTCTGTGTTTGAGTATATTCAAGGAGCAGAAAGCCAACTGAGACAACTGGTTGAAGTCCGCAATATCCAGGAACTGCCACAAAGTGAAATTAGCAACACACTTCTAAATATGCTTAGTTTCTCTGCTGTATACAATGAACTAACGTTGACCGATCAAAACGGTAGAGAGATTGCAAAGGTATCTCGTGACACTGTATTGGAGCAGGAAGAGCTTGGAACACTGGTAGGAAGACCCGAATTCGAGCAACCAATGAGCACAAGCCAAACCTATTTTGGCGATGTTACTTTTGATACACAAACTGGTGAACCTTACCTAATATTGGCAATACCGATTTTCGACCTGAGAACAGGCCAAGTATCTGGTGTTTTGGCTGCAAATTTGAAATTTAAAACAGTTTGGACACTAATGAGCGAAGCCTCCAAAAACGAACTGTCAGTATACATGGCAGACCTGTCCAAGCGCGTGGTTGCTCATCAGAATCCATCCATTGTTCTTCAGAGCATATTTTTTGATTACCCTACACAAGGCGCGATTTTGCCTGGAATTAATGGTGAAAATGCAGTGTTGGGCATTGCCCCCCTCCAGCTTAACGGACAGGACACATTTTTTGTAATCGCTGAACTGCCCACTTCTGTTGCCCTGGCTTCAACAAGACAATTCACCTTCACGGTCGTCATCATTCTCGCGATCACAGTGCTTGCTATTTCTCTGTTTTCTGTGTGGCAAACCCGTCAATTTACGCGTCCAATTGAGGGATTGGCACAGACAGCCAGCGCTGTGGAAAAAGGCGATCTAAGCGCTCGCGTTGACATCAAGTCTGATGATGAGATCGGAGCATTGGGCGGAACTTTTAACCAAATGACGGCACAACTACAGGATATCCTTTCCGGTCTGGAACAACGCGTGGAGGAACGTACCCGCGCGCTCGAAGGGCGGACCAGTCAGCTAGAGGCAATCGCGGATGTGGCGCGATCGGTGGCATCCATTCAGGAATTGGATCAGCTCCTACCCGCCATCACCCGCCTGGTTAGTGAAAGGTTCGGTTTTTATCACGTAGGGATCTTCCTTCTGGATACAGATCATGAATTCGCCTTGTTACAAGCAGCCAATAGTGAAGGCGGTGCAAAAATGCTGGCGCGCGGACACCGTCTCAGGGTCGGGCAACAGGGCATTGTAGGCTATACGACATTACATGGAGTTCCTCGCATAGCACTCGATGTAGGTGAAGAAGCAGTCTACTTCAATAATCCAGACCTTCCCAACACCCACTCAGAAGTTGCCCTACCCCTCAAATTCGGTCAGGAAATCATTGGCGCACTTGATATCCAGTCCACTGAGACCAACGCCTTCTCTCAGCAGGATGTGGAATTGTTCACCATTCTGGCAGACCAGGTGTCCGTCGCAATCCAAAACGCTCGCTCATTGCAGCAAGCCCAACATGCGCTCCGCAAAGCGGAGATAGCCTCCAGCCGGTTGGTTGGAGAGGCGTGGAGGGGATATGCTGAAGTCATACGTACAAAGGGATACCGCTACGATGGTATTAAGCCAGAACCACTCAGGAAGGGGTCGACAAATGCAGTCGACCCAGCTGGAATTTCAGTCCCGGTCCAATTACGCGGACAAATCATTGGGCGGTTGAAATTAAAGTCTTCTGACTCGTCACGATCTTGGACAGATGACGAACTCGCCATTATCGAGTCGACCGCCGAACGTGTCGCTCTTGCAATGGACAGCGCACGACTTCTCGATGAAGCGCAAAAGCGCGCCACGCGTGAAACCTTCCTTTCAGAGTTGGCTGCAAAACTTGGTACTTCCTTCCAGATGGATTCGATCCTTCGTGATACAGTGGAGGAACTCGGTCAGGTAATGAAAGGCTCAACCATCACATTCCAATTGGTAAACCCATCCAAGCTTACACAGGATGAAGGGTCGAATGGCGGTTCGGCTCACCAGAAACTAACGGAGTGAGGCATGGAATCAAATCAGACTCCACAGGAAACAAGGTTGAATATGGTAGTCCGTGCCTGGCGCTTCCTCACAGAAGCACATTCCTCCATAGTTGAGATAGGGGAACGCCGGCGCGCACAACTGCTCTCTGCCTTATCTCTAATTCTTGGTACATCTTTTATTGTTGCGATCCTGGCAAACCCAAGATCCTTTACAGTTTTCTTTGTATTTCTTGGCATAACTCTGATCGCCTACATTACCAGCCGTACAAAGTATTACTGGGTTAGCTCATACTTCTTTTCATTCGGCTTTACTTCCATCGCATATATTACCATTTACAATGGAAGTGCAAACAGTATTGACACATCCATAACAAGTATTGTCCCAATCTCATTGATTCTGGCAAGTGCCATTCTTTCGCAGGGAGGGTTTCTATTACTGGGTGCTGCAACTCTGCTTGCAACGGCATTTATTCAAACCTATGCTGATCCAACATATCTTCAGGATCCTGCCTTCTCTTTCGGCAGAACAATAGGGATCACTTCTTCCACCATATTTATTCTGATTGGGATCACAGCGTTTCGCACCAGCGTGGAACGGGCACGCCTGAAGGAAGTACGGGAGATCAACACCGAACTCGAAGACCTTACAGCAAATCTTGAGCAACGTGTGCATAAACGCACAACAGAATTGGAGGAGGTAAATCGCCAGACTTCTCGACGTGCCTCCCAACTCCAGGCAATTACACAACTTTCTGAAGCCATCGCCCAACTGCTGGATTTAAACGAGCTCTTACCTGCTGCAACCCGCCTTATCAGCGAACGGTTCGGCTTCTATCATGTTGGCATATTTTTGGTGAATGATGACAGGGAATTTGCCATTCTACAGGCTACCAACAGCGAAGGCGGACAGCGGATGCTGGCGCGCAACCATCGTCTCAAACTTGGGATCGGTGTGGTGGGGTATGCCGCCCAGTCTGGTCAACCCCGTATCGCCCTAAACGTTGGAGCGGATGCTGTTTTCTTCGATAACCCGGACCTCCCGAGCACCCGCTCCGAAGCGGCACTTCCACTCAAATCACGTAATGAGACCATTGGAGTGTTGGATGTCCAAAGTGTGGAGGCAAACGCTTTCTCCACCGAAGATTTGCAGGTACTAACAACGCTTGCCAATCAGGTTTCCATCGCACTTGAGAATGCACGTCTGCTCACAGAAGCACGCGCTGCATTGACACAAGTGCAGGAGATATATAACGAATTCACGCGTACCGAGTGGAGCCGGGCAATCACTCAGGCAGAGCAACCCGGTTTCCGCTACCGAGCCGGGCGTATTGAAATGTTGGAAGAGGAAATGGGCACCCCGGAAGTGGCATCAGCGATAAGTAGCGGTCAGGCGGCAGCAAACCAGCCTGACGGGTCGAGGGTGAAGCGTGCCGCAGTGGCTGTTCCTGTCAAATTGCGGGGAGAGGTGATTGGAGTTCTGCACATCGAAGCAGAGGATTCATCCAAGGAATGGCAGACCGATGAGATTAGCCTTGTGGAGGCAGTCGCCGAACGTGCCGCCTTTGCCATGGAAAATGCAAGGTTGTTCCAGGATGCACGCCGACGCGCAGCAAAGGAGCAATTGATTTCCGCAGCCTCTTCCAGGATCGGCAGTGCAATCAATCTGGAAAATATCTTACAAACCACTGCGGAAGAGTTGGAACGCGTTTTGGGCGGTTCGGAAGTGTTGATCCAGTTCCAAACCAAAGAGGCCGAAGAATGAGCGATACGCGGAACACGATAAACACCATCGGCAGGAGACAAAAACAGGCAGGGATGCTTCTGGCTGGAATTTTTACACTGGTCGGTCTTGCATTCCTTGCCTTTGTATCCATTGTTGTAATCAAACAAGGCGGGGAAACAGACATCTCTGATAGAACCATGCTCCCACTTTCGGCAGTGATGTTGATTGCGAATCTTATCGGTCTTGTTCTTATTCGTCGGGACAGGCAAATTACCGGAGCGTGGTTCGTGTTTGGCACCAGCATAATTGTCTTTCCGGTTCTGGCAACGCTTGTATTAAGAGAAGTCTATCTTATCACTGGTCTGACAATTGCACTCTTTACTTATATTTTTGTCCGGGAAGTCTTCCCTCAACCGGCAAGGGCACGCGTAACAGGAATTGCTGCGATTGCCGTACTAAGTATCGTGATGATCGAAGTCTGGAATCCAGTGTTTCGGGTTTCGCCGGATTTCAATGCGCCAAGGTTCGGCGCCGGCATCATGGTGTTGGCGGCGGTTGTCTTTTTGATCTACCTTGTTCCGAGAGCATTGGGCGGCAACATCCGTTCAAAAATCGTAGCAGGGATTCTCCTGACCGGCATGATTTCTTTGGGTGTTCTGTCATTCTTCTCGTTCAACCGCGCAGGGCAACTGATCAATATACTTTCGAATCGAGTTGAGACTTCCGTAAACTTGCTGGCTGAGGAACAATTAATCAATACCGTTTCATCAGAAGCAAACCGTGCCAACATTTCGTTCGATACTGCCATCTCACAGGTTGCTGGCCTCGCCAGCCAATTGGAATTGCTCCAAGAACAGAAAAACTCCCTTGGCAGGGGTACATATTGGAATGCAGCCGTCAGGCTGATACAGTATAGCGATGGACAATACTATAACAGCACGTATTCACCCAGCAGCGTTTTTGTTCCATCCACCGTTGATTTTAATGACGAAGTTGTCAGTGAATTGAACGTAACAGCCTATCTCGATTTTTCTGCACCCTTTGTCCTTGAGAACAACAAGCAAATCAGCGCGATTTACTATACCGATAACCGTGGGATCATCACATATTTTCCCAACGTTCGCCTGGGGGGGAACCTGCGGCACGACTATGATGCTACCAAGCAACCAACTTACCGTGTCGCGACGCCTTTGTTCAACCCAGACAGGCTGCCACGATGGTCTTTCCCGCGGCAGGATCCAGCTGGCACAGGTTTGGTGATTTCAGTCTCCGCTCCAGTCTACTTCAAAGATGAATTCAAAGGGGTCATGACGGCGGACTTCCAACTCCAACGAATCGCCGAACAGGTTAATTCCATTAGGGTTGGCAAAACCGGTTATGCCTTCCTGGTAGACAATGATGGGCACATCATTGCCATGCCTCCACAAGGTTATGAATTCTTTGAAATGCAACCCGAGATCCTTGAGGTGAACGAGGAACCTCAGCAGACCATTTTTGACGGTGACCTTCTATTTGAAATCCAGCAGATCACTCGCAGAATGGTGGTAGGCGGAAGCGGAATTGTATCCACGAACATAGGCAATATCGCTTATTTCATTGCGTACGCCCCAGTTGCAAATGATACTTTCAGTCTGGGAGTTGTCGTACCAGTGGAGGAATTAACCCAGCCTGTCGTTGCAACCCGCAGCGAAATCAATACCCAGGTTCAAATTGCTGTCCGAAGTGCTGCAGTCATTTTGATCGTATTACTCGTGGGGGCAGTCCTGATAAGTCTGGGGCTTGGCCAATTAATTGCCGCACCGGTCCTGCGATTGACACAGACCGCCAACAAGATCCTGGAAGGCGATCTTACCGCCCAGGCAGAGATTACAGCCCAAGATGAGATCGGAACACTGGCGCAAGCTTTCAATGCCATGACATCCCGCCTAAGGGCAACATTCCAGGGACTGGAAAAGAATATCGAGGAACGCACTGCCCAGTTATTGGAAGCAAACACCAATATCGAGCGGCGCGCAAAACAGTTCCAATCCATCGCACAAGTGGCACGCACCATCAGTTCCACGCTCGACTTTGACAGTTTGCTGAACCAGATCACCACGGTCATTAGCCGTGAATTCGGCTTTTACCACGTTGGGGTTTTCATATTGGACACAGCGAAGGAGTACGCGGTCCTCAGCGCAGCCAACAGTGAAGGCGGACAAACCATGCTGGCGCGCGGACATCGCCTCAGGGTTGGAGAAAAAGGCATGGTTGGTTTCGTATCAAGCACCGGCAGACCGCGCGTCGCCCTGGATACCGGAGCGGATGCCGTTTTCTTCAACAACCCCGACCTCCCGAACACCCGCTCGGAGATCGCCCTGCCGCTGCGGGCAGGAGACCAGGTGATTGGCGTGCTTGATGTGCAAAGCACGGAACAAAACGCCTTCTCACAGGAGGATGTTTCCATTCTCGCCACTCTTGTCGACCAGGTGAGTATTGCCATTCAGAACGCCCGGCAGAATGAAGAGACCCGCAGGGCGCTTGCTGAATCGGATGCTCTCTCACGACAATTTGTGCAAAGCGGCTGGAGGGATTTTACAAAAAGGGAGCACCTGCTTGGAATCCGCCATTCAGGTGCCAAAGCTACCCTGCTCTACACAAAGAATGCCAAAGACAGGGAACAAAGCTTGCAGGTCACGGGACAACTCAAACCGAAGGGAAGAGGCGCTGTCATATCCCTGCCGATCAAACTGCGTGGGGAGGTCATTGGCTCGGTGGATGTACGTGCTCCTGAGAATCGTGAATGGGATCAGGACGAGCTCGACATCGTTACCGCCATCATCGAGCGTGCCGCCATTGCCATGGAAAACTCCCGCCTGCTGGAGGATGCCCAACGCCGCGCCGCCCGTGAACAGGCAATCGGTGAAATGGCTGCAACCATTGGTACCTACACAGACACGGAAGCGATCCTGCGCGCAACCGTGAACGAGATCGGACAGAAGATCGGTGGCGCCAGGGTCGTGTTTGAGCTTGGCACAAAGGATGAAAACGAACAGCGGAGCAAATCGTCGTGAACGCACAGACCATCCCCTATCTGCTGGTTTATCTTGCCGCTTTTGTTGTAGGCGCTGTTGTTTTTCTCTACGCCTGGGGAAACCGCACAGGACCCGGAGTCTACGCCTTTGCTGTCAGTGTGGCGCTGGAAATGTCGTGGCTGATCGGCTATGTTATCGAGGTCAACACAGGAACGCTGGAGGCAAAGGTATTCTGGGACAATTTCCAATTTATTGGTGCTTTTTACGCACCGATCGCCCTGTTGGTTTTTGCGTTTGGTTTCACCGGAGTAAAGATCATTGTTCGAAGATGGGTTGTAGCAGTTGGTATATTCCCAACAATCATCCTGCTCTTCATTTATGCGAACATACAGCCCGACTTGATCCGGCTCAACACCCAGGTTATGCCAGGTATACCTTATGACGAACTGACTTATGAGTATGGGTCGCTGGTAAATTATGGGAACTACTTCCTATATGCGGCATCGCTTGCCTATATTGGCGTGCTCATTGCTGGATTCAGCCGTAAGGAGAGGAACTTCCGTACGCAGCTATGGATTGTCCTTCTTGGCACAGGCATACCGATCATCGGTCTAATCCTAGGGCAATTCCTGGGTTTCAAATTTGCCAACCAGCGCGATACGTCCCCTCTGCTGTTCGTGATCAGCAATGCCGTTATTGCATTCGGTGTTTTTCGTTTCCGGCTATTCAGCATCCTGCCTATTGCGCGTGAGGCGCTTTTTGAGACCATCGAAGATGTGCTCATCCTCCTCGACACCGAAGATGGTATTGTGGATGCCAACAAGACCGCCCGGCAGTTTCTTTCTGCGGCTGGTCCCAATCCTGTCGGGATCCCAATAGGCACAGTCTTCCCTGAACTATATTCGCAGTTCAGTACTGTGACCGAAATTCACACTGAGATCGCGGGCGCTGACAACCGTTTCTTCGATATGAAAATCACCCCGCTCTATGACCGCTCGAGGCAATATATCGGACGACTTGTACTCGCACACGATATTACCGATCAGAAAACTGCCCAGAAGGAAAGCCGAATCGCAAGCGAACAAAACCGGCGCCGCGCCATGCAGTTCCAGGCAATTGCCAATGTTGCCAGTGCCACCACCACCTTGCAAAGCCAGGAGGAAACCCTGGTGCAGGTGGTACAGACCATCAGCAAACAACTTGGTCACTACCATGTGGGTATTTTCCTTCTGGATGAAACAAAGAATTATGCCTTCTTGAAAGCCACGAACAGCGAAGGCGGCAGCAGGATGCTGGATCGCGGGCATCAATTGGAAGTCGGTGCGAGGGGCATCGTGGGCAATGTTGCCGCCCGAGGCAAAGCCCGCATCGCTCTGGATACCGGAGCAGACGCGGTTTTCTTCGACAACCCCGACCTCCCTGACACAAAATCCGAAGTCGCCCTGCCCCTCCTGCAGGGCACGGAAATCATTGGCGTGCTGGATGTGCAAAGCACAATCCAGAATGCCTTCTCGCAGGAAGACATCGAAACACTCTCGATCCTTGCCAGCCAGGTAAGTGTCACAATCCAGAACACCCGCCTGTACGAGGAAAATATCACGGCACTGGAAAATGCAGAAAAAGCATATCGGCAATTGGCTGGCGAGACCTGGAGGGAAGTATTGAAGGCACAATCCCTCAAGGGTTACATCTACGATGGTGTTTCGAGCCAAAGGCTCACTAGAACCATTTCCGGACACTCGGTCTCCGTTCCAGTCAGCGTTCGCGGACAAAACATCGGCGCGCTCAAATTGGAAGCCCTCGATATCGGGCGCGAATGGACGGATGACGAACTCGCCATAATCAATGCCGCCGCCGAGCGCGCAGCACTCGCCCTGGAAAATGCCCGTCTGCTGACAGAAAGCCAGAAACGCGCTGCCAAGGAACGTGTCATCGGTGAGATCTCGGCAAAGATCAGCGCGCAGAGCGAAGTGGATGAATTGCTCAAGATCGCCGCGCTGGAACTCAACCGCAACCTGCCCGGCACTGAAATCGCGATCCAGATTAAAAAGGAAGAGATCGAATGATCAGGAGAATTTTTGCCCCGCCGAACTTTGAGAGAGATGAAGACAACTTCCGCGCAATATTCATTAACGGCTTTGCCTGGGTTGTCATTCTATTGCTAGCTTTCATCACGCTTTCAGATGGTCTCGATTTCGAATCCACCTCGACTGACTTAATCCTGACAGCCCTCATCAGTGTGCAGGCAGTTGCTCTTTTCCTTCTACGCAAAGGAAACATTAACGCAAGCGGAAGGATCATTATCGTATTGGGATGGATCGGGCTGACATCCCAAGCCTTCAGCGCTGAAGGCGTGAAGGATGTGGTTGTCATTGCCTATATTGCCCTGGCATTGCTTGCCAGTATCGCCATCAATTGGTCTGCGGGCGGCATTGTAATCCTTATTAGCATTGGAGCAATATGGGGACTTGCCATGCTGGAAGTCAACGGAATACTTACCCCCGTGCCGCCAGATACCATGATCTATGCCAGAGACCTGACAGCCTTATTCATCGTAATCAGTGCATTGATCTACTTCAGCACCAACAGTCTCAGGAAGGCGATCAACCGCGCCAACAAAAGCGAGGAGAGCCTGCGCATCTCCAACAAGGAATTACAGGAGCTAAACCAGTCCCTTGAAGACAGGGTAAACAGCCGAACTGAAGAACTAGAACTCGCCAACCAGCGTAACGAGAAACGCGCCAGGCAATTTGAAGCCATTGCACAGGTGGCGCGCGCAACCACCACAAATGAAAGTCCTGAAACGCTCCTGCCGCGTCTCACATCACTCATCAGCGATCAATTCGGTTTTTACCACACCGGCATCTTCCTTATTGATAAAGATCGCACTTTTGCAGTCCTGCGCGCTACCAACAGTCAGGGCGGTAAAAGGATGCTCGCGCGCGGACACAAACTCCAGATTGGGCAGACTGGCATGGTGGGATTTGTATCAGCTACAGGAGCACCTCGCATCGCTCTGGACGTGGGAGATGACGCGATCCACTTTGACAATCCCGACCTCCCAAACACCCGTTCAGAAATGGCACTTCCCCTCCGCACCGCAGACCAGATCATTGGCGTATTGGATGTGCAAAGCACCGAATCCAACGCCTTTCAGGAGGAGGATATCGAGATCTTATCCACTCTGGCAGACCAGGTGGCGATTGCGATCCAAAACGCCCGTACCTACGAAACCATGCAGAAGCTCCTTGAAGAAGCACAGAAAGAATCCGGAACGTATCTTCAGGATGCCTGGCGCATACTGCAATCCGGGGAAACAGCTGCTGGTTACAGGGTTGCAGGTGATGAAATCAGCACACTGCCTCGCCCATTGACCTCTTCAAATGTCAGGAAGGCGATATCAGAGAGACAAACAGTGATGGAGAGCGGGAGGAACGCCACCCTGGCAATCCCCATCCGCCTGCGCGAGGATGTAATTGGCGTAATGGACATCCGCACACAGAACGAACATGTGTGGGATGAGGATGAAGTTGACATTGCAGAGGCAGTGGCAGACCGCCTATCGCTGGCTCTGGAAACAGCACTCCTTCTCAAATCCACCCAGCGACGCGCTGAGATCGAACGTATCACTGCCGATATCTCCGGAAAGATCGGCGCTACCACACAATTCGATTCGATCCTGCGCACAGCTGCAGAGGAACTCAGCCGCGTTTTGGGCGGATCTGAAGTGCTGGTACAGATCCAATCGCTTGAAGGGACCGATAGTGATGGGAACTAAAAGAGAAGTGAACCATGCTTAAACGTTATCAGGCACTATCAAAAATCGAAAGACGCGCATTCTGGATCATTTTGGTATTGACCATCGCATTTGCCACGTTCTCCAGCACACTCATCGACACCCTCATCGGCGCACCCAACCTGCAATACTTTTTATCCAATGCCATTCCCTTTGTCCTCACATTAATCTCCCTTGCCAGCGCTGTCTTGTTCATTACCGGTAGAGTGACTGCCGGATCATGGCTGATCCAATCGGGGACCATCATCGGTTTGCTCACGGTCATTACGCAGGCAGAAGGGTATTCCTTCCCCGCAACTTTCATTATTCTTGCCATCACTGTTTATATCCCGGTGCAAACCTTGAAAGGAACATCTTCATCCGTGTCCATGTGGATAGGGATTGCAGGGGCTATGAGCGCCATCCTTATTGGTGAACTCTGGACAGGTTTCCGCATCCCGGCATTGGCAGAGGATGTTCTATCGGCAGCCATACTTTCGATCGTTTTGGCAATCCTCCTATTCATTGCAACGCTCAGACAATTCCCCACATTTGCCATCCGCACTAAACTGTTGATCCTTGCGCTAAGCATAGGCTTGCTCTCCATCCTGCCGGTGGCGGTTTTGACGGCAATAACCACCCAGCAAGCGCTCACAAATCAGACGAGAAGCGCACTTGTCTCTTCAGCAAAACATATCGTATCAGAGATCGACAACTTTATCGGTTACAACATGGACACTGTCTCCGCTGAAGCACAACTCCCTGAAATAGTGGCATATCTTCAGGCGTCGTCCCAGGGACAGGTGATAACCAGGAAAAATGTCCTTGCGTTGTTAAACACCCTCGTACAACGGGATTCTGAAAATATTGGCTCCTATGCCCTTCTGAACAGTGAAGGTATTGATCTTGTCGACACGTATACAGAGGACATTGGGCTGGATAAGTCAGACCGTGATTACTTCCTCCAGCCAAGAAGAACTGGCAGACCCTACGTCAGCCCGGTTCGTTATTCGCCGACATCACCCGACCATGCTTTCTATATCGGTGTTCCCATCAATGATGAAAACGGCAGATTTATCGGCGTTTTGCGCGTCCGTTTCCGCTCTTCCCTTCTGGAAGAGATCATTAGAAGAAACAATGAATTTGCTGGAAAAGACTCTTATGGCATCCTGTTGGATGAATATAATCTTATCATCGCCCACGGAACGAACCCCCAATGGGTTTCGCGCACGCTCATACAACCCGATACAAACACCTATTCCCGATTCCAAATAGAAAACAGGATCTTGAATATCAGCCGGGATGACATTTCCCTCAATATGCCGGATTTTGCAGATAAGTTACGCATCATTGCCCCCGACGCACCTTATTTTACGAGCACAGACGAAGCCTGGGGTGGTCCGGTTGAGGTTGGTATAGCAAGATCATCCAAGACCGTTTTCCTGAAAGTTGTTTATGTACAACCCCAAGCCATTGCATTGGAGACCGCAAACCAACAATCACAGACTATCATCGTAGTATCACTGGCGACTCTCCTGATCATCATCTTTGCAAGTTTCTTTGTGTCGCGCGTCATCACGCAGCCGATCGTCAAACTCGCAGCGGTTACCGAAGACATTACATCGGGGAACCTGTCTGCACGTGCGGAGTACACGGTAAATGACGAAGTTGGTGCGCTGGCAAATTCGTTCAACCGTATGACCAGCCAATTACAAGACACACTCGGAGGTCTGGAAAGACGCGTCGCAGAACGCACCGCCGATGTGGAACTTGCTCGTCTACTCAGCGAACGCCGCGCACAGGAACTGCAATCGATCAGTGAAATCTCTCGAGTCATCTCCACCGAGCAAAGACTTGAAGTACTCCTGCCCCTCATTACCCGTCTTGTCAGCGAACGCTTTGAGTTTTATCACGCCGGCATCTTCTTCGTGGACACCACCCGCCGCTTTGTATACCTTCAAGCCGCAAACAGCGAAGGCGGACAAAGAATGCTTGCACGCGGTCACCGCCTGGAAGTTGGAACAGGCTTGGTCGGCACTGCCGCACAGACAGGAAAACCCCGCATTGCCCTGGACGTTGGGGCTGACGCGGCTTTCTTCGATAACCCCGACCTTCCAACCACCCGTTCCGAAATGGCACTCCCGCTTAACTTCCGCGGAAACACCATCGGCATTTTGGATGTCCAAAGCACAAAAGCGGGAGCATTCACCGACAGCGATGCAAATACCCTCGGCGTCCTTGCCGACCAGGTTGCCATCGCCATTGAGAATGCTCGGCTCTTTGGGCAAACACAACAAGCTCGTGAAGAAGCCGAGGCGCTCTACATCCAGATCCAACGCCAGGAATGGAGCACATTCGCCAGCCAGGAATCAAGGATTGGCTATCGTCACACCGCAACTGGCGGAAGACAACTGGCGAGACCGGTCGAAACTGACGAGATCCGTGCCGCTCTCGAAAATGGACAGGTCGTTGTGATGGATGGCAAGGCTAGTAAGTCCCAGCCGGTCATTGCCATACCCGTCAAACTGCGCGGACAGACCATCGGCGTGCTCAACATCAAGGCGCCCTCCAGAGACCGCAAATGGAACCAGGACGAGATCAACCTCGCTCAAGCCATCTCAGACCGCCTCGCCCTAGCGCTCGATAATGCCCGCCTGCTCCAAGAATCACAACGCCGCGCCGCCAAGGAGGCCATGATTGGTGAACTCTCTGCCAAGATCGGTGCATCGATCAACATGCGAAACGTATTGCAAACTGCGGTTGAAGAACTGGGACGTGCCCTGCCCGGTTCAGAGGTAGTAATTCAATTTGAAAGCGAGAGTCAGGACTCCGCATAGATACATTCACAGGTAGAGATATTTATGATCAATAGATTCAGAAAAATCCTTGTTCCACCCGTGTTCGAAGGTAATGAAGAATTGACCTACGATGCTCGGGTTATTAATACACTGCTATGGATGTCCACTAGCTTCACTGTCATAGCCCTCATTTCAAGGATCTTCATACAGACATCATCACAGCCAGCCAGCATCATCATTAACATTGTCCAATTGGCGGTTTGGGGCTCATTGCTTGTTCTCCTCAAAAGAGGACAGGTAACATTATCAGGCGATCTATTACTTGGGGCAATCTTTATAACATTAAACCTTCAGGCGTACATCAGCGGAGGTTTGCATCGTCCCATCATATTCGTAAACCTTGTTGCGGTTGCGCTTGCTGCCCTTTTTTCCAATCGACGGGTTGTGTTATTTGCAGCGATGTCCATCGTCGCAGCGATCATCATGTATTTTCTAGACGGTGTTCTGCTGCCTGCCCCCACAACAGCCTTACCTCTTACCTCAACATTGATTGTTTTCTCACTCATCACGCTCTTTACCGGATTTATTTTGCAATTCGCAGCCAACAACCTGCGCAATGCACTGACGCGAGCCAGAGCCAATGAGCAGGAACTTGTCAAAAGAAACAGGGAACTGCGGAATTACCAGCAATCACTGGAAGAACAGGTGGAAGAACGAACAGCTGAGCTTGCATCGCGCGGCTTTGAACTTGAAAAAGCCCTCTCTCAGATCCAGCGCCGTTCCGCACAGTTCGAAGCGCTGGCACAGGTAGCTCAATCCATCTCATCCATCCGCGACCCGCAGGAATTATTGCCGCGCATCACTTCGGTCGTTAGTGAATTCTATGGTTTCTATCATGTAGGCATTTTTCTTATTGACCAATTGAATGAATTCGCCGTACTGCAAGCCGCCAACAGCGAAGGCGGACAAAGAATGCTTGCACGCAACCACCGTCTGCGTGCGGGAGAGGAAGGCATTGTCGGCAAAGTAACGTCCACCGGCGAGCCGCTGATAGCTCTGGATGTCGGCACAAATGCCGTCTACTTCGGCAACCCCGACCTGCCCGACACCCACTCCGAAATGGGATTACCTCTGCGAAGCGGCGGCAAGATCATCGGCGCATTGGATGTACAAAGCATGGAAATCGGCGCGTTTTCGAAGGACGATATACAAACCCTGAGCCTGCTTGCCGATCAGGTGAGTCTCGCCATTGAGAATGCCCGATTGTTCGAAAATTCAAACCGCACCTTGAGTGAACTGCAAATGGTCATGCGCCAGTCCACACGCGAAGCATGGAAACGCCTGCCGGAACAGCAAGAACTGCTCGGCTTTCGTTACAATGCCATGGGGGCATCACCCCTCAAGGAACCGGTCCGTTTGGCAGAAACAGGCAAAGGAAAGGCGAAAGCCAAGGGGACAACATCAACTTCATTTGTCGTCCCGATCGAGCTGCGCGGTGAGGTCATCGGCAATCTTGTTGTCCAATCCCCTACAGGGGCATCCTGGAATGCGGACCAGCAGGACATCATCCGGGCAGTGGCGGAACGTGTTGCCCTCTCCGCCGAAAACGCCCGATTATTCGAGGAAACAACCCAACGCGCCGAACGCGAACGTCTCGTCACAGATATCACCGGCAAAATACGCAGTCACAACGATCCCCAGGCAATGATCGAGACTGCAATTAATGAACTCCGCTCTGCACTGGGCGCCAGCCGAGTGCAGATTATCCCGAAAAAGGCTGAAGACGCCACCCGAAAGGATTCACAGGTGTAATATGGCATATGTAATCGCGATGTCAAATGAAAAAGGAGGAGTGGCGAAGACCACCTCCACGCTTTCGCTTGGGGCAGCGCTGGCTGAACTCCATTACCGCGTTCTGTTGGTCGACCTCGACCCTCAGGCAAATCTTTCGCTCGCATTGGGAATAGAGGCGGAAGAGGCAGCCATCACATCCGCAAATGTCCTTATCGAAGGCACCGCGATCAAAACCGCGATCCATAAAACAGAGATTAACCGATTGGACATTCTGCCATCCAATTTCCGGATCGAAAATGCGGAACAATTCCTCCCCATGCGGACCCAATACCTCACCACGCTTCGTGAGGCGCTGGAGGCTGATCAATTGCCCTATGACTATATCCTGCTCGATTGCCCACCCGCTCTTGGAGCGATCACGCTCAATGCGCTTTCTGCATCGAATTTGCTGATCATACCCACACAAGCTGAGTATTTCTCAGCCTACGCGCTCAGGAACATGATGGGAACCATCCGCCGCATACGGCAGGAGGTAAATCCCGGTCTTGCATACCGAATCCTTGTCACGCTTCTCGACCGCCGCAATCGCACCCATCGCAACATCTTTGAACAACTGCAAGCTACATTTGGACAGGGAGTTTTCACAACCGTCATCGAAATTGATACCAAATTACGTGAAAGCCCCATCGCCGGTGTTCCGATCACACAGTATAAACCGACCAGCCGCGGCTCTCAACAGTACCGTGTTCTTGCCCAGGAGTTGATTGAATATGCCAAAGAAGAAACCAATCGCCAAACGGCTTAACAAACTGTTTGACGAGATCCAGCAAGAGGATCCAAACTCGAAGCCGAAGGTACGCGCCCCAAAAAACGCGCCTGTGGAAAAGGCTGCTCCTCCCGCTGGGGCAAAGCTGGTTTCCAAACCGCGACGCGCCGTTGAGGCAGCCAAAACAGTCACCCGGACAGATACTGCTCTCGCGCTTGATTTCCAAACCGGGCTTGACACCTGGGCAACGCTCCAGGTTCTCGATGAAACAGATGAACGCAAATGGACCGAGGAGGATCAACTGCTGGTCAGGCAGGTTACAGATCAGTTGTCACTTGCCCTTGAAAATGCCCGTCTCTTCCAGGAAACTCAATCCCGCGCTGAAGACCTGTCCATTTTGAATGAGATGGGCAACGAGCTTTCCACAAAGCTTGACCCCAAAGCAATTGCGGAAGCGGTGTACAAATATACATCGCGCTTGATGGACACAAAAACCTTCTACGTTGCTCTGTTTGACGAAAACAAGAGTGAAAAGTCATATCCCATTGCATACGAAAACGGGGAACGCATCGAACTTGGCACTGGCAAAGTGGAGGGATTTGGATTCACAGACTATATTATCCGCAACAAAAGAGCGGTCTTTGCTCCATCAAATGTTGACGAAGTATCAGAGAGACTGGGCATTGAGTTCGTTGCATTAAGTGAGAAAGACGATACACCTTCCCTGTCCTGGTTGGGTGTGCCAATGCTGATTGGCAATCGCGTGCTTGGTGTTATTGCAGTGCAGAGTATTGATACACCAAACTTGTATGATGAACAGGACCGGGATATCCTAACGGCAATCGCCAGTCAGGCGGCAATCGCCGTGGAAAATGCCCGTCTCTTCCAGGAATCCCAAAGACGCGCACAGGAAATGAGCGCTCTAGCTGAGGTGGGGCGCGAGGTTTCAGCAACCCTGGACTTGAAAACAGTACTCGAAAGGATTGCGGAGTATGGCATCATCCTGCTCAATTCAGTTTCGAGCGCGGTCTATATCCCAGACCCGGAATTCAAAACCCTGATTCCGTTTGCCGTGGTTGGTGATGAAGCAGAAGAGATCATGAACGACCATCTTCAGGTCGGCACAGGGATTTTGGGCAACATAGCCCTCTCAAAGACCGGAGAAATCGTCAATAATGTCTATCAGGATTCACGTGCCATAACGATCAAAGGTACCACGGATGATGTTCAGGATGAACACCTGATGGCAGCCCCCATCAAGGTCAAGGACCGCTTGACCGGTTTGATGGCAATCTGGCGCGTGGGCAAGGGAACGGAATTCAACGAAACTGAATTCAATTTTCTTACGAACTTGGCACAACAAGCGGCAATTGCAATTGAAAACGCACGTCTCTTTGAGGATACACAGCGCCGCGCAGAGGAAATGGTCACACTGAATGAAATTATCAGTGCCGCGGGGCAAACCCTCGAACTAGGCAACATTCTTGAAGCGGTCATGCAGAAGATACTCAAGACCACCGGTTTTGATGGCGGATTGGTAACGATATTCAATGAGACCCGTGGCAAACTCGAACGTGCGGTCCGCATTGGCATGCCTGGTCAATCACCTGCAGACCCTGCGGAAGGACTTGAAGGATCGTTGTGTGATTTCGTTTACAGAGGTCGTCGGGAACTGATCATTAACGACCTGTCCCAGGGTGCGCCCGTGGATGTCAGTGGTGAAGTAAAGAGTGGGCTGCATGGTTACATGGGCCTGCCACTTGAATCAAAAGGACGGGTACTTGGAACGCTTTGTCTCTTCCGGTATGCAAATGAGACCATTCAAGAAGGTACGATATCGCTCACCAGAACAATTTCCGGCCAACTTGGATTCGCCATCGAGAATGCCCGTCTCTTCCAGGAGGTCACTTCCAGCCAGGGACAACTCTCGGAAGCTCTGCGCATAGCTCGCATCGGTTACTTTGAAATAGATTGGGTGGCAAACACGATCACCTTTACAGATGAATTGTTCAGCCTGCTCAACACCTCCGTGGAAAAAGAAGATGGATATACACTCCCCCTACAGGACGCACTCCAAAAGTTCGTCGTCCCTGAAGACATTCCACTTGCCACCCAGGCGGTACAGGATACCATCGCATCAGACAGTAACCGGAGCGAAGTCACATCTGAAGTGCGCTACAAGACAACCGACGGAAGGATCATCTGGGTCAGTTCAACGTACAAGGTCGAACGTGATTCTCACGGGAACCCCACCAGGATCGCCGGTTCATCCCAGGATATCACGGAACGCAAGACCAACGAATTAACACAAGCCTCCATCACGCAAATTTCAGAAAGTGCCCTTACAGCCAGAACTGCCAAGGAATTGTTTGATACTGTTTATCATTCGATCCAGACCATTCTGCCTGCAAAAAATTTCTATACAGCTCTACTTGATCGAACTACAAATCTTCTCTCATTTCCCTACCACGCTGATGAGATCGATGACGATTGGACTCCGCGCAGGCTGGGAAGGGGATTGACCGCTTATGTTATCCGTTCTGGGAAACGGTTACGCACATCACCCGAAATATTAGCCGACATGGAGGCTGCAGGGGAGATCATATCAGATGGTGCTCCCAGTGTGGACTGGCTTGGGGTTCCTCTGCGAGGCGAAGGGGCTGTGATGGGTGTAATGGCGGTGCAGACATATGATGCGAGTGTCCGGATCACCGAAAATCAGGCTGAAAACTTTGAGTTGATCAGTATACAGACGGCAGCCGCACTTGAGCGTCTACAGGCAAGGGAATCACTGCAAAGACGCAACACCTACCTCGCCGCATCAGCAGAGATCGGCCGTCTTGTAACATCCACACTCGATATCAACACGATCTTCACCCGGACCGTCAATCTGGTCTCTGACAGATTGGGCTTTTACTTCGCTGCCATCTACCAGGTGGAAGAGGAGGGTTTCCACGCCACCCTGCGCGAAGGGACAGGCGGTGCGGGTGAGAACATGAAGATCCAAAAGCTCCGCGTCTCGGTCGGCTCCCAGACCATTGTCGGCAAAGCGGCAGAAACGGGCGAAACCGTGCTCGCCAACGATGTACAGACAGAGCCTCTATATCAACCTAACCCTCTCCTCCTGGATACGCAATCCGAAGTTGCCATCCCCTTGAAAGTCGGCGGTAAGGTGCTTGGCGTGATTGACATTCAATCCACTCAGGCACAAGCCTTTTCAGCAGACGATATCTCCGTGTTGCAGTCGCTGGCAGACCAGGTTGCGGTTGCCATCAACAACGCGACGCTTTATGATGAATCTCAGGAATTGATCAAGAACTTGAAGGAAGTAGACCAGCTCAAGAGCCAATTCCTTGCAAACATGAGTCATGAATTGCGTACACCGTTGAACTCCATTATCGGTTTTTCACGCGTCATCCTGAAAGGCATTGACGGACCCGTCACTGATATGCAGCAACAGGATCTGACTGCCATCTACAACTCCGGTCAGCACCTGCTCGGTTTGATCAATGACATCCTCGACCTGGCCCGCATTGAAGCCGGAAAGATGGAACTCAACTACGAGGAAGTTCGTCTCGCTGAAATGGTTCACAGCGTGTTCTCGACAGCCAAGGGCCTCGTCAAGGAAAAGCCCATCAAACTGCTCGAGGAAGTGCCAGCAGACATGCCAACCGTGCGCGGCGATACAATGCGTATTCGCCAGGTTTTTATCAACCTGATCTCCAATGCATCCAAGTTCACGGATGAGGGTTCGATCACCATACGGGCCCAAACGCAGGAATCTCCCAATGGAAAACTCGAAGCGCTCATCAAGGTGATAGACACAGGTCCTGGAATCACTCCGGAAGGACAGGAAAAACTCTTCAAGGCATTTTCCCAGGTGGACGGTTCCGCCACACGAAAATCCGGCGGTTCCGGTCTCGGTCTCTCTATTTGTGCAAACCTGGTTCAACTGCACGGCGGGCGGATAGGTGTTACAAGCGAAGAAGGCAAGGGATCCACCTTCTGGTTCACGATACCGCTCTACAATCAACCCCAAGAGGAAATCCCCGAGGGCAAAAAAGTTGTCCTTGCCATTGACGATGATCCCCAGGTAATCGCCTTGTATGACCGGTACTTGTCCGCACAGGGATATCATGTTGTGGCACTTACAGAACCTGCCAGGGCAAAAGACCGCGTCAAGGAACTCAAACCGTTCGCTGTGACGCTCGACATTATGATGCCGAACATTGATGGATGGACGGTTCTAACCGAACTCAAATCTGATCCAGCCACAAGGGACATTCCCATCATCATCTGTTCCATCGTTGAACAGACCGAGAAGGGCTTTAACCTTGGCGCGGCAGATTACCTGCTCAAACCCATCATGGAGGATGACCTCGTTCATTCATTGGATCGGCTGAACAAAAATGGAACCATCCGGCGGGTGTTGGTTATAGACGATGATCCGGACGATCTGCGGCTCATTGAAAAGATATTAACTGAGAACAGCAGCTATAAAGCCATCCTGGCTGAGGGCGGGCGCGAGGGTTGGGAAATCCTCAACACCAACCCACCCGATGCTGTAATCCTCGATATTTTCATGCCTGAAATGGATGGTTTTACGATCCTGGAAAAATTACGCGACGAACCCGCTCTGAGGGAAATACCTGTCCTGGTGGTCAGTGGTGGTGGATTGACCAATGAGCAACAGAAACAACTTGCCGATTATGGACAGAGGTTGATCGCCAAGGGATCGCTCAAGGAAGATGATCTGATTGCCAGCATTGAAAACGCCCTGAAACGTATCGGTAATTAGAACAAACCACATAACATCGTTAGAAGGAAAATAATACAAGAATGTCATTCGTTATTCGTTGTCTTGATTGTGGCGAAGCTGCGCCATTTACTCCCAGTTCAATGCAATGTCCCAAATGCTCCAGCCAGTGGCGCGAAGCAGAATATGATATGGCGGAGGTTGCCAAGACCTTTCCATCGCAACTTGGCAAACGTGAGTTCGACCTTTGGCGCTACCAGGAACTCCTGCCCATTCGTACTCCAAATCCCAGCCTGAGGCTTGGTGAAGGCGGCACACCGCTCATCAAGGCAGTCAATCTGGGTATGATGCTGGGGCTAAATAATTTGTATATCAAAGACGAGAGACAGGGACCCACCTCATCCTTCAAAGACCGACAGGCTTCGCTTACCATTGCGGCGCTCAAGGAAGGCGGTGTGACGGAGATGGTCGCTGCCTCCACAGGAAACGTTGCCATCTCGCTTTCAGCGTATGCAGCACGGGCGGGGATCAAGCTCTGGGCTTTCGTCACCAGCCTTGTTCCCGGAGTCAAGATGCGTGAGATCGCCTTGTACGGGAGTCAGGTCATCAAGATCACGGGTTCCTACGATCAGGCAAAGATCATAGCAGCTGAGTTCGCACGTCAACGCGGGTTGTATCAGGATATGGGTGCACGGACAGTCACTGCGGTGGAGGCAATGAAAACCCTTGCTTTCGAGATCGCCGAACAGTTGACCATTCAGAATGGTCCCCCCGAAGGTTCAACAGAGGAGCATCCAAAATGGCGCACGCCGGATTGGTATGTTCAGGCGATCAGCGGCGGGATGGGACCGTTGGGCGTGTACAAAGGCTTTCGCGAGTTAATGGCGCTTGGCATGATCGACCGCATCCCCGCCATTGCACCGATCCAGGTGGAGGGTTGCGCACCGATGGTGGAAAGCTGGAAGAAGGGACTTGAAAAAGCCGAACCGGTACTCTCACCAAAGACACGCATCGAAACATTGGCAACCGGCGATCCGGGTCGTACCTATGTGATGCTTCGCAACCAGGTCAACGAGACCGGCGGCGTCTTTGAAAGTGTCTCTGATGAAGAATCGTTCCGCGCCATGCATGTGCTGGCAAAGATGGAAGGCATTTCTGCCGAACCAGCTTCTGCCACGGCATTTGCAGGTTTGTTCAAGCTGGTGCGCGCAGGGATCATCCGACCCGATGATGTGGTGGTGGTCAACTGCACCGGGCATACACTTCCAGCAGAACAATTCCTGTTTGGAGAGGGTTGGACTCGGGACATTGACCTGCGACACAAGCAAACAGAATTTGAAACCCCGCAGGAAGGCTTGCTCTCCGCCCTCAACAATGTGACACCAAACCGCTTCTCACGCGTAGTTGTGGCTGATGACACCGCCGAGGCGCGCCGTCTCATTCGACGCATTTTACAATCACAAGGTGACTTCGAAATCTTCGAAGCCTCAAATGGACGCGAAGCCGTTGATCTGGTCAGCAAAGAACTTCCCGATCTTGTGATCCTCGATCTCATGATGCCTGAAATGGACGGCTTTGCCGTCATGGATGCATTGCGCAGCAAACCCGAAACCACCAACATACCGGTCATTGTCGCCACAGCCAAGGAACTGACCGTGGACGAGAAAAGTCGCCTGCAGGGACAGATACAATCGTTAATGCTCAAAGGCGATTTCTTGAACGATGAGTTTGTCGAGGAAGTCCGTTCCTTGATAAAATAAGGAGCAGGTGGAACCAAAACGCTTATCCAGATGGACTCGTAAAATCATTTTCTCCTGCATGGATCATCCGGGTAGGTTGCATCAGGCGATTATCAATATTGCAAGATAAAATGGTACGGAGTTGCAATAACTTCCATAAGAACGACGGGCATAATATGCTCGTCGTTGCATTTATAATAATTCGGAATCAAGGTGACAAGAAAAACGCGAAACCAGGGTATTAGCGCAGCACTGATTTCAGCCGGATTGATCGGGCTGGCCCCAGTGTTTGGCAAAGCGGCTATGGGACCGGGGCATTTCTCACCCTATGCAGTGGTCGCGTTGCGCACGGGCATGGCAGCGCTGCTCCTGGTGCTGATCATGTTCCTATTCAAACGACAGTTCCTGTATATTTATCCTGCGGGGCTATACGGGTGCCTGCTGGCAGGTGCGCTCAATGGTACAGGCTCGATCTTTTATTATGTGGGCTTGAGCAAGTTGAACGCCAGTGTGGCACAAATGCTTTATGCTTTATATCCGTTCTTTGTGGCGTTCTGGCTGCAGTTAGACGGTCAGCCACCCTCAAAGTTGACTTTGTTACGAATTATCATTGCAGGTTTTTCAGCCTTTTTGTTGACCAAGGTTGAAACCGGGGATATCGACTTGGCTGGTGTGGTGTTCATGCTGATCTCAGCTGCATTGTACGCCTTGCACCTGCCTGTGAACCAACGGGTGTTGTATGATGTCCCCGCCCCAACCGTGACCGTATACACCCTGCTGGCAATGAGCGCGGTGGTAATCCCGGCTTATTTCATTGCCAGCCCGCCCTGGCCCGTGTCAAACGCCCCTTGGCTGCCTGTGCTGGGTCTGACTGCAGTTACCTTCATTTCGCGGCTCATGCTCTTCCTTGGCGTAAAGAACATCGGAGGGATGCAGACCGCCCTGCTCGGACTCGCTGAACTGCTGGTGGCGATCACATTCAGCTGCCTGCTGCTTGGTGAAACGTTGACAATCTGGCAATGGATGGGGACAGCCGGACTGGGAGCAAGCTTGTTATTGGTCTGGTTCGAAAAACCTGTCACACAGCAATATCACACCAAGGGCATCCTTAGCTGGCTGCAACCCCCTGATTTCCCATCGGATTTTTTCAAGCACTAACTTTTTTACAAAGACTATCCCGCCTGTCTGAATTTCTTCCAATATCGCAGCAACCCATCGGCACTCATGCCGAGCGGGTTTGCCAACTCATAAGCTTTCACCACTTCTTCGTCCAAGCCCATCCTCTCGCCTTCAGCCATCATCCAATCGGTGAAACTCTGGCGTAGTTCATCAATGTGTGGATTGGATGGCATGATTTCATCCAGCCAACGCGAGGCAGAATTTAAACATTTTTCAACCTCATCCAGTTGCCATTGTGGGTCATCAAAAATGCCAAAGTGCGTTGGCGCGATGCGTGCAAATTTTTCTTTTCTCAGGCGGGTAATACTTTCATGCCAGCCTTCGATGTGCAATTCAGGCGGCGGCATGGGAACTCTCAGATAGGGATACCCCGGAATTCTGACTCCGCCTACATCCCCGCAAAACAATACACTTTCAAAGAGATAGGAGTAATGATGCTCTGCGTGTCCGGGAGTATTGATTGGAAGGAATTCCATATTCCCAATCTTGATCGCCTCCGCGTCATTCGGGACTTTGAGTTGACTCTCCGGCACAGGCAGGAATTCACCCCAAAGCGTATCCATGCGATCGCCGTAAATGCGCGCGGCACTGGCAAGCAACTTTTCGGGGTTGAGCATGTGAGGCGCACCGACCGGATGAACGTACACTTCCGCGCCCTGTCTGGCAAGCCAGCCTGCCGCGCCGGCATGGTCAAGGTGAATATGTGTGAGCAGAACGTGGGTCACGTCACGGGGAGACAAGCCTTCTCTAGCAAGACCAGCTTGCAGAGCTGAAAGAGTCGAACCGGGTCCGCTTTCAACAAGGATCGCGCCGTCATTATGCCGGATGAAATATGCGGCGATCGCATGCGGACGTCCCATAAAGTTCAGGTCAAGTGTGATAACACGGGCTGGCGCCATGCAGACTCCTGTGAAAAAGTATTGGCAGAAAAGCTGGAAAGGGTTTCAGAAAGGTCGGCTTCGCAATAGACCGGGCATACCGGCACTTTACGTTCGACCAGTGACTGGACAAGGTTATCATTGGCTTGACGCCCGCCAAAAGAACGTGCCATCAATAACACAACGACCGGGCGAAGGTTGCGGCGTTGGAGACTATCCACCGCAATAAGCAACTCGGGCCATGCCATCGGTGTAACGAGTATGGCACTGCTCCCCTGCGGCAGTTGACCGATCTGCGCTGAAATAAGACTGGGGAGCGTGATGGTGCTCTCCGCTTGCAGGAATGCGAGCGCTTCAAGAATCTTGCCTTCCTGTCTTTCACTTCGTTCAGAAGGAATGACCCTGTATTCGTGTTCAGTGGCGGTCAGTAAACCAACAGAACGACGCTGATCAATGAAATAATGCGCCAATGAAGCGGTAATGCTGATCGAATATTCGAGTGTTGAAGGGGGCAGTTTCACCTTTCTTCGGCGGAGCAGAAGCAGATCATCGAGAGGATGTGTTTCGTAATTTTCTCCAATCTTTGCCACATGCACACTCTTGTGTGTATCGAGGAAGAACCAGACTTCTGCCTGCGGATCCTGTTCGAATTCCTTGACCATGAGTTGATCCCGTCGGATGCTGGTGGGCCAGTGGATGCGCTTCATCGGGTCACCTGGAACATATTCGCGTATACCGGATGCATGAGGTGTGATATCGAGGGACTTGCGTTTGATCGCCTTGCCGCCAGGCAGCAAACCCGGAGGTGACAGGAAATCACGCACCGGAAACAACATCGGGAAGACGATCAGGTTTGAGGTGGCTGGGAATTGTCTCGAGATCCGAAAAATGCCAAATGGATCGCCGGATGTGATGGTGGTAGGACCGAGCGAGAATCCACCGCGGGAGGTGAGCCAGGTTCGGGCGGTGTATGAACGTTTTTGTCGTCCGCGCAGAATGGTAATAATGCGCGATCCGGTCGCGTTGGGAATCCCGGTTTCGTTGGCGACTTCCAGCCAGAGTTTAGGGATGCGGCTGTTGTTCGCCACTTCAAAGTGCTCCTCGAAGACGTCGCCCACACCGGCACGCGAGGAACGGGCGCGCCGCTCCACACTGAGACCACGCACAGAGAAGGCGGTCAACAGCCAGGCAAGGATAAGAAGCAGTACGCCAAGATAGAACAGGCGAACGTAATAGACCGCCCCATCGACCATCGTGCCAATTCCCCCAACTGCAAGAACGATCAAAACAAAAATTCGACCCGATGTCACTTCGCCTTGCCCTTCGCTTTTTCAGAGGCTGCTTTGTAATCGCCTCCAGGCACAGGGGTGTTGTACAAGACTTCTTCCACGATACGGTCAGCGCTCAACTCGCGCAAACGTGCCGCGGGCGAAACAATCACACGATGACCCAGCACGGCAACCACCATCGCTTTGATGTCATCGGGCAGTACATGGTCACGTCCGTTCAAAGCAGCACGTGCCTGCCCCGCACGAAACAATGCCAGACTGCCTCGTGGACTGGCGCCCAGGTATACATCGTTGCTCTGGCGCGTACGCCCTACTATATCAATGATATATTTCTGGATTGCGGTGGAAACAAAGACTTCGCGTACAGCCTTGAATGCGCTAAGCAAATCCTTGACCTTGACCACCGACTTGAGCGTCTCGATCGGGTGCCGAAGCTGTTGCCCGCTCATGATCTTCATCTCCTCTGAAGCAGAGGGGTAGCCCATTCGCACGCGTATCATGAAGCGGTCAAGCTGGGCTTCAGGGAGAGGAAATGTTCCTTCGTATTCAATGGGGTTTTGTGTGGCGAGTACCATAAACGGCTGTTCCAGCGGATGTGTCACGCCATCCACCGTGACCTGACGTTCTTCCATTGCTTCAAGCAACGCGGCCTGTGTTTTGGGTGTGGCGCGATTGACTTCATCGGCAAGAACAACCTGCCCCATGATCGGTCCCGGTCGGAACTCGAACACTCTCTTTTGCTGGTTATATATGGATACGCCCGTCACATCACTGGGGAGCATGTCGGGTGTGAACTGGATGCGGTTGAAGGAACAATCAAGCGACTTCGCCAGACTGCGTGCCAGCATGGTCTTGCCCACGCCCGGCACATCCTCGATCAGGATATGTCCCTGACACAACAAACCGATGACAACCAACTCGAGTGAATTGCGTTTACCCACAATCACCTGCTCCAGATTTATGATCAGGCGTTCTCCAAATTCCTTGATGTCTGCCATAGTAGAGTTCCTTTCCCATTCCGATGAAATCATGAGCAATCAAATTGTACCGCTATGATTGTACGAGGGTTGGATGGGATGAGCAAGTGCATCATCCCATTCTATAGAGGGGTATCCATTTGTCATTGTGGATGGTTTTCCTCCACATTGCAATCCGGGCGTAAAAGTTACAACCTGCTTGCCCATCGATTCCTACTGTGTCATAATGTGTCCATGCTCTGCCCACGGTGTAGGCATTCCAATTTCGTCTCGAAAGGGACCTGCGAAAAATGTGGCTTTTACGGAGATCCCGATCAGATCGAGGAACTCTCGCGGCTAAACTGGCTGTTGGGCGAAATGGACGCATGGGTCGAACAGGGCATTCTCAAAAATTTCCCCAAACGTCTGCAAAAATATTACCAAACACGCCAGCAGGAAGTTAAATCAGAACTGGGGTTGACATATATACGCTTCACGCCTGAGGAGGCGGAAAAGTCGTGGACGGAGCTACGTCACCACGAAATACTCTTTGAGCAAATTGAGAAGTGGCTGAAGGCAGGCTGGCTCAAAACGGGTTTGCTCCCCAGTTATTACGGACGCCTGCTCGAACTGAAAGCGCACCTCGAAGGATATTCAAGACCGCAAATAGAACCAACACCGTCCACAAGGGTTGTGGAGATTGCCTTCTTAGAGATAGCCATCCATCGCCTGATCCAGCGGGATGACTTTGTATCCGTTGAATCCCGCGGCAAGATTCTGGGTCCGCTTCTCGCAGAGAAAAACCGATTGGAAAGCGCGCGTAAGCCTCCCGTCGAGAAAGAAGCGGAGAAACCGTTCAAGCCCAAAAAAGTTACGCCGCCTCAACCCGCGCTGGAACCTGCTCCTGCCGTCCCCGCGCCTCCGCGTCCGCCTTTGCGCGAATGGTTGTGGCGGTCCATCCTATCCGAACGCACCTTGCAGGCATTGCTCTTCCTCGGCATCTTCCTATTATTTGTTGCAGCGATCTCGTTCGTTGTCTGGGGCTGGAAGGACTTCCCTGCGCCTCTTCGTGTTGCAATCCCGTTTGGATTCACGGCTTTATTCTTCGCGCTCGGCTGGTTCGTACGCACCCGCACCAATCTGCACCGCTCCGCAATTGCGCTCAGCGCCATCGCCGCGTTGCTCATCCCCATTGACTCGTACACCATCTATGCCAACTATGGCTCACCGCCGGATGGATGGGCTGAGTTTTGGGTGATCACATCGTTCGCATGTTTGATCGCATACATCATTGCCGCGCTCTACATCCAAAGCCGCTTCTTCGGCTACATCACAGGACTTGCCACGGGAAGCGCGTTGCTTGCCATCATCGAAGTGACCACGGACATGTCGCGCGACTGGTACTCTGCCGCGATCTCGATTCTCGCCGTGGGAATGATCATATTGGGGACAAGGCTCTCGCGACATCCCGGACCCGGTCGCTGGCGCGTCTTCGCCGATCCTTTTCGCTATCTTGCGCTTTGGATTCCCGCTGCCACCATGCCGTTGACCTTGGGTTTGCGCCTTGTCACCCGCGAGACATTCGACCCGCTTCACTACGCCATGACCGTCAACTGGTTCCTTGGCGGATTCATTTTCGGCTGGGGTGCGATCCATCATCGCAGTCGCAGTCTGGGTATCCTTGCCGCGATCGCATTGCCAGTCTCTGTGTATATGGCACAGGGAGCGATCTTCTTTCAGGCGGATATCAATCCCGCCTGGCACGCCTTCGGGTTGGCGTGTTTGACTCCGTTGTACGTGTTTATGGGCTACAAACTATCAGTATTCAAGGATGATGAAGTTCTGGCCTCACACGGACACACCGCCACACGGTGGGGGGGTGCCCTCATCTTCGCCGCCGCCCTCCTGTCATTGACCGATCTTCGAAGCGGGACAGCCGCTGCTGCATCGCATGCAGTTTTAGTCTTCAGTACTGCCCTCTCCGCAATTCTCTGGCAGAAACCGCGTTCTCTCTACGCGACATCCTTCTTCTCGTTCACCGCATCCACCTTCGCGATGACTGAGTTAAACCTTAACCTGAACCAAATCGGTGTGGGTTGGGCATCGTTGGCAATCCTTCACATCCTTCTTGTTCTCAGGCTTTCACGTTCATCACCACAACTTGAAAAACGAAGACCCTTTTTACGGACTCTTACCATCTCGGCGTACATCATCGCCGCGCTAGCTATTCTTCCTCCCCTGTTCATCTTCGATGGACAATTGCTTGCCTACGCCCTCGGCAACTGGATCGCGCTATCCGCCTGGGGAACTTACCTTTCCCTCAAAGAACAACCCGGCTTCAACCCAATCCAACCCATGGAGAAGCCGCGTTTATTCAAGGACCTAGGCAACACCGGAGCGATCTATCATTGGTTTGCGAGCCTGCCGCTCCCATTCTGGGTCTGGATCGTTTACAGGAACAACGAGTTCCCAGACTACGTGCTTCCGCTCTTGTTTGTGGGACTCGCCTGGTTAATGGTGCTCCTTAGCCATCGCCTGAACTCTGTCGCCAAAGAATTCCGTCTCCCTTGGCGGTTGACAGGTTTGACTGTCAGCATCGTCGCGCCGATGGTTGCATTCGCTTATGCATCAGATGGATATGTCCCATCCATAACCTTGCTTGCCATTGGGTTGTTGTATTTCACTGACACACTGTTGTCGCGCGAAGCGCTCGGCTTCTACCCCGCAGGACTCGTCACTGCATGGGGACTGTGGCACATCCTCGACCATGCAAAAGTGGACAATGAAGTCATTACATTTGCCCTTACTCTCCTGGTTGCAGTCTATTTCCTCGCGGGGCTTGAGGCGGAGCGCAGGAAATTATCTGACGGAAAATATAATTTCCTTGCTCCGTTGTACCACACAGCTCATGTCCTGAGTTTGGTAGTGCTGGCGCGTATTTATCTCAATCCACTCCAAGGCTTTTTCACTGGGGATGAATGGACAGACACCCAGCAACTCTGGGGCGCGGCGGACCAGTTACTGCTTGGCATAGTTTATGGTCTTTTCGCGTGGGGGCGCTATCAGGAATTCTGGGGACACATCGCTGCGTGGCTTGGCATGGCTGGCGGCGGATTTATTGCCATCGTCTACAGTCGCGGACATGGCTCGCTCGCCGCCAAAGGCGCATTGATCGCGGTAATCATGGTCCTTGCTGAACGCGGGTTAAACCAACTCAAGCAACGGGCGTCTCTCGATCAAAACAAACGCCACTTCTTCATCCGCGCCTGGGGACTATATGAACGACCGTTGCTTGTCGCAGGTTGGACCGCTTCCATTGGAATCATATTCCTTTCGTTAGTCCGCAACTTGATCTGGCTCGGCGGCGGGCGGATTCAACAAACCTGGGCGGCAATTGGACTCCTAATCATTACTGCGCTCTATGCCCTCTCGGCGCGATTATTTCAAAAGGTGCGCTTTGTCTGGTTTGCGGTCATCGTACTTTTTGCCCCATGGACGATCCTCACCAACCTGGGATGGTTCACTTCCTTCGAACCGTCCCTGCCCGATTTCGCCGTCAGCTGGACAGTCTTGGCTTGGATATTGTTCCTGATCGGGTTGCTGGTTGCAGCCCGCGCTCCGTTCGCTTATGCCAAACCGCTCAAAACAGCGACCTATATCCTGCTCCCCTTCTCAATGTTGTGGGCGATTGCCAACACGGATGCAAGCCTTTACACAGTTGGATTGTCCGTTGCATTATATGCCGTCTCTGCATGGCTTAACCATAAACAAACTCTATCCGTCGAAACCACTACCCCGCTCGCCGCAACGAAATTTCTCTACCCGGCCCTTGGACTTATGCCTCTCTGGAGTGTGTACTGGCTCGATTTTCTTTCACCGAACGCGCCTCATGAGTATTTCGGTTTACTTCTCCTCACATTCGGAATTCTTGGCTTGATAGCAGGCATCATCCTCGAACACATCGCTCCCCGCTCCGAACTGAAACGCGCCTATGGATTACCCGCCTACCTGACGGGTTATATCGCAATCATCATTGGCACAATGCTTGTAGCACATGTCCAAAATATTTTGGCATTGTCGCTCCTCTATGATGCAATCATAATGATTGTCTCTGCATGGTTATTCCGAAGTTCATTATGGCTGTATCCAGCCGCTGTCCTGACCACCCTCTCGCTCCTCCTCGCGCTCAATGAGACAAATGTTCCAGCCGAGAGGCAAGGCTGGTGGCTGATCGGGTTGGCGGCTCTGTATCTCATCGGCGCGTGGGTCTTGCGGCGCATCAAACTGGATTCCTACGGCTCGGCGCTTATCATCGCTGGCTTCGCAGTCACCGCTCTAGGCTTGCCTCCATCCAGCCTTGACCAAACGGGAGCCATTGGGGGGTATGGCTCCGCCGCGCTGCTCTATGCGATTTCCGCTTTCTGGCTGCGTCAGCCGCTGTTGCTGACACCCGCGTCCCTTCTTATCATTGTCCCGTATACCGCGCTTATCCAGCGTTCGGCAATTCCGTTGCAGTATCAGGGTCTTGTCCTATTCCCTGGCGCGCTGCTCGCTCTGTTGGCAGGCTGGGCATTGGATCGTCGCTTTGGGAGTCTGGCAAATCTCCAGGGCAGATGGATCACCAAACTCGTCAACCGCTTCCTGAACTGGTGGGCGCTTCCGCTTTATGTTTTGGGATTGGGGTTGGCGACTGCCGCGCCCTTCTTCACAGACTCACAATCGGGTCAAATCGCGCTGAACTTCCTCCTGCTCGCTTCTTTCTACGGGTGGGCTGTCTACCGTTTCAAGGCGCGTTCCTGGCTGCTGATGGCTCTTCTTGCAACCCATCTCAGCCTTGGCTTTTATCTCGACACCCGGCACTTGTGGTGGAATGCAGAAGAAGCATGGCTGCGATTCCTGCCATTGACCATGTTGCTGATGTTCGCCGGGCTCTTCATCCAAAATCGATGGGATGAAAAATCTCCTCTCCATACAAAACGGATTTTCGCAGGCTGGTCGCGACCCTTCTACTTCTTTGTCATCACCGATATTCTCGTATCACAAATGGGAAGTCTAAATGGAACGTACGCGAGTGCAGGCGTTTCCCTTGTCAACATGCTGATGGTGGCTGTGCTGGCATCCTTCTGGATTTCATCAGGTTTGACGTATGTAAGCGCATTCCTCGGTCTCTCCGCATTGCTTCAATGGCGCGAGGCAGCGGACTGGTTGAGCATCAATTTACCTGTCCATTTTGCGGCACTGGCACTGGGATACGGCGCTCTGGGATTTGGATACAGCCTATTGAAAGCGCGAACAGGTTCAAGTGAGGATGAAGCGGATTCCAATCCAGTGCAAAGTTGGCACTCAGTGTGGGAAGTCCCGTTGCAGAGATCATCAATCATCCTGTCCATCCTTTCGCTTGGGCTGGCGGTTGTAATGGGCATAGATATTGCCAGTTGGAGTGTACGCGCCTTGTTTGGAACACCCTTCCGTCAGATTGTGGATACGAAGACAGTGTACATGGCGGTGTGGGTATTGTCATTGATCGGCTTGCTGTATGTTGGCGCATCCGCTGTGTACAATCGTGTCCGACTCAGTTATCTGGCATTTGGCATGTTGACAACTGGCTGGTTCCTGTATGCGTTCTATATCAATGCCTGGGACAATCTGCGGCAGTTACAGTGGTATGCCATGCCTGCGGGTTTGTATTTGCTGGTAATTGGTTTTGTGGAGTGGACACGCGGCAACAAGAACCTTGCTCGCTGGCTGGATTACATGGCGATGTTGTTGATGCTCGGTTCGCTTTTTTGGCAGACGCTGGTATTTGGCTGGCTGTTCGCGTTACTGTTGGGATGCGAGGGCTTTGCATCATTCGGGTGGGGCAGCGCGCGGCGCTTGAGGAGGTTCTTCTATGCAGGTATGGCGGGCGTGGTGCTAGCTGGACTGGGACAATTACTGAATGCTTTACAGGAAGTGAACCAGTGGATCACGTTCGGCTTGATCGGTCTGGTGCTGGTGGTCCTGGCGATCATCGTGGAGCGCAGGCTGGAGACGATTAAAGCCTGGCAGCAGGTGTTGGAGAGTTGGGAGTAAACGCATGAACACTTCGAGGATGCCCGCATGGCTGAAACGCACGGTCATGACAATTGGATTGGTCATGATCATCATCGGCACTCCGTTCACCATAAACTTGTTCTGCATCGTACCGCTTGTGTTCATCAATTCCAGAACCGAGGATGTAGTTATCTATGGTGTAATCAGCCTGATGATCGCCTTGCTTACGCTTGGCGTGGGTACTGCAGCGTTCCTGCACGGCAGAAGTTCCCTGAAAGACAAGCCTTCAAAACATTTGAGATTTCCTTCGCATCCGATCGTAATGGCAGGACTTTTTATTTTCCTGCTTGGGTTGGGTTCGGTCGCCAAGGCAGCAGGTGTTGGTGCAATGATTATCTTTCCACCCATCCTGTTGGCAGCCGCGGCTCTGCCGCCTCTATGGTCAGTTGCATGGATGATTCCGCAGTCAGTTGGGATAAAAAGCAAGAACGAAATAAAAGAGCCTTCAGACACAGAACAGGTTCAGGAAGATACGACTCAACCATCCCTGACCTGGAGGCGTGGGCTTCTTGCGTTTGCTGGCGGTGCGACGGTCAGCGTGTTCATCGCCATTTTGCTGGAGATCCTTTTACCAATCATCATCTTTGCGTTGGTCTTCAATCTTGCAGACACGGTCGCCGACAGCCTGCAAGTAGTATTTCGTGAATTATCCAACAAAGACGTTGCCGATGCGTTGACAAACCGCGGCTTCATCTATCTTTTCATACAACTCGCAATCATCGCCCCGCTTGCCGAGGAGATCGCCAAGCCTTTGGTTGTCCTGCCGTTGGTACGCAATTTGAACAAACAAGAAACGTTCTGGGTCGGCGCATTGGCTGGCGCAGGGTTTGCTGCACTCGAAAACGTGATCTATGCCACAAGCGGCTTTTACATCTGGTCGGGCATTCTGTTTGTTCGTGCGCTGGGAGGCGCGTTGCATCCGCTAGGATCGGGGCTGGTGGCACAGGGTTGGCGCGATGTGATACTCCGTGAAAAGGATGCCGGAAAAAACTGGTGGAAACGCTTCGGGATCGCGGCAACTGTCCATGCTATGTGGAACGGCGGTTCGCTTCTCGTCATAACGTTGGGCGGGGCGCGCCTCTTCGGATCGATGCCTCCCGAGATCGACATCCTCGGTCTCTTTGCGGCAGGGACAACGGTCGCGTTTCTGATTATTTTGGGACTCTCCGCCTTGTGGATCGGACGCGCTTACGGACACGATAAACTCATCCTGCCAACAGAAAGCACTACGGATGAAGAACGCTTTGTTCCAACGGACCGTGCTGTTGCGATCTGGGCGATTGCCTGCTTGATTGCAATCGTGCCGGCAGGCATTGCAGGACTCAAACTATGGCTGCGATGAAAACCCGCCTGAATCTCTTTATTGCGTTTGGATTGATATTCGCCAACATTTTTACCTGGGGGCGAATCCTGCTGGCTGCATCCAACCCACACATCGTGGACCCGCTCATGGATCCCGAAGTCCGTACCCTGTTGGATTACATTCGTTCTGGAGAGCATTCAGGCGAAACCTGGGAAGTAACATTGACTGAACTCGAAGCAGAACAGACCATCACGTGGTATTTGAACCGCTGGCCCCAGATCCCGTTTGCATACCCCGAGATTCATATCACCCCTGATTCCATCTCAGGCGAAGGGGATGTCATCATCACAGGTTTGCACTTCCACGTCAGTGGAGAGGCGCGCGTCACACTCGACGAAGGCTTGCCCGTTGTCGAGATACTGGATTTGAACCTACCATTTCCCGGTTCGATGAAAGACACAATCGAAAGCGAGATTCAACGGCAACTACGCCGTGCGGAACTGCTCCCTGTCCGTTTCACCTCCGCGGAGTGGGGCGACGGTGTGGTTGTGGTAAGAGGGGTAATAAAATAAGCTGCTTTTATAAAACATCTTCGGTATATATTTCGCCACCCGCCCCCGTAGCTCAATGGACAGAGTACTGGATTTCGAATCTGGTGATTAGAATCTGATTCGATGGCAGGGCACAGGATTAAGTGGCAGAAGGCCCCCAAAGCCCATATTGGGCGGTTTTCTGCCACTTTCGATTCATAAATCAGAGAAAGGTAGACCTTCAGTAGACCTTGCAGGAGCAACGATGCCAACTCGTATCTGTTGTAAATGTGGACTTGAAAAAGACATTGAGCAATTCCCCTTGCGAAATCAGCATACTAGGCGACGGCAATCCTATTGCATAGATTGTCGGTCAGAAATGGGCAAGAATTGGTACCAAAGAAACAAAGAATATCAGAAGGCTAACTCAAGAAAACACATTGCGGAATACCGAGAGGCATTGAGAGAGTATCGATGGAATTATCTTCTTACTCATCCCTGCGCAGAGTGTGGCGAAACGGATCCTGTTGTATTGGAATTTCACCATGTAGACGGAAAGGATATGGCAATTTCACAGATGATTACCAGGGTATCCAGCGTTGATCGCCTAAAGAAGGAACTGCGAAAAACGATCGTGTTATGTGCAAATTGCCATCGGCGAGTAACTGCGGAAGAGCGTGGTTGGTTTAGAAGCAAACGTGGGCAATAAATTAAAAGTGCGCCCAGAGAGACTCGAACTCCCAACCGCTTGTTCCGAAGACAAGTGCTCTGTCCAATTGAGCTATGGGCGCAACTTCGATCAGGAAATAATTATAGCGCATGTTTGCCTCATCGGGAGACGCGACTGTATACCTGTTGTAGGCAAACGGGGCACATCATTCCATATCAAAGTTCTATAAATTGACTGGTACTTTCTTAGTCTGAAGTTCGAGCCACTCTTGCCGGTCGGACTCTCGAATTCTCACATTCCTCCCCAACTTTGGATGAGGAAGCTGTTTTTGTGATACTAGATAATAGATCTTCGACTTCGAAATCTTCAAATAAGCGGCGACTTCAGGGATCGTAAACACCTTGTCGCCTGATGAGTAGGGGTTTGCTATAGTCATATCCAATTCCTTCCAGAGGGAGCAAGATCTCAGGCTTTGAGCGCAGTGAAAATACTTACAGCACAATCATAAGGCAATTAATGGAAGGGTCCCCCTCTCAGTGGCAACAACCAGGTACTTGTCAGAATCTACATAGCAATGAGGCATGTCCATGATTAACTTGAGCCCATGAAGGTTTACAATCAGGTGTGATGTACATTCATCTCACGACACATTCAGCATACTCCCTGCAGGAAGGATTAACACCTCCAGTTGAGCTGGTGCGAGCTGCTAAATCTTATGGCATGTCAGCGATTGGGTTGACTGATCATAATCTGCTCACTGGAACAATCGAATTTATCACGGCCTGTATCGAAGCTGGCATACAGCCCGTCATTGGACTGGAAATAGACCTAGAAAGCGGTCCACTAAACCTGCTGGCAACCAGCCTCGAAGGATGGTCAAATCTGTGCCGACTGAGCAGCACGCTCGCACTTAGAGATCATCCCAATCAGCCCGCTTCTTTGGAAATGATTTCCACGTATTCCAAGGATCTGATTGCGCTCAGCAACAATCCTGTTTTGCTTTTGGATATCTTTCCAGATCGACTGTATGTTTCTCTCAATGATCCATCCAAAGCAACCTCCATGACTCATCTTGCCCGGAAACTTGCGCTACCAACTGTGGTTGCGCATCCTGTCGATTTTCTGTCTCCGGAACAATCGTCCATACAGAGGACTATCACAGCTATACGATTGAACCAAACTGTTACATCCATTGCAAAAGAATCCAGTGCGTCTGGAGATGCCTGGTTCATGAATCCCCAGGAAGTGGAAAGCCGTTTCAAAGATTTCCCAGATGCATTGAAAACCACAATGAAAATCGCAGAACGTTGTAAATTTGACTTGCCCATCGGCAAGCCTCAGATGCCCATTGTTCCTCTACCAGGAGGAGTAACGATAACCCAACATCTGCGAAATAAAGCCACCGAAGGGGCAAGGAAGATCTATGGTGAGATCACACCTGCCCTTCAAACCCGGCTCGATCACGAGCTAGACGTTATTGCCCGGATGGGTTTCGAACCGATCTTTCTGATCGTGGAAGATATTCTCAACTTCGCCCAACTAACTGGAGTCCCGTACTCATCACGAGGCTCTGCGGCTTCATCGCTGGTTGCCCATTGCCTAGGGATCACCAGTCCGGACCCTCTGCGTTTGAATCTGTATTTCGAACGTTTCCTAAATCCTGCCCGCACCACGCCTCCCGATATCGACACTGACCTATGTTCTAGAAGACGGGATTCTGTTATCCAGCATGTCTTTGAAACGTATGGAACCGATCGAGTTGCCATGGTGGGAACCATCAATCGTTATCGCCCTCGTTCAGCATTGGGAGATGTAGCCAAAGCACTTGGCCTCGAACCAACCAAAGTAAGGGAGTTGGCGAATCAGTTGCCCCATTCATTCTGGGCGCGTTTCGAAGAGTCAGATGAAGATCATGATCCACCCTCTCCATTTGCAGAGCTTCGTTCCACCTATCCATCGCCGACTTATCAGCATATCTTTGACCACGCCGAAGCCATCCTGAAACTTCCGCGCCATCTATCAATGCACCCCGGTGGTGTGATCGTCGCTCCTGGCGCATTAACCGATCTCGTGCCCGTAATGCGTTCAGGTGGCAAGGGCGTGGTCATCACCCAATTGGACTTGGAGTCAGTGGAAGCCTTGGGACTGGTCAAGATCGACCTGCTTGGCATTCGCGGGTTGACTGTATTGGGAGATGTAGCTGAGTTCATTCAACAAAACCAGCCAGAGCAATACTCAACTCCTCTAGCTGTTCTGGATTCCATCCCATCTGACGATCCGGCCACATCCAATCGCGTTGAACAGGGAGAAACAATCGGATGTTTTCAAATAGAAAGTCCGGGGATGCGCGCTACCCTGCGAGAGATCCACGCCCACAGTGAAGATGACATCATGGCGGCTCTGGCACTCTATCGACCGGGTCCCCTTAGTGGTGGCTTGAAGGATGCTTTCATACGCAGGTTCAAAGGCGAAGAACCAGTTAATCATATGCATCCGGCACTAGCACCTTTGCTGGATGAAACCTTTGGCGTGATACTTTATCAGGAGCAGGTACTGCGGATCGCTAACGAACTAGCCGGGTTCAATCTGGCGGAGGCAGATTTACTTCGTCGTGCGATGAGTCATTTTGATCCGGGCAGGAAGATGCAGGAATTGGAAAGAAAGTTTGTTCAAGAGGCACAATCCAAGAGCGGAGTGCCTGTTGGAGTCGGAGAACGAATATGGGAAATGATGGCAGCTTTCGCCGGCTACGGTTTCCCCAAAGCACATGCCGCATCATACGCCAGGGTTGGATGGCGTTCCGCCTGGTGCAAGGAACATTTCCCTGATGAATTCATGGCGGCTGTACTCGCGAACTGGGGCGGATATTACAGTCAGCGTGTGTATCTCAACGAAGCACGCAGAATGGGATTGAAGGTTCATCCGCCACATGTGAATTATTCCGAACATAACTTTTCTGTTCAAACACCGTCGGACTCGGAAGAGCATGTCCTGTTCATGGGCCTAAACCAGGTGAAGGAATTAACCAATCGAACGATTCAGCGGATCATTCAACAGGCACCATTCACATCCTTGAATGATTTCCTGTCGCGTGTTGACCCGCGTATGCGAGAAGCTGAACATCTTGCACAGATCGGTGCGCTGGACGGATTAGGCAAGATCCCTGCCATCCTGCGCCGACTGGAGAGTGGCGGCTGGAAACAAAATCAAATGAGTCTCTTTGAATGGAAGGACACCAGTGAGGACGATTGGACCCTGCAACAGAAAGTAGCTGCCCAGATAGAAATTCTCGGTGCGGGCATCGATGCCCATCCGCTGGAATTGGTAGCGGAGAAAATCACCGGGGCTAGCACAACTCTGGAAGTGGTGGAAAAAATCGGGCGCCGCGTGACGGTTGCAGGTGTCCGCCAGACATCTCATCGCAATCGAACTGCCAAAGGAGAGATGATGCTCTTCTTAAACCTAGAGGATCTTTACGGAATGCTGGATGTGATTATTTTTCCAGACGTATATCGTGCAGCCAAAGCTGTGCTCGATGCAAACTCACCCTTATTAATCTCAGGCATCATGGAAATGGACACGGAAAGAGGAGTTCCCTATTTGAAGGCAGAAAAGCTGGTTGCGGTGAACTAAATATCAGCCAACGGAAATTTAATCGTGGACATAGTGTCGATTAATAACATTTTTATATCAACAACTAATTGCGGCCTAACAGAATATATACTAGAACTTTCAGTAGACTGCCCGAAAAAAAAGCTTCAAGACAGGCTATGTACCGGACGCACGGACCGTCTATGTGCCTACTTACTGGCCCCCCCCTAGAAGGAGGGCGCATAAAATATCCCTGATTCTGTTGGAATTTGTGGTTTTGAGGCATGATAGGCTGAAAACTCCATCACGAGCCCGGCCACCATGCCTCAAAGAAATTGTACCAAAAAGCCAATGTTGTCAGGTCACATAAGCGTATTACGCTGCCGTTGCCAATGGAACAGTATCATGAAATTGTGGGGGATTATCGCGCCTATCGGAAATGGGTTGACGAGATGATCGCCCAGTCCCCCGAACTCTTTCCGAAAGAAATCGTTGGCGGTTATACCTTACCGGATGGACGCTCTTCCGAATAAATGGAGGGCTACGGTTGCGACGCATCAGTCTCAAAGTCCGCGATAGTGCAGGCAAGGAACAGGTCTTCACGATTGCGCCGAGCGGCGTGTTGCCATATTTTGCAGGCTTGACGGACGATGCGGAAAAGGCATTGTTCTTGCGGCGTTTTGATGTTCCTTTTTGGGCATTGGCGTACGTGTTTGGGTATGACGACAAGTATTGGTATCGGCAGGAGAACCAGTTTGGGCGTTCCTCCATTTTTCAAACGGTCGTGAAAGACCCGGAGAAACTACCTCCTCATTTATTGGCAGATGAGAAATTCACGTGGCTCAACGGTGAAAAAGTTGTCGCGGCAACGACCGTTGGAGAAGTTGTGTATTAGGCGCATCCGTCGCTTTGAGCGTTGATGAGGAGAACTTAACTGAAGCCTATCGGCATTTCAAGGAGGAAACACCTACCATGAAAGCGGATTATGCGCCGGAAACCGTCAACACTGATGGCTGGTCGGCGACCCAACGCGCCTGGTTGAATTCATTCCCGCTGCTCGTCCTGATTGATTGCTTTTTGCATGCCTTCATCAAAATCCGCGAGCGCGGGAAACCCTTGAAAGAACTCTTCCTACAACTTTCCCAACAAGTCTGGGATGTGTACCGGGCAACCGATGTCGCCGCTTTTCGTGTGAAAGCCGAGCAACTCCGGCTCTGGGCAGAAAAGAATTCGACGAGTTACGTGCTGGAGGCAGTCCGCAAATTGTGCGCGAAAACGGAACGCTTTGCGCTGGCATACGATCATCCGCTTGCGCATCGCACCCGCAACATGCTGGATCGCCACATGAATGCCATGGCGCGTTGGTTAGATGGCGCCCGCTTCTTTCATGGTCACTGGACCTCGCCCGAACGCTCCATTCGCGCCTGGGCTTTGTTACATGATTTCGGACCGTATTGTCCGCGTTCCAAAGCCAGCCAGAATTATTTTTTACCCGCCCATAAACTGAATGGCTTTGTCTATCATCAAAATTGGCTGCACAATTTGCTCATTTCAACTTCCATGTCAGGCGTTACACCTTGACCACAAATTCTGGCAGAATCAGGTAATTTTCAAGGTCATGCACTTCAAATATTTTCAGGGTAAGATTTCTAGACTGGAACCAATCTATAAGCAAAACCTACATCAAAAGGTATTCCATGTCCGATCATTACACCCTCAACCCATCCCAGATCGTAATATACACAACCCAGTTCTGCCCTGATTGCCTGCGCGCCAAAAAATTCTTCGAATCCAATAACATCCCATACCTTAATATTGGTCTCGAAGGGAACCACGAAGCCACCGACTTTGTCATGCAAATTAACAACGGTAACCGCAGTGTGCCCACCATCATCTTCCCGGATGGCTCCATGCTCGTCGAACCGGGCTGGGAAGATCTCAAAAGGAAGTTCGACTAATCTCACATCGGTCTGTTACAATCAGACCGATTTTTCATGAATGCCACATACGATGCAATCATTTGCGGCGCGGGCATCACGGGTGTTTCCGCTGCCTACTTCCTCTCCAGGGCGGGCATCCGAAACATCCTGCTCGTGGACGAACGCCCACCGCTCTCCTTCACCAGTGACCGTTCCACCGAGTGCTATCGCAACTGGTGGCCCGACCCCGAAATGCTGGCCCTGATGAACCGCTCCATTGACTTGATGGAGTCGCTTGCTGACGAAAGCGGGAATGTCTTTAGGATGAACCGCCGCGGCTATCTTTACGTCACTGCCGATGAAAACAGATTAGTGGAGATGAGAACCGCTTCGGACTTAATCTCAAGCCTGGGTGCTGGTCCGATCCGCGTTCACACTACTGAAGCATCAGACTACCAGCCTTCACACCTGGAAGGCTTTCACAACGCTCCAAACGGTGCCGACCTGTTACTTGGCAACCACATCATCCGCAAACACTTCCCCTACCTCACAGACAAAGCTGTTTCCGCATTGCACGTTCGAAGAGCGGGGTGGCTGTCCGCGCAACAATTGGGGATGTACCTCCTCGAGAACGGACGCAGGCTCGGGGTGCGGTTTGAGGCGGGGAAAGTGACGGGAGTCGATGTCGAGGGAGGAAGAGTCAAGGGAGTCCAGTTAAGTTCGGGAGTCCGAATCAAATCCCCCATCTTCATCAACGCGGCGGGACCATTCCTCAAAGAGGTCGGCAAACTGGCTGGCGTTGAACTTCCTGTTTACACTGAATTACATCTCAAGGCTGTTATTAAAGACTCGCTGGGTGTGGTGGGACGTGATGCGCCGCTGTTAATCTGGAACGACGCGCAGACATTGCCGTGGAGCAAAGATGAACGTGAAGCCCTGGCAGAAGATGACGAAACCCGCTGGCTGACAGAGACTTTTCCATCAGGTGGGCACACAAGACCCGAAGGCAGGGGCACGGATATTTTGATGCTGTGGGAATATCATACTGATGTGGTGGAGCCCGTGGACACACCCGCGATGGATGAACAATATCCCGAGATCACCCTGCGTGGACTCGCCGTCATGTTGCCGCGCATGAAGGAGTATTTTTCAAAGGTGCCGCGCCCACAAATTGATGGTGGTTTTTACACAAGGACACGCGAGAATCGACCGCTTGTGGGTCCGATGGGTGTGGAGGGCGCGTACGTGGCCGGCGCAGTGTCGGGTTATGGCATCATGTCTGCCTGTGGAGTTGGCGAACTGCTTGCTGCTTGTGTGACAGGTCATGGATTACCGTCGTATGCAAGTGCATTTGCGTTAGCAAGATACAATGACACCGACTATCAAAAGAAATTGGAAAATTGGGGCGATAACGGGCAACTCTGAACTTGAAATGGAACGATTTGCCCTCCAAGCCATTTGGGGGCTTTGCCCAATCCTGCCAAGCCGGATACAATGAAACGGAGGAGAAGAAATAGTGTACAAATTCATCATACTTTCTTTGATTGCCATCGTTTTATCATCCTGTAATGGCTGGGTGGTTCAACCATTGCCGCAACCCACCCCATTTTTGCCCCCAACACGCACGCCATCGATCTACAGCCCAACCCCGGTCATCATCGGTGCATCTGCCACACCGGCAATAGCAACCATAACAACCACACCCACCTTCCTCCCCAGCAGCACGAACATGGCTCCAACCACGCTGACAGAAGCTCCGATTCGCACATTCACGCCCACCCCCCTCGTAAATTCCCCTGCTTTACGTATTGTCATTCTGGGCTGCAATACCAGTATCGACATCACACATGGCATGGGCGAAGTCACGAACTCTTTTGTCACATTGAAGAACATTGGGAACGTGGAACTCACAAACCTGACCGCCACTCTTTACGCGCTCGACGAGGGCAGGGAACATCCCGACAAGATTCAGGAAATACCTTCCATCCCGGCTGGTTATGAAGTCACCCTCAAAATGACTGTGGACAGCACCTACAAAGCCGAAAGCCCCATTCAAGTGGAAGTAAACAGCGACCAGGGACTCTTTCCACGCGAAGGCGCTGCTTCCTGTCGTGATATCGGGCTGTTCACGCCAAAACCGGATGGGTTATACACTCCCATGCCTTCCAATCCATAACCCATAGCTACTTGAAAGGTATAATCAACTCATGGCAAACGAAAATTTATCCACACAGAGAAACAAGATCGCCATTCTCATTGACGGCGATAATGCACAATCCTCCCTGCTCCCTGAGATGCTTGTGGAAGCTGGCAAGCACGGCCAGGTCACCGTCCGCCGCATTTACGGCGACTGGACGACCAACAACATGAACTCATGGAAGGATACGCTCAACTATCATGCCTTCCAACCCATCCAGCAATTCCGCTATACGATCGGCAAGAACGCCACCGACAGCGCCATGATCATCGATGCAATGGACATCCTACACTCACGTGTCGTTGAGGGATTCTGTCTCGTCTCATCTGATAGCGATTACACCAGACTGGCTACCCGCATTCGTGAGACGGGCATCTTTGTGATGGGCATCGGTGAGAAGAAAACACCCAAAGCCTTCGTCAATGCTTGTGATGTGTTCGTGTTCACCGAAAATCTCGCCGCAGAAAAGAAAGCCACACAAAAGAAACAAGTAAATGCAAAAAAGACCGCGAAGAAGCAGGATGAGGGAAAAGACGACCTTGACCCGATGCCCGTTCTGAGTCAAGCCTTCGAAATGTCTGTGGGACAGGATGGTTGGGCGCCGCTGGCTTCGCTGGGACAGGCGATCTATCAGGTAGACCCGAGTTTCGACCCGCGCACCTATGGTCACAAACAACTCTCGCGCATGATCGCCAAACTCAAGGACCGCTTCGAGATCCGCACCCAGGAAGTGGGCGGAACAAGTGTGATGTATGTAAGGATGAAAGAATAGGCTCCGAGATCGAAGGCTTAACCATCCAATCAACAATCGAAGATACCAGATGCCCTAATTACGGTATCGAGAAAATCCAATATCTCGATTGCAACTTTGCTGAAAAGTGTGTTTTGAACTTACAGGTGTAAGAACGGGATTTTTTACTTTGGAAAAATTCGACAGGCTACCACAAACAAAAATCCCTCGCTGGGCATTCCTGTTTTTGTTTATCCTGACGGTCATTCCCA